>JAGUXX010000297.1 GCA_020061585.1 Betaproteobacteria bacterium | reverse complement strand
TCGCGCGGACTCGACCAGGACGGCGTCTGGGTCGGGTTCCAGCGGGCGCGGGAGATTCACGGGTTCCGCAGGTAAGTGTGAAGTAAGCGTTCCACCGCCCACTGTCGTTCACAGTCCGCCCGATCCCCGTCAAGGATCGCCATAAGTGGTTTGCAATGAGGCTCGTCAGTTCCTGTAACGAGCACGGCCGCAAGGTCCGGGATTTCGTTTGTTCATTCAACCCCGTGGGGAGCCTATCCCCCAAGGGGGCAAGGCGTCTCCGCATTATTCGAAGGAGATCACCATGCATACCGAAACAAGCAACGCATCACCGCTGTTCACCGCGGAAAACGTCATCTTTGTTTATACCCGCGCCCAGGCCATCGCCGATGGCGTGCTGATCGATGCCACGGAACTCGCCCGCGAGGCAGGTTTCCGCTTTCCCGTCGCGCTCAGTGCCGAAGTCTGGGCGCAGTGCGTGGCCTGGCAGCAGGAAGACTCCGACCGTCAGATTCACCAGGACGAAACCGGCCGACTTTGGGACGTGCTCTGGATGGCGTCCTTTGCCATTCGCGCATGTGCTGGTGCCAGACAGTCGAATCGCCTGCCCTTCCGGTTGTTCGTGGTGCCCCGTGACGGGAAGTCGCTTCAGGCGCGCGAAGTCGACTTGCATGTGCACGTCGGCCCAGGCGATCAGGGCGAACCGGTCCTGACCATCATGCTGCCGTTGGAAGACTGATGCAGCGCTACCAGACGGTTCGTGGTTCGAGCCGCCTGTCGCAGTAAAGCAAGTGAAGTCCATGCCCCTTCAGGGGCGTTCTCAACCCGCCGGGGTGGTGCGCCGCCCTGGACATGGCAGGTGTGTCCCTCCGGCTCTTCAAGGAGGAAAGCATCATGGGATGGTTATTCACCCAGTATCAAACCCGCAAGGAACTGATCCAGCGTCGCACGCGGAGCGCAGAGTCCGGTGGCGTCATTCATCAATGTCTCAGACACGCCGCCGTCGGCAATGTGCTGTGGACGGTCTGGGAAGCTAACGGGCCAGGCGAGCAAATCCGGCGCTATATCGGCTGCGATCTACTGGCCTGCGAGCGCGGCTACGGCTGGGGTTACAAGGATCTATGCGAAAGCATGGGGCCTTGCTACTACACCTGCCCGTTGGCCTACCTGGACATGGTTCCGGTGGCCAACCCGGATTGGCGCGAGCAGGTCCGTGCCTGGCACGCCGCCCGTAATCGCAAGGTGGCGGTGGGTGATCTCCTGGTCTTCGCGGGTCTTTCGATTCCTGAAGCCAGAGTCATCAAGAAGCATGGCCGCCGACTGATCGGCGAATACGCCGGTTCTCGCTACCGCCTGCCGCCCCGGATTCTCGCCAAGGTGGTCGAGCAACGTCGGGTGGAGGGCGCGACATGAACCGCTACATCGTGCAGTACGGTTTGGACTATGCGCACCGCGTCCTGATGGGTATCGAAGCGGCTTCGCCGGAGGAAGCCGTCCTGAAAGCCCAGCTGGCTTTCGATGAAGGCGCAATCTGGGACGATACCGGGCTTATGCCGCTGCTCTTCGACGACTACGAGGAGAAGGATGACCAGTGTCTGGTGTTCGAGGTCATCGCAAATGTGGAGGCTTGGCCGGCGCCGGATGCGAGTGTTCTTAAACTGCGCCGCGAGGCCGCCGCCATGCGGGCCTGTAGCCTGTTGGTGGAGGCCTATCGGCGTGGCGAGGAATCAGGCGATTCCGTTGCCTGGGAGGATCTGGACGAGGCGCACGCCGCCGCCCTGGCCGCCCAGGACGCCCTGGATGGAAACCACTGCCGCTGCCAAACCGCGCCCGAGCCCATCCGGGTTTACGTGGGTGTGGAGGGCGGTGTCGTCCAGGGGGTTTCAGCCAATGTCCCGATGGAGTTGGTCGTCGTCGATTACGACATCGATGGCGCCCGCGATGCCGTACCGGTCCCCCAGGCCGGTGGCGGCAGCAGCCTGGCCTGCGTGGTTGATCACGCGGTACTGGTGGATCCTGAAACTGTTCAAGCGCTCTGGCAGCAGTTGGAGCTGGGATAGGGCAAGACTTCCCGCATCAATTCTCGCCCCTCACCCGAGGGGCTTTTCCAGGGCGGCCGATCTGGCCTTCCCGGAAAAGCAGGTGAACCGTGTTCCAACCGCCGGCTGTCGGTTTCAGCCCGCCCGATCCCCGTCAAGGATCGCCATAAGTGGTTTGCAAAGAAGCTCGTCAGTCCCTGTAACGAGCACGGCCGCGAGGCCCGGGATTTCGTCCGTTCATTCCACCCCGTGGGGATACCGATCCCCGCGAGGGGCGTGGTGTCCCCGTTTCTTTTCGGAGATCGCCATGCCCGTCGTCACCCAGATGTCCAATCTCGATCTATTGACCGCTCTGGTCGGCGAGAACGTCGCCGACAACCTGCTGCAGGAAAACCAGGGTTCCCTTTATCAACTGTTCTGCCAATCCGCCGGTGTCGACCACCGGGTTTGTGAATCCACGCCAGTCAAGGCGTGGGGTCGGGTCCGCTTGCGGATCGATGCCGCGCGTGAACTGGTCAAGCGTGGCCTGGAAGAAGGTTTGCGGCAGTGGGATACGCTGTCCTCGCCCCAGGCAGTCCGTGATTACTTTCGCACTGCTGTGTCGCCACTCGGCTACGAGGTCTTTGTGGTGTTGTTTCTGGATTCTCAGAACCGGCTGATCGCTGCCCGGGAATGCTTCCGGGGAACACTCACCCAGACCAGCGTCTATCCCCGGGAAATCGTCAAGATCAGCCTGGAGTACAACGCCGCTGGCGTCATCTTCGCCCACAACCATCCCTCCGGGGTGGCGGAGCCCAGCCAGGCCGACACTTGGCTGACGCAGACCTTGCGTCAGGCCTTGGCTCTGGTGGACATCAAGGTGATCGACCATTTCATCATCGCCGGACGGGAATCCCTGTCCATGGCGGAAAGAGGCCTGCTCTAGCCCTGTACCGCCGTTCGTTGATTTCAAACCCAGCGGGGAAGCCCTTTCCCCACGGGGAGGGCGTCTCCGCGCATTAGCATAGGAGATCGCCATGCTGTTCAAACTCAAGGAACTGTCCGACCTGTACGCCGACGCCTGCGTGCGGGATGAATCCGGCCAGCTCATGTTTCTCTCGCTCTACGGGCGGGACACCGCCATCCAGCAACTGCTCGCGGCCTTCACCCTGAAGGCGGCGGAAGGGGGGCTCAGCGCTTTCCATCTGCAAGAACCGGGTGGTCAGGCGCAAGTGGTGTACGTGGGTAACGCCGACCGGCTGGAGAAATTCACCGGCAAGCTGCCTCGGGACAACCTGTTCGGCAACCTGGCCCATGTCTGGTTGTACGACCCGGCCCTGATTCGACCGGACCGCAGCAATCGCGTGGCCTGGGTGCTGGTGGACAGTGTCCATCCTGCATCGAACCCGCTCGAAGTCATCTGGGGCCGTGCCTGGGCGCTGTACAAGCTGCTCTCGCCGGTGCCGCTGCTTGATACCTGGCAGCAGGCAATCCTGCTTCGAACCGACGGCGATGTGGTCACCCTGATGCGGGAGACCGTTTATCCGCCTCTGGGCCGCATCGGCGCCGCCCGGATCAGCCTGCCGGAAAGCTTCCCGGAGACTGTTTCCGGGATGGTGAAGGCGGGTGAGTTGACGCTCGCAAACCGGGCCCTGGAAAACCTGGCGCTCGCCGCCTGAATCGCCTAGTCGCAACCTGAAAGGGAGTCACACGTCACAATTCGGGCGGGGTTCCCGTTCGCTACAATGGAGAAACTCATGATCGGAGTAAATGCAATGCGTCAATTCAATGCCGTTATCGAACGTTGCCCCCAGACCGGGCTGTTCGTGGGCTATGTACCCGGTTTTCCCGGCGCGCATTCCCAGGGGAAAACCCTGGATGAGCTGCGGGAGAACATGCTGGAAGTGCTCGGACTGCTCCTCACGGAGTGATACTTGCAACCTACACGGAGCCAAAAATCATGCGAACACTGCACTACGTGACCTGGGAAGAGGACGACGCCTACGTTGCCCAATGCCTGGATGTGGATGTCGCCAGTGAGGGCGATACTCAGGATGAGGCCATCGCCAACCTCAAGGAGGCGTTGGAACTCTATTTCGATGACGCCAACCAGCACGAGCCCCTGCTGCCACCTACCCGGGTGCGCTTGGGGGAAATGCGGATCGATGCCTAAGCGGTATTCCACCGCCGAGGTGTTGAAGGCACTGTATCGGGCAGGTTTTAGGCAGGTTTCCCAGCGAGGCAGCCATATCAAGCTGACTGACGGGGAACACGTCGTGATCGTCCCTGCCGGGCGCAAGGAAATCCGTCCCGGAACACTCAACTCCATACTCAATCAGTCCGGTCTTTCGAAGGGTCACTTCGAGGACTGACATCCTGTTTCATCTATCCCGCGGGGAAGCCTTCCCCGCTGGGGGGAGATTTCTCCGCGTTTTTCATTTCAAGGAGAAATCATGTCGCACATTGAATTTGAAACCCGCGAACTCGAACCCAGCGAGCCGCAAACCCACCACATGCCGCTGACCCGGTTCATCGACGAGTTCGGCGATGGCCTGCTGCATGTGGTGCAATCCCAGAACCCCGCCGTCTATTCCAGCCGGCCGAATCCCCAGCGGGATCTGGCCATGGCCGGCCTGTTGCGCAAGCCCTTCCCGGCCCAGCGCGATGTCGTGCAGGCAGTGACCCGGCTGCTGGTCGATGAAAACCAGCCGGCCGCCGTCATCAACGCCGAGATGGGGACTGGCAAGACGATGATGGCCATCGCCGCCGCCGCCGTGATGCACCGGGAAGGCTACGGCCGTGCCCTGGTGATCTCGCCGCCGCACCTGGTCTACAAGTGGCGGCGGGAGATTCGGGAGACCGTCCCCGAGGCCCGCGTCTGGATCCTCAACGGTCCGGACACGCTCAGGCAACTGTTGCAAATCCGCGCCATGCGCAAGCCGCCGTCGGTGCCGGAATTTTTCGTCATGGGGCGGGTGCGCATGCGCATGGGGTTCAACTGGCGACCGGCCTTTGTCACCCGCAAGTGGGTGGTCGGGGAAGGAACTGACCGGCGGCGGGTGGCCTACGCGGCCTGCCCGAAGTGCGGCGAGTTCCTGACCTGGGAGAACGGCGAACCATTGCCTGCCATCATGGCCCCCGTCGAACTGAACACGACGCGCCGCAGTTGCACGGCCTGCGGGGAACGTCTGTGGACCCTGGTGCATCGGTTTGGCCAGGAGAAACCCAAGTCGGAAATGCTGCAGGACGCCCTGACGCAAATCCCCACCATCGGCGACAAGACCGCCTCTCGCCTGGTCTCGGCTTTCGGCGAAGACCTGCTGGCCGGTATGCTGGAGGACAACGTGTTCGAGTTCATCAACCTGATGAACGCCGAAGGCGACCTGTTCTTCAACGACCGGCAAGCGCGGCGCATGGAAAGGGCCATGGCCAACATGGTGTTCTCGTTCGGACAAGGCGGCTACCAACCCACCGAGTTCATCAAGCGCCAGTTGCCCCAAGGCTACTTCGGCCTCCTGGTGGTGGACGAGGGGCATGAGTACAAGAACGAGGGTTCCGCTCAGGGCCAGGCCATGGGCGTGCTGGCGCGCAAATGTCGCAAGACGCTGCTGCTCACCGGCACCTTGATGGGCGGCTATGCCGACGATCTGTTCTACCTGCTCTGGCGGCTCAACCCCAGGGCGATGATCGAGGACGGCTTCGGCTACTCCGCCCGCAGCAGCCTCGGTCCGGCCGCCATGCAGTTCATGCGCGAACACGGCGTGCTGAAGGACATCTACAAGGAGACCGAGAGCACATCGCACCGTACCGCCCGGGGCCGGATCATCACCCATCGCACCGCCAAGGGACCGGGTTTCGGACCCAAGGGCATCATGCGCTACGTGGTGCCCTGCACCGTGTTCCTGAAACTCAGGGACATCGGCGGCAACGTCTTGCCGCCGTATCGCGAGCACTTCGAGGCGGTGGCCATGACTGAAACCCAGCAGCAGGCCTACGAGCAGTTGGCGCAGAGCCTCAAGTCCGAGTTGCGGGAAGCCCTGCGCAAGGGGGACAAGAGCCTGCTGGGCGTCGTGTTGAACGTACTGCTGGCCTGGCCAGACTGCTGCTTTCGTGATGAGCGGGTAGTGCATCCTCACACCCGCCAGCAATTGGCCTTCGTTCCTGCCCAGTTCGGCGAGACCGAAGTTGGCCCCAAGGAGCAACAGCTCATCGATCTGTGCAAGTCGGAGAAGGCCCGCGGCCGGCGGGTGCTCGTGTATTCGGTCTACACCGGCACGCGGGACACTACCGCCCGCCTCAAGGCCATGCTGGACAGGCACGGCTTCAAGACAGCGGTGCTCAAGGCTAGCGTGGAAGCCGCGAAACGGGAAGACTGGCTGTTCGAGCAGGTGGACCGGGGTGTGGAGGTGCTCATCACCAACCCCGAACTGGTCAAGACCGGCCTGGACATGCTGGAATTTCCGACCATCGTCTTCCTGACCACCGGCTACAACGTCTACACCCTGCAACAGGCCGCCCGCCGCAGTTGGCGGATCGGCCAGAAGTCGGACGTGGACGTGTACTTCCTGGGCTATCGGGGCAGCGCCCAGATGGCCTGCCTGGAACTCATGGCCAAGAAGATCGCGGTGTCCCAGTCCACCAGCGGCGACATGCCGGAATCAGGGTTGGATGTACTGAACCAGGATGGGGATTCCATCGAGGTGGCTTTGGCCAGGCAGTTGGTGAGTTGAGGTTGGTAAGTTGAAATTGAAAAGCCCGCGTCCCGTGAGGGAAGGCGGGCTTTTTCTGAAAACGCACTCTTGCTCTGTCATCCACTCAAGCGGTGGCTTTGCTGGCGACCATGTATTGATTCCAATATGCTTAGCACTTTTGCTAGGACGGTCATGTAATTGCAGTAGCGCTGAAGTTAAAAGTAACCATAAATCTTGGGATGGAAATGAACGTCTTTCAAACCCACGCCCACATCGTTGGCGAC
>JAGUXX010000042.1 GCA_020061585.1 Betaproteobacteria bacterium | reverse complement strand
GCGATGACGATATGGTCGGACTTGGCCTTGGCCACGCCAGCGGCAACCGTGCCGACGCCGGTTTCGGACACCAGCTTGACCGAGATCGAGGCTTTCGGATTGGCGTTCTTCAAATCATGAATGAGCTGCGCCAGATCTTCGATGGAATAGATGTCGTGGTGCGGCGGCGGCGAAATCAGGCCGACACCGGGCACCGAGAAACGCAGCTTGGCGATGTACTCGGACACCTTGCCGCCCGGCAGTTGACCGCCCTCGCCCGGCTTGGCGCCTTGCGCCATCTTGATCTGGATCTGATCGGCGCTGGCCAGGTATTCGGCGGTGACGCCGAACCGGCCGGACGCCACCTGCTTGATCCGGGAGCGCATCGAATCGCCGGCTTTCAGCGGGATGTCGGCGACCACCCGACTCTTGCCGATCAACTCGGACAAGGTGGTGTCGGTCTTCACCGGCTGGAAACGCACCGCGTCCTCGCCGCCCTCGCCGGTATTCGACTTGCCGCCGATGCGATTCATCGCCAGCGCCAGCACGGTATGCGCCTCGGTGGAAATCGAACCGAGCGACATCGCCCCGGTGGCGAAGCGTTTGACGATACTGGCGGCGGGCTCGACTTCATCGAGCGGCACCGGCGCGCCGGTCGACCTGATTTCGAACAGGCCGCGCAGGGTCAGGTGCCGCTTGCTCTGATCGTTGATCAGGCGGGCATATTCCTTGTAGGTTTCGTACTGGCCGGTGCGCGTCGCGTTCTGCAATTTGGCGATCGAATCCGGCGTCCATAGATGGTCTTCGCCGCGCACCCGGAAAGCATATTCGCCGCCGGCTTCCAGCGCGCTGGACAGCACCGGGTCGATGCCGAACGCCGCCTGATGCTGGCGCAGCGTTTCCTCGGCGACTTCCAGCAGGCCGATGCCTTCGACATTGCTCGATGTGCCCGGGAAATAGGCGTCGACAAAAGCGCTGTTGAGGCCGATCGCATCGAAAATCTGCGCGCCGCAATAAGACTGGTAGGTCGAGATGCCCATCTTCGACATCACCTTGTACAAGCCTTTGCCGACCGCCTTGACGAATTTCTTCTGCGCTTCGTGGCTGTCCGGCAGGCCGAATCCGGCGATGGTCTCGAACGCCAGCCACGGACACACCGCTTCCGCGCCATAACCGGCCAGCAACGCGAAGTGATGGGTTTCGCGCGCCGATCCGGTATCGACCACCAGGCCGGTATTGGTGCGCAAGCCGGCGCTGACCAGATGGTGATGCACCGCAGCGCAAGCCAGCAAGGCGGGGATCGCCAGGCGCTCCGGACCGACCGCGCGATCTGACAGAATCAACACATTGAAACCATCGTGCACCGACTGTTCAGCGGCTTCGCACAGCGCGGCGATGGCATCGCGCATGCCCTTGGCGCCCTGCGCCACCGGATAGGTGATGTCGGCGGTCAGCGCCCGGAAGCGGTTGCGGGTCAGGCTGTCGATGACTTTCAGCTTGGCCAGTTCGTCGGGCATCAACACCGGCTGGCTGGCTTCCAGGCGTAGCGGCGGCTCGGACGCGTCGGCACGGTCATGCAGGCCGAGCAGGTTCGGCTTCGGGCCGATGAAGGTCACCAGCGACATCACCAGTTCTTCGCGGATCGGGTCGATCGGCGGATTGGTGACCTGCGCGAACAACTGCTTGAAATAGTGATACAGCGGTTTGCTCTTCGCGGACAGCACCGGCAAAGCCGCGTCATTGCCCATCGAACCAGTGGCTTCCTCGCCATTGGTGGCCATCGGCAACATGATGAATTTGAGGTCTTCCTGGGTGTAACCGAAGGCTTGCTGGATATCCAGCAGGCCGGCCGGCAGTTCCAGATTGACGTCGATCTTCGGCAGATCGCCCAGGAAATAGCGCGATTTCTCGATCCACTCGCGGTACGGCTGCGCCTGCGCCAGCGACTGCTTGACCTCGGCGTCGTCGATGATGCGGCCCTGCTCCATGTCGATCAGCAGCATCTTGCCCGGCTGCAAACGCCATTTCTTGATGATTTTTTCTTCCGGGAAGGTCAGCACGCCCATTTCCGAGGCCATCATCACGAAACCGTCGTCGGTGACCAGGTAGCGCGCCGGGCGCAGACCGTTGCGGTCCAGCGTCGCGCCGATCACCCGGCCATCGGTGAAGGCGACGGCTGCGGGGCCGTCCCACGGCTCCATCAGCGCGGCGTTGTATTCATAGAAGGCGCGCCGGTCTTCATCCATCAGCGGATTGTTCGACCAAGCTTCCGGAATCAGCAGCATCATCGCGTGCGGCAGCGAATAGCCGCCGGCCACCAGCAGTTCCAGCGCGTTGTCGAACGAGGCCGAATCGGACTGGCCTTCGGCGATCAGCGGCCACAGCTTGTCCAGGTCGTCGCCCAGCACGGCGGACTGCATCGCGCCGTGGCGCGCCGCCATCCAGTTGACGTTGCCGCGCAGGGTGTTGATCTCGCCGTTGTGGGCGATCATGCGGAACGGATGCGCCAGATCCCAGGCCGGGAAGGTATTGGTGGAGAACCGCTGGTGCACCAGGGCCAGCGCCGACACCATGGTTTCATCCCGCAGATCGAGGTAATACGTTCCCACTTCCTCGGCCAGCAGCATGCCCTTGTAAACCAGGGTGCGCGACGACAGCGAGGGAATGTAGAACTGCGCGCCGTCATCCAGATTCAACGCGCGCACGGCATGCTCGACGCGCTTGCGGATCACGAACAACTTGCGCTCGAAGACGTTCTGGTCGGCCGCGCCTTGCGCATCGCCGCGACCGATGAACACCTGGCGCATGATCGGTTCGATGGCGATCGCGGCGGCGGCGATATCGCCGTTGTCACGCGGCACATCGCGCCAGCCGAGGACGGTCTGGCCTTCTTCATGAACGATGCGGGCGATGATCGACTCGCAGGCCAGCCGACCATTGCCGGATTGCGGCAGGAAGATCATGCCGCAGGCGTATGCGCCGACCGCCGGCAAGGCGATGCCCACCTTGTCCGCCTCCTTGCGCAGGAAGGCATCCGGCAGTTGAATCAGAATCCCCGCACCATCTCCGAGCTTGGGATCGTAGCCTGTTGCACCACGATGGGTCAGATTCTTCAGAATCTGCAAACCCTGGCGCACGATGCCATGGCTTTTATCGCCCTTGATATGCGCGACGAAACCAACCCCGCACGCGTCATGTTCATGTGCCGGATTGTACAAACCCTGCCTTGCTGGCATTGCCGCTGACCGCATTACTGCTAACCCATCCATCCCTCGACTAACCACTGCGCGCGCTCCAAACCGAGGGTGTCTCTGAGCGGCTCGCCCGACACCGGATCGGGCCATGAAAATTTAGGTGAAACCGGGCAATACTACTTTCATCACCGTCTCAGTTCAACCGCTGGATTTCTCTACAGCACCGCGCCGGGCCTTGTTCAAGTCGCCACGCCAAGAAACACGCCTTGTGCATGCAAGTCTTGTACCAGAGTTCGGGCATAACTCAACAAGTTGTCGGGCGGCATCGCCATTTCGCCCGCCAGCAGACCGACCACTTCGTTTCCTGTCAGTTCTGGATGCGCCTGAAACAGGCTCAGCAAGCGCGCGCTGGCCGAGTTGATCAGCATAAATCGAACCTGGAAGCCGGCATCGCGAAACGCCAGGGTAAAGGTCGGTTGCGTCGGCGGCTGGTCAGGCTTGAAACGCGGCGACAGCCGGTGCACCGGCCAGCGATAGGCCAGCACCCGCAGTACCGGATTGAGCAGCGGCCGGCCGGCCATCAGATCGCCCGCCGGATCGAAGGTGGGCAGATGCGCATCGCCATTGGAAGTATCCAGCTCCAGTTCGACCCATTCGTAATGCGCAAGCTCGGGCAGGAATGCCGGGAAATCGTCCGCCCCCGCCCACTCGGACTGGAGAAACCGCAGAAATTCCTCCGGGATCCGCCGAAACAATGGCGTGTGGCAAACATGATCACGAAAGAACTCGCGCACCAGCCGGTTCCAGCGCCGCTGGCCGAGTATCTTGCGGCAGACCGGAAAGCAGGCCAGCAGAAAGCCGTCCATGTTGTTGTACAGCAAGTCGCTGTACACCTTCATCCGCCGCGCCGCCGCGCCCTTGGGCCGGGCGACGTTGCGCGGATCGCGGATGTGCGCGGTAAACGCCCGCTGGTAGTCCTGGAACGCCATGCTCAGGCCGCTCGCGCGGCGTTGTGCGAATGTTGCGTCTGGATTTCCGCGATGCGTTGCACTTCCGCAAGCAATGCTTGCAGCGGCGGGATATTGAAATCGCGCTCGAGACAGGTCGGGTGCGCGCCGAGCAGCGCGTAAGTCGCATCCAGCAGTTGCCAGACCGGGTCGATCACCTCCGCGCCATGGGTGTCGATGATCAGGTCGGGCGCTTCCCGATAGTGCCCGGCCATGTGCATGTAGACGATGCGCTCGGCCGGCATCCGACGCAGGTAGTCGAGCGGATCGAACTTGAAATTGACGCTGTTGACGTAGATGTTGTTCACATCCAGATGCAGCAGGCAGTCCGCCTCTTGCAGCACCGCGTTGATGAAGCTTGGTTCGTCCATTTCGCCGATCGGCGCGGCGACATAATAACTGGCGTTCTCGATGGCGATTTTTTGTTCCAGGATGTCCTGCACGCGACGGATGCGCCGCGCGACATATTGCACCGCTTCTTCGGTAGGCGGGATCGGCATCAGGTCATAAAGATGGCCGTGGTCGGAACAGTAGGACAGATGTTCGGTGTAGAGCGGCATCCGGTGTTCGGCCATGAACACCTTGATCTTGCGCAGCAACAGTTCATCCAGTGGAGTCGGACCGCCCAGAGACAGCGACAGGCCATGACAGACGAAGGTAAATCGTTCGGTGAACTGGCGCAGGTCACGCGCGTGGCGCCCCCCCAGATCGATCCAGTTTTCCGGGGCGAGTTCGAAGAAATCAATGGCGCGGGGAAATTCGGATTTCAGCGCGACCTGAAGCTCAGGCAACAGATCACGCCGAAATCCGAGTCCCGCGCCGGACAGGCGCGGGAGCGTCATTTAACGCTCGAACCGGTAATTACTTCGCGGTGCCGCATTTGCCCTCACCGCACTTGCCTTCCTTGGCCTTCGGCTTGGCGCCACACTTGCCTTCACCGCACTTGCCTTCCATAGCCTTCGGCTTGGCGCCACACTTGCCCTCGCCGCACTTGCCTTCCTTGGCCTTTGGCTTGGCGCCGCACTTGCCCTCACCGCACTTGCCTTCCTTGGCCTTCGGTTTGGCGCCACATTTGCCTTCACCGCACTTGCCTTCCATGGCCTTGTCGGATTGGGCAACCATATATCCCCTGGCGAGCTGATCCGCCGCGAACGGATTTTCGCCGGCGGCGACTGGCGCGGCGACCGTCGACAGAACCATTGCGGAACCCAGAGCCAGGGTCAGAGCGGATTTCTTGGTAGTCATGTTCAACCTCCTGTGTATCGGTTTACCAGCGACAAACAAATCAAAATAGAACCGTGAACTTCCGCCCTGGCGAATCGCGACAAACGACTCGCGATCCAATTCATTCGGGCGCCATTTCTGACATCGAGCATGCATGTTGTGCCCGATCGGCAGACTAGGCGCAGCATCATTTTTCGGCAAGTTGTTTTTAAAAAACAACAAGATAGCGATATCCTTAATCAATCTCGCAGCCGTTCACGGTGGCCTGAACATTTTTCTGTGGTTGCCGTCCCGGCTTTGTAGAATCGAAGCCATCTCACCTTCAGGATCAACCATGTCGATTGCCAACTTATCTCCCGGCGACAAAGCCAAAGTCATTGCCGAAGCGTTGCCCTACATCCAGCGCTTCTGGGACAAGACCGTGGTGATCAAATATGGCGGCAATGCGATGACCGATCCGATCCTTAAAGCGGCCTTCGCGCGCGATGTGGTGCTGCTGAAACTGGTCGGACTGAACCCGGTGGTCGTGCATGGCGGCGGTCCGCAGATCGAAGATCTGCTGCGTCGAGTCGGCAAGAAGGGCGAGTTCATCCAGGGCATGCGGGTGACCGACGCGGAAACCATGGATCTGGTGGAGATGGTGCTGGGCGGCCAGGTCAACAAGGACATCGTCAATCTGATCAATCAGGCTGGCGGCAAAGCGGTAGGGCTGACCGGCAAGGATGGACGCTTCATACGCGCCAGGAAACTCATGATGGCGTCGCTGGACAAACCCGGGGACATCATCGACATCGGCCAGGTGGGCGAAATCACCCAGATCGACCCGAGCCTGATCTCGTTTCTCGATTCCGGCGATTTCATTCCGGTCATTGCCCCGATCGGCGTCGGCAGCGAAGGCGAAACCTACAACATCAATGCCGACGTGGTCGCCGGCAAACTTGCCGAAGTGCTGAAAGCCGAGAAACTGGTCCTGCTCACCAACACGCCCGGCGTGCTGGACAAGGCCGGCAACCTGCTGACCGGTCTGACGCCGCGCAAGATCGACGATCTGGTTGCCGACGGCACGCTGTCCGGCGGCATGTTGCCGAAAATCGCGTCAGCGCTGGACGCCGCCAGGGGCGGCGTCAAGTCGGTGCATATCATCGATGGCCGGGTCGAACATGCTTTGCTGCTGGAAATCATGACCGACAAGGGCATCGGCACCTTGATTCAATCAGCGTAGAGGGCGCATCGCCAAACTATCCGGGTTTGCTGTGAATTCGCTCACTACAGGCTATAACAGCTTCTGTTATGCTTTGGTCATATCGTCCATACCAAATACAGAGGTAGCGTGTTTTCTTTCTTCCGAAAAGAAAAGCCCGGTGATTTTCTTGCCTTCCTGAAGGAAGGCAACGACGCGTTCGGGCCGGGACCATCCTATACCCAGGCTAAACCGCCAATCGAGGCTTCCGGCGGCGGCATCGAGGTTCAGGAAGCCATCGGCGGGCTGCCGCCGGAACTGGAAGAAGCGGCGGTTCTTTACGCCAACGGCAAGATCGGCGAAACGGCGACGTTGTTGAATCGTTATATTCTCGATCACCACGACAACCGCGATCCTCTGCCTTGGTACATGCTGTTCGACTTGTATGAACTGAGCGACCAATCCGCCCCGTTCGAGGATGCAGCGGTCGATTTCGCGGTCAAATTCGAGCGCTCCCCGCCGACCTGGACGCCGCGCGACAGGCCAAAATCGGTCACGCCACCACCGCCATTGATGTCTTACGGCGAGAAATTCGGCAGCCTGGAACGGGTCAAGCAGAACCGCTTTTTCCAGGAAGCCGCGCACGCGCCGTATGTCCGTCTGGATGTATCGAAAACCCTCGCCCCGGATGAAGAGACCGCCAGCGCCATCCTGAAAGACATCGTCCGGCTGCATGAAATGCGCAAGCCCGTCGAATTGATCGGCGGCCCCGGATTTGCCGTGCGTCTCGATGCGGCGCGTCAGGGCGATCGCCTCACCGAATCGGGCTGGTTTCTGTTGCTTGCCGTTTTGCAATTGCTGGGCAAAGAGGATGATTTCGAGAATGCGGCAGTCGATTACGCCGTCGCCTTCGAAGTCTCCCCGCCGTCCTATACGCAGCCACGACCTTTGCCGAGCAAGAACAACAGCGTCATGGAAAGTCCGGCAAGCCCGACCCCCGACACCGCTTTCAAGCTGTCCGGCCAAATCGGTCCCGGCAGCGAAGCCCAGTTCAATGAACTCAAGAAATACGCGCGAGGTCGTCAGCAGGTCGAAATAGACCTCAGCCAGGTGATACGCATCGATTTTTCGGTAGTCGGGCTATTGCTCGAGACGCTGATCAACATCTCCAGCTCCGGCGGCAAGATCCTGTTCAAGGAAGGCAACGAACTGGTCAACACCCTGCTGCACATCGTTGGCGCCAGCCAGTTCGCCGTGGTTTTGGGACGGACTCGCGCATAGTCGTTCGAGGCGAATACCGCGCCTCTCGGAAAGTACACATGGAACAATTTCACGGCACGACCATACTTTCGGTGCGACGTGGCGAATCGGTCGCGATGGGCGGCGATGGTCAGGTCACACTGGGCAACATCGTCATCAAAGCCAGCGCGCGCAAAATCCGCCGGCTCTATCAAGAACGCATACTGGCCGGTTTCGCCGGCGGCACGGCGGATGCTTTCACCCTGTTCGAACGCTTCGAGGCCAAACTGGAAAAGCACCAGGGCCATTTGGTCAGAAGCGCGGTCGAACTGGCCAAGGACTGGCGCACCGACCGCATCCTGCGGCGCCTGGAAGCCATGCTGGCGGTTGCCGACCGGACCAGCACGCTGATCATCACCGGCGCCGGCGACGTACTGGAACCCGAACAGGGCATCGCCGCCATCGGCAGCGGCGGCCCCTATGCGCAATCGGCGGCGCGCGCGCTGCTGGAGCATAGCGAACTGGATGCCGAATCCATCGTTCGTGAATCGATCGGCATCGCCGCCGATATCTGCATCTACACCAACCGCAATATTCTCATCGAAACGCTGGCGCCCTGATTCGGTCAGGCCCTGACCGGCCGCTTCGCCAGTTTGCGCTGCAAGGTGCGGCGGTGCATTTTCAGCGCCCGCGCGGTCGCCGATAAATTTCCCTCATGCTGGGCCAGCACCTTCTGGATGTGTTCCCACTCCAGACGATCCACCGACAGCGGCTCCGCCACCGGTTCGACATCCGCATCGCCGCATGCCGCACAGCCGGCATCGCCCAGCGCTGCGAGTATCTCGTCGACACTGGCCGGCTTGGGCAAGTACTGCACGGCGCCCAATTTGATCGCGGCAACCGCCGTGGCGATGCTGGCATAACCGGTGAGCAGCAGAATTCGCGCCGTCGGCAACCGCTCCCGCAGCGGTTCGATCAAATGCAGACCGGATTCCGCGCCCAGCCGCAAATCCAGCACCACCGCGTCGAAAGTTTGCGTCTCCAGCAAGGCCAGCGCCGCCTTCGCCCCGGCGGCCGTCGCGACGCCATAACCGCGGCGGCTGATCGCCAGCGCCAGGGTCCGCGCAAACACTTCATCATCGTCGACGATCAGCACCCTGCTTTGCATCACGCCACCGCCCCGCCCAGCGGCACAACCACTTGCGCATTGACGCCACCTTCCGCCGCGGCGCCGATTTCCAGACGTCCGCCGATGCGTTCCAGAGCGGCTCGCGCCAGATCCAGGCCGACACCCCAGCCGGCGTGCTTGCCCGATTCCAGCCCGCCGCCGCGATCGATGACCTCCAGCACCAATTGCGCATCACGTTGCCGCGCGCGCAGCAGCACGGCGTCGGGCGAAGCTTGCGCGGCATTGTTGAGCAGCACCACCAAGACCGCTTCCAACGCCGGGTTTTCCACCAGTAGCGGCGCCGCTTGCGTCAGGCTGTCGTCGAGCTCCAGCGCAACC
Organism: Betaproteobacteria bacterium; assembly: GCA_020061585.1. Taxonomy (GTDB): domain Bacteria; phylum Pseudomonadota; class Gammaproteobacteria; order Burkholderiales; family Thiobacillaceae; genus PFJX01. The sequence continues at coordinate 5,727 of JAGUXX010000042.1, read as the reverse complement.
CGGACTTGCGGCCACATCAACCCCCAGTGTTCAAGTACCCGCGCCAACCAGATCCGCGCCGCTATCGACGGCCCGGATCGACCGCCACGGGCGCGCGCCGAATCACCCAATCGATCCAGAACGGATTGCATGCGCTCGACCTGGCTCGAAAGCAGCTCGAAGGGTTGATGCAACTCATCGTCGCCGGCGTATTCTCGGCGCAACTCGTCCAGCGTGATGCGTACCGAAGCCATCGGCGTGGCCAGATCATGCGCCGCCGTGGCGGCTTGCAGTCCGAGAGCAAATAGTTGCTCATCGCGCAAACGCTGCTCACGCGCCTGCGCCAGTTCGGCATCACGGCGGCGCAAGGAAGCCGCCTGGCGGCCGGCGAAAGCCGCCACCAGCGCGGCGGTGAGCAGGAAATTCAACCACATGCCGGACAAGTGCATATCGACCGCCGCCTCGGGTGTAACCTCGATCCGCAACGGTTGATAGAAGCGCATCAGCAACGTGTACAAACCACCAACCCACAACGCCATGCCCCAGGCATGCAGCGCCGGCAAGGTCACGGCGGCCAGAATCAACGGCACCAGCAACAGGGAAATGAAGGGATTGGCATAGCCGCCGGTCAGATACACCAGCGCGCCGATGCAGGCGGCGTCGACCGCCAGTTGCAAGGATACTTCCGACAACGCCGCCCCGCCAGCGCGCAACCGCAACCAGGCGACACCATTCAGCACGACGTGCAAGCCCAGAACCAATGCCAGCGTCAGCAACGGCAGACGCGCATGCAATAACAGCACCAACAACAAGATGCCGAACCACTCGCCGAGTATCAGCGCGGCGCGTACCTTGATCAGGCGCTGCTGAGCCATGCTCGGCAGGATTTCTTGATCTACCCGGAATAGTCTTGTCAGCCAGCGCATGTCGGCATTCTAGCGGCCTGTCCCGCTGGTTCGGGGCTGGTCAGAGCACCTGCGACAACTTGTCGCATTCCGGTCGATAACCGGTCCCTCTAAGATCAACGCGCTTCCATACGCCGTAACGTTATCAAACGTCCGCGTATCACTCGGCCCGCTTGTCATGCAGGCGGGCCATTTTTTTGCCCGCAACATTTCCCTCAACGCAGCCAACCCAGCCATGAAAATCAAACCCCTAGCCCTGTTGTTCGCGATCACGCCCGGCCTTGCCGGCGCCGCCGAAATCCCGTTGCTGGAAGAAATTCTGGTCACCGCGCCAAGAAATCACCTTCCCCCCCTGAGCGCGACGCTGCTGCCGCACGCGGCCATCGAGCGCTCGCGCGCCTCCACCAGTGATACCGCCAGCCTGCTGCGCGACATTCCCGGTGTATCGCTATACGGCGCCGGGGGCGTTTCCAGCCTGCCTTCGATTCACGGCCTGGCGGATGACCGGCTGCGCATCAAATTGGATGGCATGGATTTGATCGCCTCCTGCCCCAACCACATGAACCCGGTGCTGTCCTACATCGACCCGAGCAATCTGGAGACGCTCGAAGTCTATGCCGGCATCGCCCCGGTCAGCAGCGGTGGCGACGCCATCGGCGGCACCATCCTCGCCGAATCGCGGGCGCCGGAATTCGCCGCGCCGGGACAACAAAGCATCACCAAGGGCGAGGTGGGCGCCTTCTACCGAAGCAACAACCAGGCGCGCGGCGCCAATGTTTCGGCCACCCATGCCACCGATCGATTCAGCATCAGCTACAGCGGCGCTGGCAGTCAGGCGGACAATTACACAGCCGGCGACGACTTCAAAACCTATGACTTCACCGGCAGAATCGGTCATACCCTGCCGCGCGACGAAGTCGGCTCGACCGCCTACGAAACGCGCAATCATGCGCTGCGGCTGGCGCTCAAGAACGACAATCATCTGTTCGAGGCCAGGCTGGGCTATCAGGACATGCCGTTTCAGCTTTATCCGAATCAACGCATGGACATGCTGGACAACACCCAGAAAAGTCTGAACCTGCGCCACCAGGGTCGATACGACTGGGGCAAGCTGGAAACGCGGATCTATCACGAGCAAGTCGACCACTTCATGGATTTCGGCGCGGACAAACGCTTCTGGTACGGCACCGATTCCGGCGGCTCGACGGCGCTCGATGGCAGCCCTTGCGCCCCGATCGGCACCACCTGCGCCGCCGGCATGCCGATGTACACCGAAGGCAAAACCACCGGCGTCATCGTCAAGGCGGATATTCCGCTGACCTCAAAAGATCGTTTGCGCGTCGGAGGCGAAGTCCAGCAATACCGGCTGGACGACTGGTGGCCGCCATCCGGCGCCGGCATGTGGCCGGGCACGTTCTGGAACATCAACGACGGCGAACGCGATCGCGCCGCGCTGTTCGGCGAGTGGCAATCGCGTCAACACACCGACTGGATGACCCTGCTGGGCGCCCGCGTCGAACAAGTCAAAATGAATGCCGGCGAGGTCGTGGGTTACAACCCGGCCAACATGATGAGCAACCAGGCCCGCGATGCGGCCGCATTCAATGCTCGTGATCGCCGCAAAACCGACAACAACCTGGATCTGACCGCGCTGGCGCGCTACACCGCCGACGCCAACCTGGACATCGAGTTCGGCTTTGCGCATAAAGAACGTTCGCCCAATGTGTACGAGCGCTATACCTGGTCGACCTGGCAGATGGCCGCGTTGATGAACAACTTCGTCGGCGACGGTAACGGCTATCTCGGCGACATCGACCTGAAGCCGGAGAAGTCCAACAAGATCGCCGCCACTTTCAATTGGCATGCGGACGACAACGCCTGGACCTTCAAGGTCACCCCGCATTACGCCGAGGTCAGCGATTACATTGACGCGGTGCAATGGAATGCCGCAACCAACCTGCCCGCCGCCCCCGCAACGGACTCGTTCAGCGTCCTCAAATACGTCAATCAGTCGGCGCGGATCTACGGTATTGATCTCTCCGGTCAGATGCCGCTGGCAACAACCGATTGGGGCGCTTTCGCGCTGAACGGCCTGCTGAACTACACCAAAGGCAAGAACCGCGACACCGGCGACGGCCTCTACAACATCATGCCGCTCAACGCCAAACTCGCGCTCACCCACAAGCAGGCGGGCTGGGACAACAGCATCGAATGGCTGCTGGTGACCGCCAAGGACGACGTTTCCGACATGCGCAACGAGATCAAGACGCCGGGCTATGGTCTGGTCAATCTGCGCGGCAGTCATGCCTGGAAGCGGGTGCGCGTCGATTTCGGCGTCGAGAACCTGTTCGACAAGTTCTACTATCTGCCCACCGGTGGCGCTTATGCCGGCCAAGGCACCACCATGACCAACCCGGCGCTGCCCAATTACCCGCAATGGGGCACCGCCGTACCCGGCATGGGCCGCTCGATTTATGCGGGTTTGAACGTCAAATTCTGATGCAGAATGTCGCCACCCCGCCGATGTGGCGGGGTGAACCACGAAAAGGACTCACGATGCAACGATCTCTCGCGTTGATACTTGCCAGTTGTCTGTTTGCAAGCTCGACCCTGGCCGACAGCGTCAAAATCGACAATGCCTGGGTACGCGCCACCGCCCCCGGCCAGAAGGTCGCGGCTGGCTTCATGGAGCTTACCGCCGATGCCGACATGACCCTGGTTGGCGGCAGCAGCCCGATTTCGAAGAAATTTGAATTGCACTACATGCGCATGCAAGACGGCGTCATGGAGATGCGCCAGATGCGGGAAATCAAGTTGCCGAAGGGGAAAACCGTCAGCCTGGAACCAGGTGACCTGCATGTCATGTTCATCGACCTGAACGGCCAGATCAAACCTGGCCAGATGGTGCCGATAACGCTGATCGTCCAAGGCGCCGATGGCAAGCAACAGCAGCTTGTCGTGCAAGCGGAAGCCTACAAACCCGGCGGACACTGAACCCGGGGCGCCGACAAAAAGCCCGCCGGTGTTGTCACCGGCGGGCTTGTCGACTACTGGATTTCGCGTTCCAGCTCTTCGATCGTGGTGTGGCGTACGTCCTTGCCCTTGACCATGAACACCACGTATTCGGACATGTTCTTGGCGTGATCGCCGATGCGCTCGATCGCCTTGACGACGAACAGCAGATCGATGAAGGTTGAAATGGTGCGCGGATCTTCCATCATGAAGGTGATCAGATGGCGGGTGATGAGGTGGAATTCCTCGTCCACTTCCATGTCCTGGCGCGCCACCGCGCCGGCGCCCGAAGCATCCAGGCGGGCGAACGCGTCGAGCGACTCGCGCAGCATCTTCAGCGTCAGGCCGGCCATGTATTTGATCTCGGTATAGCGCGGCGTCAGGATGCGATCGCTATCGTAGACCTTGACCGCGAAGCGGGCGATCTTGGCCGCCTCGTCGCCGATCCGTTCCAGATCGGTGATGGTCTTGATGATGGTCAGGATCATGCGCAGATCGCCGGCGGTCGGCTGACGCAGCGCGATGATCTGAGTGCAGGCCTCGTCGGCGGACACTTCCATGGTGTTGACCTTGTGATCATTGACGATGACTTCCTCGGCAATCTTGGTATTGCCGGAAATCAGCGCCTCGATCGCCTTGTTGACCTGCTCCTCCACCAGGCCGCCCATTTCCAGGACGCGCGCGCGCACGGCCTCCAGATCGGCATCGAATTGCTTATAGATATGTTCGCTTGGCATGACCGTGTCTCCTTCGACTACCGCTCTCTATGTGTTGTTGATTGGGTTGCTTGGCCTGGCCGCTGGTCGGACTGAAAAACCGAGGACAGCAACGCGGATAGCCAAATTATAGGGGTGTCGATCTCGGCGAATATTACAGCTTGGTGACAAATGGAACGATCAGACGCAGATTGTCGAGCTCAAGAATCATGTTCCAGTCACGTCGCCCGGTCACGCAGATCGGCAGCGTCACCTTGGCGCGCAACACCCCTTGCGCGTCCGGGCGCAGGGTATACAGGTTGAAGCCCATGTCCATGCCCTCCATGGTAAATCGCGCTTCGGCCTTGTGCACCGCCGCGACACCCGCAACCCAGATCTCGAATGGCGCCAGCGGTTTCACTTCGCCTTGCATGCCGAAGCGAATTTCGCGGCCGTCGTTCATCAACGAACAGCCGCTGTCCAGCGTCTCGCAATCGACCCGCACGCCGGACGTCGCCTCGGCGTCACGCCAGAACGCATTGTGTTCCGCCCACAGCACCAGCCCGATCAGGACGATCAATGCCAGCGGCCACAGACGCAGCGCGGCTTGCGGGTTCACCCAACGCTCCAGGCCTGGCTTTTCAGCGCGATACCATGCGCGCCATGGCCGCGCGCCAGATCCAGGTCATGCCGCCCAAGCCCACCCAACGCGAACACCGGCACGGCGCAATCGCGCAGCAACGCGCCGAAGGTCGGCCAGCCCAGCGTCGGCTCGCCCGGATGGCTGGGCGTGGGCAACACCGGCGACAGCACGACAAAATCCAGTTCCAGCTCGATCGCCCGTTGCAGTTCGGCCTGATCGTGACAGGATGCCGCCAGCCACTCGAAGTCCGGACGCACATCGAGTTGCGCCAACTGCTTGGCATTGAGATGCAGGCCGACGCCAAGCCGCCGCGCCAATGCCGCGTCGGCGTTCAACATCAACTGTGCGCCGGCGGCCTGGCAGCGCTCGGCGACCTGTTCCAGCAATCCCGCCGGCGCCGCCTTTTCCCGCCACTGGATCAGCTTCAGGCCCCGCGCGAGACGTCGATCGAGCGCTTGCAGGAAATCGCGCGGCCCCAGCTTCGCGGCATCGG
>JAGUXX010000157.1 GCA_020061585.1 Betaproteobacteria bacterium | reverse complement strand
TCGCGCGGACTCGACCAGGACGGCGTCTGGGTCGGGTTCCAGCGGGCGCGGGAGATTCACGGGTTCCGCAGGTAAGTGTGAAGTAAGCGTTCCACCGCCGACTGTCGTTCACAGTCCGCCCGATCCCCGTCAAGGATCGCCATAAGTGGTTTGCAACGAGGCTCGTCAGTCCCTGTAACGAGCACGGCCGCAAGGCCCGGGATTTCGTCTGTTCATTCCACCCCGTGGGGAGCCTATCCCCCAAGGGGGCAAGGCATCTCCGCATCCTTTGAAGGAGATCACCATGCATACCGAAGCCAGAAACGAATCGCCGCTGTTCACCGCGGAAAACGTCATCTTTGTTTACACCCGCGCCCAGGCCATCGCCGATGGCGTGCTGATCGATGCCACGGAACTCGCCCGCGAGGCAGGTTTCCGCTTTCCCGTCGCGCTCAGTGCCGAAATCTGGGCGCAGTGCGTGGCCTGGCAGCAGGAAGACTCTGACCGCCAGGTTCACCAGGACGAAACCGGCCGACTTTGGGACGTGCTCTGGATGGCGTCTTTTGCCATTCGCGCATGTGCTGGTGCAAGCCAGTCGAATCGCCTGCCTTTCCGGTTATTCGTGGTGCCCCGTGACGGGAAATCACAGCAGGCGCGCGAAGTCGAGTTGCATGTGCACGTCGGCCCAGGCGATCAGGGCGAACCGGTCCTGACCATCATGCTGCCGTTGGAAGACTGATGAAGGCCTGGCGGACGGTTTGTGGCTCGTACCGTCTGCCGCTGTAAGCGCAAGTGAAGTCCATGCCCCTCCGGGGCGTTCTCAACCCGCCGGGGTGGTACGCCGCCCTGGACAGGGATGGCGTGTTCCTCCGGCTATTCATGGAGGAAATCATCATGGGATGGTTATTTACTGAGTATCAAACCCGCAAGGAACTGATCCAGCGGCGCACGCGTAGCGCAGAGTCCGGCGGCGTCATTCACCAATGTCTCAGACACACCGCCGTCGGCAACGTGCTGTGGACGGTCTGGCAGGCCACCGGGCCAGGCGAGCAAATCCGGCGCTATATTGGCTGCGATCTGCTGGCCTGCGAGCGGGGATATGGCTGGGGTTACAAGGACCTTTGTGAAAGCATGGGGCCTTGCTACTACACCTGCCCGATGGCCTACATGGCAATGGTTCCGGTGGCCAATCCGGAATGGCGTGAACAAGTCCGTGCCTGGCACGCCGCACGCAATCGCAAGGTGGCGGTGGGCGACGTCCTGGTCTTCGCGGGTCTTTCGATTCCGGAGGCCAGAGTCATCGAGAAGCACGGCCGCCGGCTGATCGGCGAGTACGCCGGTTCTCGCTATCGCTTGCCGCCCCGAATTCTGGCGAAGGTGGTCGAGCAGCGTCGGCCGGAGGGCGCAGCATGAACCGCTATGTCGTGCAGTACGGTTTGGACTATGAGCATCGCGTCCTGGTGGGTATCGAAGCGGCTTCAACCGAAGAAGCCATCCAGAAAGCCCAGCAGGCTTTCGATGAAGGCGTGATTTGGGACGATACCGGGCAAATGCCGCTGCTCTTCGATGACTACGAGGAGAAGGATGACCAGAGCCTGACGTTCGAGGTCATCGCGAAAGTGGATGCTTGGCCGGCACCGGAGGCGAGTGTCTTGCAACTGCGCCGCGAGGCCGCCGCCATGCGGGCCTGCCGCCTGCTGGTGGAAGCCTATCGGCGTGGTGAGGAATCAGGTGGCTCCATCGCCTGGGAGGATCTGGACGACGCGCACACCGCCGCCCTGGCCGCACTGGACGGAAACCACTGCCAATCCGCGCCCGACCCCATCCGGGTTTACGTGGGGGTGGAAGGCGGTCTCGTTCAGGGGGCGACAGCCAATGTCAAAATGGAACTGGTCGTCGTCGATTACGACATCGATGGCGATCGCGATGCTGTGCCGATCCCGCAGACCGGTGGCGGCACCAGTATGGCCAGCGTGGTTGGTCACGCGGTACTGGTGGATCCCGAAACCGTTCAAGCGCTCTGGCAGCAGCTAGAGCTGGGATAGGCCAAGACTTCCCTCATCAATTCTCGCCCCTTCGCCCTTACTTCTTGGACGAGGGGCCTTTCCAGGGCGGCCGGTCTGGCTTTCCTGGAAAGGTGGGTAAACGGTGTTTCAACCGCCGGCTGTCGGTTACAGCCCGCCCGATCTCCGTCAAGGATCGCCATAAGTGGTTTGCAATGCGGCTCGTCAGTCCCTGTAACGAGCACGGCCGCCAGGCCCGGGATTTCGTCTGTTCATTCAACCCCGTGGGGATGCCGATCCCCGCCAGGGGCAGGCTGTCCCCGTTTTTTTGGAGATCGCCATGCCCGTCGTCACCCAGATGTCCAATCTCGATCTGTTGACCGCCCTGGTCGGTGAGAACGTCGCCGACAACCTGCTGCAGGAGAATCAGGGTTCCCTCTATCAACTATTCTGCCAATCCGCCGGTGTCGACCACCGGGTTTGTGAGTCAACGCCAGCCAAGGCGTGGGGTCGGGTCCGCTTGCGGATCGATGCCGCGCGTGAACTGGTCAAGCGAGGCCTGGAAGAAGGTTTGCGGCAGCGGGATACGCTGTCCTCGCCGCAGGCCGTTCGTGATTATCTGCGCTCCACGCTAGCGCCTCTCGGCTACGAGGTCTTTGAGGTGTTGTTTCTGGATTCCCAGAACCGGCTGATCGCTGCGCGGGAATGCTTCCGGGGAACACTCACCCAGACCAGCGTCTATCCCCGGGAAATCGTCAAGATCAGCTTGGAGTACAACGCCGCCGGCGTCATCTTTGCCCACAACCATCCTTCCGGGGTGGCGGAACCCAGCCAGGCCGACACTTGGCTGACGCAGACCTTGCGTCAGGCCTTGGCGCTGGTGGACATCAAGGTGATGGACCATTTCATCATCGCCGGTCGTGAATCCCTGTCCATGGCGGAAAGAGGCCTGCTCTAGCTCTGTACCGCCGTTCGTTGCTTTTCAAACCCAGCGGGGAAGCCGTTCCCCATGGGGATGGCGTCTCTCCGCATCTTTCGATAGGAGATCGCCATGCTGTTCAAACTCAAGGAACTGTCAGATCTATACGCCGACGCTTGCGTGCGGGACGAATCCGGCCAGCTCATGTTCCTTTCACTTTACGGGCGGGATACCGCCATCCAGCAACTGCTCGCGGCCTTCACCCTCAAGGTGACCGAAGGCGGGCTCAGTGCCTTTCATCTGCAAGACCTGGAGGGCCAGGCGCATGTGGTGTACGTCGGCAACGCTGATCGGCTGGAGAAATTCACCGGCAAGCTGCCTCGGGACAACCTGTTCGGCAACCTGGCGCATGTCTGGTTGTACGACCCGGCCCTGATCCGGCCCGACCGCAGCAACCGCGTGGCCTGGGTGCTGGTCGACAGTGTCCAGCATGCATCGAACCCGCTTGAAGTCGTCTGGGACCGCGCCTGGGATTTGTACAAGCTGCTCTCGCCGGTACCGCTGCTCGATGCCTGGCAGCACGCGGTGCTGTCCCGAACCGGTGGTGAGGTGGTCACGCTGATGCGGGAGACCGTCTATCCGCCTCTGGGCCGCATCGGCGCCGCCCGAATCAGCCTGCCGGAAAGCTTCCCGGAGACGGTTTCCGGGATGGTGAAGGTAGGCGAGTTGACGCTCGTAAACCAGGCCCTGGAAAACCTGGCGCTCGCCGCCTGAAATCAATCTTGTCATCCCGCGGGGAAACCTTCCCCGCTGGGGACGGGTTTCTCCGCTTTTTTATTTGAAGGAGAAACCATGTCACACATTGAACTTGTCACCCGCGAGCTCGAACCCACCGAGCCGCAAAGTCAGCACATGTCATTGACCCAGTTCATCGAGGAATTTGGCGATGGCTTGCTGGATGCGGTGCAGACCCAGAACCCTGCGGTCTATTCCAGCCAGCCGAATGGCCAGCGGGGTCGAACCATGGCCGGCCTGATGCGTAAGCCGTTTCCGGCGCAATGCGATGTCGTTCAGGCGGTGACTCGGCTGCTGGTCGATGAAGACCAGCCCGCCGCCGTCATCAACGCCGAGATGGGGACCGGCAAAACCATGATGGCCATCGCCGCCGCTGCAGTGATGCATCGGGAAGGCTACGGCCGTGCCCTGGTGATCTCGCCACCGCACCTGGTCTACAAGTGGCGGCGGGAGATTCGGGAGACCGCCCCCGATGCCCGGGTCTGGATCCTCAACGGCCCGGACACGCTCCGGCAACTGTTGCAGATCCGCGCCATGCGCCAGCCGCCGGCGGTACCAGAGTTCTTCGTCATGGGGCGGGTGCGCATGCGTATGGGCTTCAATTGGCAACCCGCCTTTGTCACCCGCAAGCTGGTGGTCGGGGAAGGGTCGGAACGGCGGCGTGTGGCTTACGCGGCCTGCCCGAAATGCGGTGAGTTCCTGTCCTGGGACAACGGCGAACCCCTGCCTGCCTTTATGGCGCCGGTCGAGCTGAACACGACGCGACGCAGTTGCACGGCGTGTGGCGAACGCCTGTGGACGCTGGTGCACCGGTTTGGCCAGGAAAAATCGAAGTCGGAAATGCTGAAGGAAGCACTGACGCAGATCCCCACCATCGGTGAGAAAACTGCCTCTCGCCTGGTCTCGGCTTTTGGTGAAGACCTGCTGGCCGGCATGCTGGAGGACAACGTGTTCGAGTTCATCAACCTGATGAACGCCGAAGGCGACCTGTTCTTCAACGATCGGCAGGCGCGGCGCATGGAGCGGGCCATGGCCAACATGGCGTTCTCGTTCGGACAAGGCGGTTATCAACCCACCGAGTTCATCAAGCGCCAGTTGCCTCAGGGCTACTTTGGTCTCCTGGTGGTGGACGAAGGGCATGAGTACAAGAACGAAGGCTCCGCACAGGGCCAGGCCATGGGGGTGCTGGCGCGCAAATGTCGCAAGACGTTGTTGCTCACCGGCACCTTGATGGGCGGCTATGCCGACGATCTGTTCTACCTGCTCTGGCGGCTCAACCCCAAGGCGATGATCGGAGACGGTTTCGGCTACTCCGCCCGTAGCAGCCTGGGACCGGCCGCCATGCAGTTCATGCGCGAGCACGGTGTGCTGAAGGACATCTACAAGGAGTCCGAGAGCACATCGCACCGCACCGCCCGGGGCCGGAACATCACCCATCGCACCGCCAAGGGGCCCGGTTTCGGACCCAAGGGCATCATGCGCTACGTGGTGCCCTGCACCGTGTTTCTGAAGCTCAGGGACATCGGCGGCAACGTCTTGCCACCCTACCGCGAGCACTTCGAGGCGGTGGCCATGACCGAAACCCAGCAGCAGGCCTACGAGCAGTTGGCGCAGAGTCTCAAGTCCGAGTTACGGGAAGCCCTGCGCAAGGGTGACAAGAGCCTGCTGGGCGTCGTGTTGAACGTACTGCTGGCCTGGCCAGACTGCTGCTTTCGCGACGAGCGGGTGGTGCATCCTCACACCCGCCAGCAACTGGCCTTCGTGCCTGCCCAGTTCGGCGAGACGGAAGTTAACCCCAAAGAGCAGCAGCTCATCGAGCTGTGCAAGTCGGAGAAGGCCCGCAGCCGGCGGGTACTCGTGTATTCGGTCTACACTGGCACGCGTGACACCACTGCCCGGCTCAAGGCCATGCTGGATAGGCACGGCTTCAAGACAGCGGTGCTGAAGGCCAATGTGGAAGCCGCGAAGCGGGAAGACTGGCTGTTCGAGCAGGTGGACCGTGGGGTGGAGGTGCTCATCACCAACCCCGAACTGGTCAAGACCGGCCTGGACATGCTGGAATTTCCGACCATCGTGTTCCTGACCACGGGCTACAACGTCTACACCCTGCAACAGGCCGCCCGCCGCAGTTGGCGGATCGGCCAGAAGGCGGACGTGGACGTGTACTTCCTGGGCTATCGGGGCAGCGCCCAGATGGCCTGCCTTGAACTGATGGCCAAGAAAATCGCGGTGGCACAGTCCACCAGCGGCGACATGCCGGAATCAGGGTTGGATGTTCTCAACCAGGACGGGGATTCCATCGAGGTGGCTCTGGCCAGGCAGTTGGTGAGTTGAGGTTGGTTAGTTCGAATGGAAAAGCCCGCGTCCCGAGAGGGAAGGCGGGCTTTTTTTTGAAAACGCACTCTTGCTCTGTCATCCACTCAAGCGGTGGCTTTGCTGGCGACCATGTATTGATTCCAATATGCTTAGCACTTTTGCTAAGACGGTCATGTAATTGCAGTAGCGCTGAAGTTAAAAGTAACCATAAATCTTGGGATGGAAATGAACGTCTTTCAAACCCACGCCCACATCGTTGGCGAC
>JAGUXX010000244.1 GCA_020061585.1 Betaproteobacteria bacterium | reverse complement strand
CGCGCCGCGGCCCGCGCCCACCCGGCAAGCGCTACCCGCTTCGTGCTGATCCGGCGCGGGATGCGCCGGGGGCCGCGCGAGGAGGCTGTCGATCTGATCTCGGTGGACGGCAACGTGCTGACCCGCCGGATCCTGCTGAATGCCGTCGCGATCGCCGCCGGCCGGGCCAAACCACCCGACCAGGATGCGCCGACCGACAAGAAAAGCGCGCCCTTCGCGGCCTTGTCCAAGGTGACGCCGCGGGGTCACGGCAACTGGATACTGGTCGCCGAGGACAACGAGATCAACCGCAGCGTCATCCAGCATCAGTTGGACCTGCTGGGCTACGTCGCCGATATCGCCGACGATGGCCGCGAGGCGCTGGCCCGCTGGCGCCAGGGGCGGCACCTGCTGCTGCTGACCGATTTGCACATGCCGATCATGGATGGTTATGCGCTCACCGCCGCCATCCGCGGCGCCGAGGGCCATGGCCAGCACCTGCCCATCGTCGCCCTGACCGCCAATGCGCTGAAGAGCGAGGCGCTGCGTTGCAAGGCGGCCGGCATGGACGATTACCTGACCAAGCCGGTGCTGCTTGAGCAGCTCCAGGCGATGCTGGAAAAATGGCTGCCGATCTCCAGCCAGGCTGAGGCCGTCGGCGTGGCGCCGACGGCCGGCCGGCACCTGGCCGTGCTGGACCGGACGGTGTTGCCGAAACAGATCGGCGACGACCCGGAGCTGATTGCCCGGTTTTTCCTGGACTATCGGCAATCGGCGCAAGCCATCGCCGATGCGCTGCGCGCCGCCATCGCCCAGGGCGACTGGAAAGCGGCGGGTGAGGAAGCCCACAAACTTAAATCCTCGTCTCGCGCCGTCGGCGCCCTGGCCTTGGGCGAGGTCTGCGACCGGCTGGAGCAGGCCGGCCGACATGCCGACGCCGATGCCGCGCCGGCGCTCGCCCTCGAAATCGAACACGCCCTGGCGGCGGTGTTCGGCGCCATGGATTGGGAAGGCGCGGCGCCACGCCATATCCTGCTGGTCGACGACGAGGCCTTTCAGCTGCAGTTGCTCGCCCGTCAGCTCGCCGTGCTGGGACTGGATCGGCTACAGACCTGCCTATCCGGCCAGCAGGCGCTGACCCTGCTGGACGCGCAGCCGGCCGACGAACAGTTGATTTTTCTCGATCTCAACATGCCCGGCATGGACGGGGTCGAATTCATCCGTCAGTTGGTCGATCGCCACTACACCGGCGCCCTGGTGCTGGTCAGCGGCGAAGATGCGCGCATCCTGGAAACCGCCGAGCGGCTTGCGCGCGCGCATCATTTGAACGTGCTCGGGCATCTGAACAAACCGGTACGCCCCGAGCGACTCGAAACGCTGCTGGAGAGTTGGCGCCGCTCAGCGCCGGCGAGCGTCGGCAAGACCCCCAGGCGCTATGGCGCCGAGGCGGTCCGGCGCGCCATAGCCGGCGGCGAGCTGGTGAACTATTACCAGCCCAAGGTGGACGTGGTGAGCGGCGCGCTGGTCGGGGTTGAAACCCTGGTGCGTTGGCAACATGCCGATGACGGACTGGTGTTTCCCGACGAATTCATCGGCGTGGCCGAGGAACACGGGCTGATCGACGACCTGACCCGCGTCGTGCTGATCGAGGCGCTCGGGCAAATCCGGCGTTGGCGCGACGAAGGCCTGACGTTGCGGGTGGCGGTCAATGTCTCCATGCACAATCTGGCCCGCCTGGAGTTCGCCGATTTCGTCCTCGGCGAAGTCGCGCGCGCCGGCGTGGCGGCGGAAGATCTGATCCTGGAAGTTACCGAGTCGCGTCTGATGACCAATGTCCTGGCGCCCCTGGACATCCTCACCCGTTTGCGGCTCAAGCACATCGGCCTGTCCATCGACGATTTCGGCACCGGCCATTCCTCGCTGGCGCAGTTGCGCGACATTCCCTTCGATGAACTCAAGATCGACCGCAGCTTCGTGCATGGCGCCGGCCAGGACAAAATCCGCCGCGCCATATTCATCGCCAGCCTCGGCATGGCCCGTCAACTGGGCATGAAGACCGTCGCCGAAGGCGTGGAAAACCGCGCCGACTGGGATTTCCTGCGGCAGCAGGACTGCGATCTGGCGCAAGGCTACTTCATCGCGCGCCCGATGCCGGCCGAAAATCTGCGCGCCTGGCGCAGCGACTGGCAGACCCGCCGGCAGACCTTGATAGCGCTATGAAGGTCGCCCGCTTACTTGTCGCCGGCGATATCGTTGCCGACGCGGACAAGGCCGTCAACGATTTCCAGTGCAGTGTCTCGCAATTACCTCGACATGAAACAGCGCATTTTTCAGCCATGCGGCGGGGACTTACTTGCGCGGCTCCGCGGCGGTTTCCACAGGCGCCTGCTGGACCAGGCCAAGTTCCAACAGCCGCTCCAGAATCGACTGTTTTTTCGCGTCGAGGATGGCGCTTCTCGCCAGGATTGCGTCGAGCCGGGCGTTCAGCGCCAACTCGCGCTGTATCGCCCGACGCTGCTCCGCCGCCACTTCATCAAAGGAGATGGCATCGGGTGTGCGTCCCTGCGCCTTCAGCGACCCTTGGGCATTCGCCTTGAGCGCTTCCTGCAATACAAGGATCTGATCGAGATCGGCCTTGAGTTCCGCATTGATGACCGACAGCACGGTCAGGAGTCGGCTCATTTCAGGCGGAGTAGCGGCCTCCTGGGCGAGCGGAGAGCCGGCATTGAGCAGGAAGAATAGCGGGGCGAGCCAGGCAATTTGGCGTGTGGACATGATCAGACCTTTCAGATGTCGGCAACATCGGTTGACGCGCAAATTGGGCCAGGAACCCCGCCTGACTTCTGTTCGGTAGCGAACATCGTTCCACGCGGGCTGATTGGCGGCGCGCTTAACAACGGCTTTGTTGGCTAGGATACTGCTAGGATCAAGCATCAACTTCGTATTCGGAATATCACATGGCCAAACCCGGCAAACCCGCCCAGTCCACGCCCCCGCCCAAGCGCGACGAGGCAAAGGGAACTTTGGCATTTCCCATCGTCGGCATCGGCTGCTCGGCCGGCGGCCTCGACGCCCTGGAAAAACTGCTGTCGCATGTTCCCGCCGGCAGCGGCATGGCCTACGTCATCGTCCAGCACCTCGACCCGATCCACGTCAGCGTGCTGCCCGAATTGCTGCAGCGCTGCACAGCGATGCCGGTGGTCGAGGCGGCGGATGGCCTGACGGTAAAGCCTGATTGCGTCTACATCATTCCGCCGAACAAGGACCTGTCGCTGCTGCGTGGCGAACTGCATTTGTTCACGCCCGTCGCGCCGCGCGGCCTGCGGTTGCCGATCGACTTCTTCCTGCGCACCCTGGCCGAAGACCAGGGCGAAAATGCGGTCGGCATCATTCTGTCGGGCATGGGCTCCGACGGGGTGTTCGGCCTGCGCGCGATCAAGGACAAGACCGGTCTGACCCTGGCCCAGGACCCGGCCAGCGCCCAGGCCGACAGCATGCCGCAGAGCGCCATCGAAGCCGGATTGGTCGATCTCGTCGCCAGGCCGGAAGCGATGCCGGCGCTGATTGCCGACTACTTCAAACTGCCGGTCGGGCTGCCCCGGAACGCGCCGCCGGCCAAGACGAACACCCACAGCGCCCTGGACAGGATCCTGGCCCTGCTGCGCGACCGCGGCGGCAACGATTTCTCGCTGTACAAGAACACCACGCTGTACCGGCGCATCGAGCGGCGCATGGCGCTGCATCAGATCGCCGGCATCGGCGACTACGTGCCTTATCTGCGCGATAACCCGCAGGAACTCGATCTGCTGTTCAAGGAGTTGCTGATCGGCGTGACCCACTTCTTCCGCGACCCGCAAGTCTGGGAATTCCTCCGCGACGAGGCGATTCCGGCATTGCTGGCGCTGCACCCGGCCGGCAAGGCCCTGCGCGCCTGGGTGCCCGCCTGTTCCTCCGGCGAGGAAGCCTATTCCTTGGCGATGGTGTTCAAGGAAGCCCTGGAAAAGATCCAACCGGAGGCGCGCTACACCTTGCAGATCTACGCCACCGATCTCGATCCGGATGCCATCGACCGGGCGCGCAAGGGGATCTATCCGCACAACATCGCCGCCGACGTCTCTGTGGAACGTCTTGCCCGGCATTTCACCCCCGAGGGCGAAGGCTTCCGGGTGCGCAAGGACATCCGCGAGATGCTGGTGTTCGCGCCGCAAAACATCATTTCCGACCCACCCTTCACCCGCCTGGATTTCTTGTCCTGCCGCAACCTGTTGATCTACTTCAACCCGCAACTGCAGAAAAAGCTGCTGCCGCTGTTCCACTATGGTTTGAATCGGGGCGGCCTGCTGCTGCTGGGCAGCGCCGAGTCGATCGGCAACTTCGGCCATTTGTTCAAAGTGGTGAACAGCAAGGCGCGGCTGTTCCAGCGCAACGAACAGCCGATGCCGCTCGCCGAACTGGAGTTTCCGGCCGGCTTGCCCGCCCACGTGACCATGACCGCGGCCGCATCGCCGGCGGAGCACGCCGAGAGTGTCGGGCATCTCACGGATCAACTGATCCAGCAAAACTTCGCGCCCGCCGCCGTCCTGGTCAATGGCGAAGGCGACATCCTGTACATCAGCGGCCGGACCGGCAAATACCTGGAACCGGCTGCCGGCAAGGTCAACATCAACCTCCACGCCATGGCCCGCGAAGGCTTGCGCGAAGCCCTGTCGGGGGTGATCGGCCGGGCGCTGCGCGAGGCGCAGCCGATCTACCTCAAAGGCCTGCGGGTGGGCGTCAACGGCGCGACGCAAATCGTCGATATCACGGTGCAGGCGATCGACAAACCCGAGCCGCTGCGCGGGCGGGTGATCGTCGTATTCAAGGATGTCGCCTCACGCGCCGCCGCGCGTCGGCGGCGCAAGAGCGCCGGGTCGGAGAGTCACGACGCTCTGGCCCAGGAATTGCAGCAAGCGCGCGAGTCGCTGCAGGTCGCCCACGAAGAAACCCAGACCACGGTGGAGGAACTCAAATCGAGCAACGAGGAGTTGCAGTCCACCAATGAGGAGCTGCAATCGACCAACGAGGAGCTGACCACCTCCAAGGAGGAGTTGCAGTCGCTCAACGAGGAGCTGCAGACGGTCAACGCCGAGCTGCAATCCCGGGTGGACGACCTGACCTGGGTGCGCAACGACATGGTCAACCTGCTCAACAGCACGGAAATCGCCACGGTGTTCCTCGACAGCGAGATGAAACTGCGGCGCTTCACCACCGATGCCACGAAACTGTTCAAGCTGATACCGGGCGATGTCGGCCGGCCGCTGTCGCATGTCGTCACCGACCTGGACTACCCGCAACTGAAGGACGACGCGGAACGCGTGCTGCGCACCCTGGCGTTCCAGGAAAAACAGGTCACCACCCACGACGGACGCTGGTGCCGGGTGCGCATCATGCCGTACCGGACCCAGGACAACGTCATCGACGGGGTGGTCATCACCTTCATCGACATCACCGAAATCAAGCGCCTGGAAGCCGAGTTGCGCAAGCTGGGGACGTAGGAGTCGAGCATGAGCAAGCCACATAAGGCACCCGCCTCGAACAAGGAACCCGCCCCGAATGCCCTGCGCCGCCGCGCCGAGGATCAGCTCCGACGGCATCCGGCCGCCGAATCGCCGGTCGCCGCCGAGACCCAGCGGCTGGTACACCAGTTACAGGTGCATCAGATCGAGCTCGAAATGCAGAACGAGATGCTGCGCCAGACCCAGAGCGAACTGGAAAGCCTGACCGCCGAACAAGCGGTGCATCTGCGTCAACTGGCCGGCGATCTGACCCGCGCCGAGCAGCACGAACGGGATCGCCTGCATGAACTGCTGCACGACGAGGTGCAACCGTTGCTGGTCGCCGCGCGTCTGTCGCTCAGCGGACTCGGTTCGCATAGCGATCGGGAAGACTGTCTGCGGGTTGCCGGCGAAGCCTGCGAGCACCTCAGCCGCGCCATCCTGACGGCGCGCGATTTGAGTCTGCGGCTCAACCCGCCGCTGATCCGCGAGCGCGGACTGAATGCCGCGCTGGTTTCGCTCTGCGGCTGGGTGCGGGAAAACCATGGGCTGACAGTCGATTTGTCCGTCGCGTCGGATGCGCAACCCGAAGACCTGGCGCTGCGGCTGCTGTGTTTCAACGCCACGCGTGAACTGCTGTTGAACGTCGTCAAGCACGCCGGCACGCCACGCGTGGCGTTGACTTTGTGGCGCACCGATGATGGCCTGCTGCGCATCACGGTCGCCGACCAGGGCAGCGGCTTCGATCCCGACACCATCGCCGGCGGTTCCGGCCTTGCCGCAATCGCGCGGCGTCTGGGCATGATAGGCGGCGTGCTGCGCGTCGACAGCCGTCCCGGCCAGGGCACCCTGGTCACGCTGACCGTGCCGCTGGAACAGCTCAGCAAGGGGAAAGGGCAACGCCATGCTCAAGATATTGATCGCGGATGACCATGCCGTGGTGCGCGGCGGCTTGCGCCAGTTTCTCGCCGGCGTCCCGGAGTGCCGAATCGCCGGCGAAGCCGGCAGCGGCCAGGAGACTTTGGCGCTGATCCGGGCCGAGGACTTCGATCTGTTGTTGCTCGACATCGGTCTGCCCGACCTGAACGGCATCGAGGTGTTGAAGCGCGTCAAACGCGAGAAGCCGGCGCTGCCGGTGCTGATCTTCAGCATGTACGCCGAGGACGATTACGCGATGCTCGCCCTGCAAGCCGGCGCCACCGGCTATCTGCCGAAGGACAGTCCGCCCATGGAAATCCTCGCGGCGATCCTGCGCGCCGGCCGGGGCGAGCGCTATCTGAGTCCGGCGCTGACCGAGAAACTGCTCGCCGGCACCACCCCGGCCGGCCTGAGGCAGCCGCACGATAGCCTGTCGCAACGTGAATTCAAGATCATGCTCCTGCTCAGTCGCGGCCTGAGCCTCACCGGCATCGGCGAAACGCTGTTCCTGAGCCCGAAGACCGTCAGCACCTACCGCGCGCGGGTCCTGAAAAAGCTGAAACTGGGCAACAACGCCGAACTGACCCGTTACGTGATCGAACACAAGCTGGACGGTTAAGCGACAGCCTGCATGTAGGCGTTTTCCTACACCGATAGTTCATTCTCCTGACACGATCAAAGCCTCCATGCCATGGCATTGCGGCGGCATAAGGCCAGAATGAAATTGAGCGTTGGCTACCGCACAGATTAATCGAATGCGCTTCAGCACGTTTTGATCGATCTATTGCGTGTGCATGCCGAAGCTCTCAAAAACTTTGGTCAGGAGAGGAGGAACATCATGCTCAGTTCGAATGTACTGCGCCAGATTTACCCGCGCCACGCCCCTTTACCAGCACATTTGCCGGAGCGGTCGTCATCTGACGCTTCACACGACACTGCGAACGACGCTTCCCCGAACCATCTGCTCGCCGCTTTGCCGGCGGATGTGTACGCGCGCCTTCTGCCGGCTCTGGAACGGGTGCCCTTGAGACTCGGCGATGCGCTTTGCGAATCCGGCCAACCGGCGTACCACGCCTATTTCCCCATCGACGCCATCGTCTCGCTGCTTTATGTCACGGTGGACGGCGCATCGGCGGAAATCGCCGTGGTCGGCAACGAGGGCGTGGTCGGCTTCGCGCTGTTCATGGGCGGCGAAACCACCACCAGCCGGGCCGTGGTGCAAAGCGCCGGCCACGCCTACCGGGTGGAGGCGAACCTGCTGAAGGCGGAGTTCTATCGCGCCGGGCCGATGCAGCGTCTGTTGCTGCGCTACACCCAGGCGCTGCTGACGCAGATGGCGCAGACCGCGGTATGCAACCGGCACCATACAGTGGACCAGCAACTGTGCCGCTGGCTGCTGCTGAGCCTGGACCGCCTGCCATCGAATGAATTGGTCATGACCCAGGATCTGATCGCCAACATGCTGGGCGTGCGCCGCGAGGGCGTCACCGAGGCTGCCGGCAAGCTGCAGCAGGCCGGGTTGATCAATTACCGCCGCGGCCATATCACCGTGGTGGACCGGGCCGGACTGGAAGCGCGCGTCTGCGAATGTTATGCCGTGGTCAAGAACGAGTTCGATCGCTTGCTGCGGCATAAGCACGAATAGCCAGCCGCTGACCGACGAAAATAGGGCGCGATGGCGAACATCCCCGCAAATAAATCGCGCTATGGACGCTAACGCACAGAGCCAACGCCTGATACGGCATAGATTGCACTCGGGTCCCGCCGAGTAAACGCAATTGTTTCGTCAGGGATCTGGTCTGGTCCATGCGGGCGCCAATGGGCGCACGCTCTTTATCGATGCCGTTCAAGGCACTCAAGGAATCATCATGAAAAATTCGATACAACCGAGCAGTTTGTTAAAAAGTCCGCTGCTGCTGGCAGTGATCGCAACTTTTGCCGTCGTCGGCTGCAGCACGCAGCCGACGCCGCGTAATACGACCTCGTCCTCAACCTCGACCCATGACTATACCGGCCCGACCGGCGCCCAGGGTCCTAGCGGTCCGGCCGGCGCACAAGGCCCGATGGGCGAAGTCGGAGCGCCGGGCATGGCGATTGCCGGCCCGGCCGGCG
>JAGUXX010000138.1 GCA_020061585.1 Betaproteobacteria bacterium | reverse complement strand
GGCATACATCACATCACGGAAATTCAGGCCGGCGGCAACCGGTCGGATTTCGATCTCGTCCGCCGCCAGATCCCGCTCCGGTAGCGGCCGCCATTGCAGATTGCGCAACTGACCAGGCACGCTGAAATCGAGCCGATAGCCGTGTTCAGCTGTGTCGGTCATGGTCAGCGACGGCGTCGGCGCGGCCTGCATGCGGGGCACGAAGCGGCCGGCGCTGGTCAGGATGATTTCGTTCTCGCCATCCGGAGCCAGCAATTCGCGCATCAACCAGGTTGCCGCTTCCTGCATCAAACTATCAGCCTGCAGATCGATCAACACGCAACCAAGTTCAGGGTGTTCGTTCATGATCACCCGGCCCATGCCCCACAACGGCGCCTGTGCCGGCTGGTGCTGCCAGGCATCACTGCCGCCATTGAACGTCGAGCCGCCGGAAGTCACCAGCCAAAGCTTGGTCGCGCGCCTATCGGCGCCGCCATCGAGGGCATGCAGCAGATGCAAGGTGCTGACGCAGCGCAGCGTTTGCAGTTGCATGACGTCGGCCCCGGCCTCGCCAGCCTCGCGCAAGCCCAGGCAATGCACGACATGATCGCAGCCGCCGAGTTGCTGCGCGGCCTCGGCCAGCAAGGTGTCGTAGCCGGCGGCCAGCGCCGGGTCGAAACGCAGGACATTGCTGGCGCGGGTCTCCGGCATCGCCTGGATTACGCGCTGCCCCTGGCCGCGCAACTGCGCGGCCAGCCGCGCGGACATCACCGCCGAAGCGCCCGCACTGTCGGATAGCAACAACCATGACTGAGCCGCGACCGCAAGTTCTTCGGGGAGGCTGTCGGGATTCTTCGCCAGCACCGCGTAGGCGCCGGTGTCCATGTCGTCGCTGGCCGGCTCGCGGAGTATCTCGATCTCGGCGTAACCCTGCTGGCGCAGAAAGGTCGCCCAACTCGCCGGCGACAACAGACTGGACAGCTTGCCCGACGCGCCGGCCTCATGCCACCAATCAATATCCAGGCCATGCTGCAGATCCGCCGCGCGATCCGGATGGCGCTCCAGCAACAGCAGCAGGCCACCGCTCGCCAGCTTGCGCTTCAGCGCCGCCAAAACCGGCGGGATATCAGCCGCGCGATGGACCCAGTGATGCAGCAAAACGATATCGAATTGCTCCGGCAACGGCGCATTGCCGGTCAACGTCAGACCGTCGGCGATACCCAGTGTCGCCACATTGACCAGCCCATGGTTGGCATATTCCGACTCCAGACGAGCCAGGTGATCACCCTCGGTTTCGGCAATCACGTAATCGCAACGATCGACCGGCAAATCGGCCAGCAATTGGCGCGGGAAGTCCTCCGCGCCACCAGAAATTTCCAGTATCCGCAAACGGCGATCCGCCGGCCAGGTCGCCGCGAGCGACTGTATGATGTCGCGCGCCGCCCGGTTGATGCCGAGATAAGTCGGCGAGGCATCATGGAACTGTTCGAGAAGATGGCTATTGGCAAGCGTCGCGCGGAACGGTTCCGCCTCGATCTTGCCAGTCAGCAGATCGGCCAGATGTCGGCCGACCTGGCCGACAAACACCAGATCCGGCAGGGCAGTCGGGTAATCGCCGAGGATGGCCTGCCAGATCGCCTCGGCCGGTGGCGGCGCGCCCGCCTTGTCCAACCGCCAGACGCCGGCCTGCTCGGTCAGCAGACCTTCCTCGCCGAGCAGTCGCGCCAGCCAGGCAAACAACGGACGCGCCGGCTCGGCAAGCGAGGTAGCATCTTCCAGCGCCGCTTGCAGCAGACCGGCATCCGCCAGGTCGCGGAATGCCTCGAAGGCGAACGCACCAACCAGCGCATCGAACAACGGCACCGCGCCCTGGAAATGCTCTTGTCGATGCAACACGGGTTCCAGGCAGCATAGGGTTTCCAGCGCCCGCTGCAACAGGTCTTGTGTGCTATCGAGCGCCAGCGACTGAGCATCCAGCGCATGCGGCTGCAAGCGATAGATGTGCCGCCACAGGCCAGCGTGCGACGCGTCTTGCCTGCCCAGCGCCGTCGCGCGGAAGCGGCAGCCGTGGAGTTGGGCGACGGTTTCGCCGGCGGCATCGAACAACTGGAACTCGGCCAGCACCGAGCGCGGGCTTTGCTTGATCAGACGCGCGCGAAAGCGACTGGCCAGACCACCGAAATAGCGCAGCCGACCGACCCGCACCGGCAACAGGGTAACGCCCTCGCCGGCGGCAATTTCCGCATGGAAGAAGTCGAGAAGCGACTGGAAACAGACATCGAGTAGGGCCGGATGCAGAATATGGCGGTCCATGTCCGGCTCAATGACCCCAGGCGTCGCCAACTCGGCATGCAACTCTTGACCGTTGACATGGACCTCACGCAAGCCCTGGAAAGCCGGTCCATAGTCCAGGCCCAGACGACTGGCCAGTGCGTAATGCGTCGCGGCATCGAGTTGCATGGCGTCCGGCGCCACGTCCTGGACCAGCGTGCAAACCGCCGGGCGTTGCGCCAAAGGTTCACCAATCAGTCGGCCAACCGCGTTCAGGCTCCAGTCGTCGTTGCTCAGCCGCGGCCGGCTGCGGATCTGAAAACCACCATCGGCGGGATTCAATTCAAAGCGCAGCACGCGGGCATGCTCGCCGTCGAACACCACCGGCGCGACGATGTCCATTTCTTCCATTTCGTGCCGCTCATGGCCGAACCATTCACGCGACGCGGCGAGCGCCATTTCGACATAGGCCGCGCCCGGCAACACCGCCACGCCGCCGACCTGGTGATCCGCCAGATAGGGCAACACCAGCGGATCGAGCGGGTTTTCCCAAACGGCTTCGGCATCCTTCAAACGATAACCGAGCAGCGGATGCACCCGCTGGCGGCTGATCAGGTCATAGCCTTCGCTGGTCGACGCATGCCAGTGCGATTCGCGTTGCCAGGGGTAGTTAGGCAGGCGCACGAAACCGGCCGGCTTGGAGAAATGACCTTGCAGATCGAATGGCGCCCCGCTCAGACAAGCGCGCCAGACAGTCTCTTCGAGGCGCGCCAGAGCATCGTTGTTTTTCTTCAGCGTCGCCAGAACGCGTCCGGTGACACCTTGTTTGGCCAAGGCATCCTTGATGTAGCGTTGCAGAATGGCATGCGGGCCGATTTCCACGAACACCCGGCAGCCGGCGGCAACCAACGTATCGATGGCCTGATGGAAGCGCACCGGTTGGCGGATGTTGTCCCACCAGTAGCCGGCATCGAGATGCTCGCCGGACAACACCTCGCCGGTCACGGTGGATACGAACACGCCTTGGCCGGGCGCCGGTCCAAGATCCGCCAGGCGCAGCAGCAAGCGCGGCTTGATCGGGTCCATCGCCGGACTGTGGAAGGCATAGTCCAGATCCAGCAGACGAAAGAACACCCCCTGATCTTTCAGCTCCGCGCCAAGCGCCTCCAGCGCCGCCAAACCGCCGGACAAGGTCACCGCCGTGGGGCTGTTGACGGCGGCCAGCGCCACTTGGTCGACCAAGCCGGCCTGATCCAGCATCTCCCGGGCGGCTTGCTCGGACAGGCCGACCGCCGCCATGCGTCCGCTGCCCTGAGTCGCCGCTTGCGCCGCGCTGCGTTCGCAGATCACCCGCACCGCCTGTTCCAGACTCAGCGCGCCAACCGCCCA
>JAGUXX010000032.1 GCA_020061585.1 Betaproteobacteria bacterium | reverse complement strand
CTGGTGGGCCTGTATTTTCTGAAGGCGGCGTTGGGTATCGATCTGTTTCCCGATTCCCACTTGCCCAGTGTGTTGGGTTTGGACAAATGGTAACGCGCATATGCAGGCAAGAGGCGGGCGAGGGTTCTGGCGTGTTTATTGCTCCAGTGAACATTGCTCCAATAACCCGATTTCCAAGACTGGCGGCAGATTGGCCGGGACTATTTGAAAACTTTCAATGAACTTGTAAGCAACAGGAGATGGTAATGAAGACTCAAGTCGTGATTGTCGGCGCCGGACCAGCCGGTACTGGATTGGCGATTTCCCTGAAAAAGCAGGGTATCGAAAGCATCTTGCTCGAGAAGGAAAGCTTTCCGCGTTTGCATGTGGGAGAGTCGATGACCGGTGAATGCGGTGCTTCGGTGCGCGCCTTGGGTCTGGAACAGGAAATGGCGAAATTTCATTACCCGGTCAAATGGGGCACGATGGTCTACGGCACCGATGGCCGCAACAGTTTTTATGTGCCGGTGATGGGGCGCAATTCGGAAGACAGCCTGTTCAAGCAGTCGACCTGGCAGGTTCGCCGCGCGGATTTCGACAAGATGTTGCTCGATGTCTGCGAAGACCAGGGCATCAAGACGATCAAGGGCATGGCCACCGATGTGCTGCGCAACGAGCAGGGAATTCCCTGCGGCGTGAAGTACAAGAACGGCGATGGCGAGGAACTCGAAATCCACGCCGACATGGTCGCCGATGCTTCCGGACAGAATACCTTTCTCAGTACCAAGGGCGTGGCGGGTAAACGCACCATGGGCAAGTACGCCAAGCAATTGGCGGTGTTTTCGCATTTCGAGGGCGTTGTGCGTCCCACCCCGGGCGAGGACGGTCAGTTGATGACCGATGACACCATCATCTTCTATCAGAAGCGCAATCACTGGGCCTGGATGATTCCGATCAACGACAAGTTGGTGAGCGTGGGCGTGGTTACGCCCGCGGAATATTTCCGTTCCAGCCGCAAGAGCATGAAAGACTTTCTGCTCAGCGAGATGATGACGCTGAATCCGGAGTTGACCAAACGGCTCGGGGATGCGGTGATGGTGGAGGACGCGCATTCCTGCGCGAACTACTCCTACCAGATTCATGAATTTGCGGGACCCGGGTACATCTGTGTCGGTGATGCGCATCGTTTCATCGATCCGATCTTTTCACTCGGCATGCACTTCACCTTGGTGGAATGCCGCAAGGCCGCCGATGCCATCGCCGATTATCTGGGCGGCAAGACTGCGGGGCTAGAGCAGCCCTTTGCCGATTACATGAAATTCTGCGAGTTGGGCATGGACAATGTGCAGGTATTGCTCGATGTTTTCTGGAGCTATCCGTTCGCCTTCTCGCTGTATATCAAGGATCCGAAGTATCGCGATGGTTTTGTCGATTTGTTCGCCGGACGCTGTTACGTCGAGGATCCGCCTGCCTGTATCAAGAAGCTGCGCGGTTTGCAAGCCGAGATTCCGGATGCGGAAATGGCGGCGGCATGAGCGGTTCGTCCGTCGAAACCGTAGGGACGGCTGCATGCCTATACCTGGCCCGCTTGAGGTGATTTCGGGTATCTAGTGTGGTGTCTCGCGCAATCGATGTGTTTGAATGCTCGTGCCGAACTGATTGCCGCGGTTGATCCACGCGGCATCGACAGTGAAATTTGTATGAAAGGAAAACCGGCGTGAACCGGCAAGCTTTGTTTTCGACAATTCTGGATCTGGATCCTGACTGGGCGTCGAGGGTTGCGGTAAAGACCCAGAAGAGCGCCATCACCTATGGACAGTTGCGTGATTCCGCCGTGCGGCTGGCAAACTGGTTGGTCAGCCATGGTTGCGCGGCGGGTGATCGCGTCGCGATTTGCCTGCCCAAAAGCATCGATTCCGTGCTGGCGCAACTCGGCGCCATGCTTGCCGGCGCCGCATATGTGCCGGTCGATCCCCTGGCGCCGGCGCAGCGGCAAGCGACGATCGCCAATCTCGCCGGCGCTTGCCGCTTGATCACCACTTCCGACCTGGCTGTCGCGCTGCGCGCAACCGGTATGACACTGCCCGCGCTGACCGAGCTGGCGAGTGTCGAGGCCGGGGAGGGTATCGCGGCGCTGGTCGCCGAGACCTCCGCCGAGACGCCGGCCGCCGCGCATCGAGTATCGGCGAGCGATCTGGCGGCGATATTGTTCACCTCTGGTTCAACCGGCACGCCGAAAGGGGTAAGCCTGAGCCATGGCAATATTCTGGCTTTCGTGGACTGGACCGTGAGCAGCTTCGGCTTCACGCAGGACGATCGCTTGATCAGCCATGCGCCGTTTCATTTCGACCTGTCGACGATGGACCTCTATACGACGTTTCGCGTCGGCGGTTCGGTGTTTCTGCTCAATGAAGTGCTGCTGCGTTTCCCGTCCTCGATCAGCAAGATACTCGCGGCCGAGCGCATCACTTCGTGGTATTCGGTGCCCACGGCCTTGCGCCTGCTGGAGGAGAAGGGCGTCCTCGAACGCCGCGATCTGTCGGCGCTGCGGCAGATCTTCTTTGCCGGCGAGATTTTCCCGGTGCCGGCGCTGCGCAAGGTGATGGCGGCGTTTCCCAATGTCGAATTCATCAATCTTTACGGTCCCACGGAAACCAACGTTTGCACCTATTACCGCATGCCCGGCATGCCGCCCGCCGATGCGTTGGACATACCCATCGGCCTGCCGTGCGAACATTACGAGATCACCATACGCGACGAGCATGGCGCCTTGCTCGGACCGGGCGAAAGCGGCGAGATCCACGTTGCCGGACCGGGCTGCACGTTGGGTTACTGGCAACGCCCGGATTTGACCGAGACCTGCCGTTTCGATGGGCGTAATGACACTTACCGTACCGGCGATTTCGGTTACTGGTTGGCGGATGGCAATATCCGTTTCCAGGGCCGCAGGGATTCGCAGGTCAAGCTGCGCGGCTATCGCGTCGAACTGATGGAGGTGGAGAACGTCATTCTCAATCACCCGGACATCAAGGAGGCCGCGGTGGTGGTGCATGCCAACGGCGACATGGAAGCCGAAATGTTCGCTTTCGTGGTGGCGCAAAGTGGCGTCGTGGTCGACGCGGCAACGGTCTATGGCCAGTGCGCGAAATTTCTGCCGAGCTATGCCGAACCGCACCAGGTGGTGGTGATGGAAGATTTCCCGCGTACCTCCACCGGCAAGATCGATCGTCAGAGTCTCAAAGCCCAATGCGCGCAAGCCCGCGATTGACGACTATGTCGCGTCGCGCGCAGCCGCTCCGGTCGCAACCCGTGGCCCGACTTGCCTTGTGGCGGGTTGCATCCAAGCTGCGTTCTGACCGGGCTGAGCTGGAGAATCAACATTTTATTTGCCCGCCAGGGCCTGGAATTCTGCGCGAGGAATGATTTGAAAATCGCTGTATGCATCAAACAGGTCGCATCCACCAACGGTCCTTTGCAACTGGATGTTGGCGCCGGATGGTTGCGTGAGGCCGACACCACTTTCGAGATCAACGCCGCCGACAGCCACGCGCTGGAAGCCGGGTTGGCCATCCGCGACCGGCTCGGTGGCGAGGTCCTGGTGGTCTCGCTCGGTCCTGATCGGGTGACCGCGGTGTTGCGTGACGCGCTGGCGAAAGGCGCGGACCGGGCAATCCATGTGGTTCAGGATGACGCGCACAAACTCGATCCGGCGCGCGTGGCCGAAGCGCTGGCGGAGGTGTTGCGCGATGAAGGCCGCGATCTGATTCTGTGTGGCTTGCAGTCGGACGATGTTGGTCATGGGCAGACCGGCGCATTGCTTGCCGAATGCCTGGGCTGGCCGTTGGTCGGTATCGTTGCGGCGCTGGAGGTGGAAACGCCGCAAAAGGTGCGCGCCAGGCGCGAACTCGAAGCGGGTTGGAGCCAATGGGTGGAATTGCCGCCGCCTTGCGTGCTGACCATCCAGTCGGGCATCAACAAACCGCGCTATGCCGGCATGAAGGGCATGCTCGCCGCCAAGAAAAAACCGATTTCCCGGGTGGAGCCGCAGCTTGCCGGCGGCATGCGCAACCAGCAGGTCATCGAACAAATCTACTTCCCGCATCGCCACAAACAGACCCGGCTGATCGAGGGCGCGCCGGCGGACGCAGCCGCGCAGCTTGTGGCGTTGCTGAATCTGAGGGGCATGCAATGAGCGCGATGCACGGCACGCTGGTCATTGTCGAGCGCGCCGTCGACGGCGTCAGTCGGCACAGTCTGGAAGTGATCGCCTATGCCCAGGCCTTGGGTGATCCGGTGCGTGTGCTGTTCCCCGGCATACCGGACCAGGCCGCCGCCGATCTGTTGCGGGCCATGCAGGTCGAGGCGTTGCTGACCTGTGCTGAACTCGAACTCTGCGATGCTTATGATGACGATGTCTATGTCGAGGCGATAGTTGCTTGTATTGCTGCGTTGAATCCCCGGCATGTCCTGCTGCCGCACAGCTATACCGCGCGCGACCGCGCGCCGCGACTGGCGGCGCGCCTGCGGGTGTCGTTGGTCAGCGACTGCATCGCCATCGAGCATGACGCGCAAGGCTATTCTTATATCCGTCAGTTGTTTCAAGGCAGAACCCTTGCTCGGGTGCGTGTTGCCGGAGAAGGACCTGTTGTGGTCACTCTGCAGGCCGGCATCGGCCGGGCCGAATCGGTGGCGCGCGGCGGCGCCGCGCCGGTCACCGCATGCGTGATCGAACCGCTGGCGCGGACCGCGCGCGCGGTCGCCGAAGCGCCGTTTCGGGAATCGGCGCGCAACGTCGATCTGACCCGCGCGCGTATCCTGGTGGCTGTGGGGCGTGGCATCAAAAGCGCGGAAAATATCGCCCTGGCGCGGCGCCTCGCGGATCTGCTGGGCGCTGAACTGGCCGCCAGCCGCGCGGTCTGCGACGAAGGCTGGCTGCCGATCGAACGCCAGGTCGGCAGTTCCGGCCAGACCGTCGCGCCGGCGTTGTACATCGCTCTGGGCATCTCCGGAGCGGTGCAGCATCTGGTCGGCATGAAGGGCGCCGATACCATCGTTGCCATCAACAAGGATGCCAGCGCGCCGATTTTCGATGTTGCCGACTACGGCATCGTCGGAGACCTGTTCGAGGTTGTTCCGGCGCTGATTCAGGCATTGGAAAATCCCTGATGCAGCCAGTCGAACCCGAAACCATCGAAGCGGAGGTGGTGATCGTCGGCGCCGGGCCGGCGGGTCTGGCCTGCGCCTTGCGACTTGCCGAGCAGGTCGAGCGGCACAATCGGGAAGGGCGTTTGCCGGCCATCGATCCGGATGGCATCTTCGTCCTCGAGAAGGCCGCCGAACTGGGCATGCACACGCTTTCCGGGGCGGTGATGGACCCGCGCGGACTCGCCGAACTGGTCCCGGATTTTCTCGCCGAGGGCGCGCCCGTGGAGTGCGAGGTCAGCAGTGACAGCCTGTATTTTCTGACCGACGGCGGCGCCTATCGCCTGCCGAGCATCCCCGCGCCGCTGAACAATCATGGCCATTACCTCATCTCGCTCGGTCGGCTCGTGCAATGGCTGGGCGGCAGGGCCGAGTCCGCCGGCGTCAGTCTGTTCACCGCCACCCCGGCCAGCCGACTGCTGATCGAGGACGGACGCGTGGTCGGTGTGGTGACCGCCGATCAGGGTCTGGATCGGGACGGCAAGCCGCAAGCGAACCATCAGCCCGGCTATGTGTTGCGCGCCAAGGTCACGGTCCTGGCGGAAGGCGCTCGCGGCACGCTGGCGAAATGCCTGGTGAGCGATTTCGGTCTCGACGCGCAGAGCAATCCGCAAGCCTATGCACTGGGTTTGAAGGAAGTTTGGGAAATTCCGGCGGGGCGCGTTGCCGCCGGCACGGTGTGGCACAGTTTTGGCTATCCGTTGGCGACTGACATGCAAGGCGGCGGCTGGATGTACGCGATCAGCGAGCAGCGTGTTTCGGTCGGTCTGGTGGCCGGGTTGCACTATGCCGATGGCGGATTTCAGCCGCATGCCGCGTTGCAGCGCTACAAGGCGCATCCGTTGATCTCGGCGTTGCTGGATGGCGGAAAATTGCTCCAGTACGGCGCCAAAACGCTGGCCAAGGGGGGCTATTGGTCGTTGCCGCGGCTGTATGCGCCGGGCGCGTTGTTGGTCGGCGACGCGGCGGGTTTTCTCGATTCGATGCGCTTGAAGGGCGTGCACATGGCGCTGAAGAGCGGCATGTTGGCCGCCGATGCAACCTACCGGGCGTTGTGCGCGGGGGAGGCAATGGATGATGCGCTGGCTGCTTACTCGACGGATTTCGAGGCAAGTTGGATGCGGCGGGATCTCTGGCGGGCGCGCAATTTTCAGCAGATTTTTCAGCGCGGCTGGCTGCGCGGTCTGGTTCCCGGCGCGCTGGACATGCTTGGCGCGCGCCTCGGACGCGCCCGTCTGCCGGGCCGCG
>JAGUXX010000192.1 GCA_020061585.1 Betaproteobacteria bacterium | reverse complement strand
CGACGCCCGAACCGACGCCGGCTCCCGCACCGATGCCCGAACCGGCGGCTGTCATCGAGCAAGCCGCGCCGGTTGTCGTCGCCGCGCCTCCGCTCGTCGATGTCCCCAAAGCAGCGGCTGCCGAACCCGCCGCGCCTGTCGTGGCGCCAACGGTGACGAACAAGGTCATGCTGGCTGGAGATGCGTTGTTCAAATCGGGCAAGTCGGGCATCAAGGATTTGTCGCCGGAAGGCAAAGCCCGTCTTGATGAAGTCATCGCCAAACTCAAGGCCGTGGGCGAAATTGAGCAGATCAAGGTTGTCGGCCATGCCGATCCGACCGGTAACGCCCTTTCCAACCGTCGACTTTCCGAAGCGCGCGCCAAATCGGTCAAGTCATATCTGATCGCCAAGGGCATCACCCCAGGGGTGATCATCAGCAGCGGCATGGGCGATACCCAACCCGTCGTGCAATGCGACAAGTCGCTGGTCAAGGATGACTTGAAGGCCTGCCACGCGCCCAATCGCCGGGTGGAAATCGAGATCGCCGCCAAGGGCAAGTAACGCGCCACCAGCGCAAGCCGACCACCGCCTTTGCCGTGGCCGACTTGCGCATCCAGCGCCGCGCCAAGGAGTCCGCCGGACTTCGGAATGACTATGCGGAATGGCTATGCGTTATCCAAAGCCGATCCGACCAGCAAGCCCAGCGCACCGCGTTGCGCTTGCATAAAGGCTGCCCAGGTGTCGTCGGGCACCCAGATCCCGCTGATGAGGGCATCAGCCCGGTCCTGTGACCAGCCCCAGCGAACTTGCGCATACAAGGCCATGTAGCAGCTCACGCGGTAGTTGGCTGCGCAGTGCACGAGAACCTTGTCACCGCCGCAGGCATCCATTTCACCAAAGAAACGCTGAAGGCTGAGCGTACCCGGGGCGCTGAAGTCGACCGGGATGTGGACATACCGCACGCCCAGCGAATCGGCCAGTCCGGCCTCATCGGCCAGGCAGTAGCGGGGATCCAAGAGGCCAAGGTTGATCACATGCCGGAAACCGAGGGCCGGAAGGAGACGGAACTGCGCCTCGGAGGGCTGCCCCGCCGTGACGATCATGGGCGTTACTTCCAGGTAGCCACGAACTTGATCGAGTTGCATCTTCCTGCCTCCTGGTTCAAACGTGCACGTCCATTTTCCGGGCGCCGATGAACTCAGGCGGCCGGCTCTCCAGACTGCCATTGCGTTCGAGTATATGCACGCGCTGGAGGTGGCGGTTGGCGTTGCCTTCCAGCCGAGCCCGGCCATGCAACAGAGCGAGATTGTCGTAGATCAGGAAGTCGCCCGTCCGCCAAGTGTGGCGGTACATGACCGCCGGGTCGTAAATATGGTCGATGACGCGCCGCAGGAAGGGCTCCTGCCGCGCCTCCGGGAGACCGACAACTTGCACCTCGACCGGGTTGATGTCGGCGTTGTCTTCGTTGTACGGCTCGATGAACCGGACCACGCTCTCTCCGGTCCTGGGGTGCTTGCCCAGCAGCGGCACGGTAACGTCACCGCAGTAGTGGGCGGCTCTTTCCGTCGCATAGCGGATCGCGGCGTCCGACCAGGCAACAAGCTCCGCCTCATTCAGCCTGTCGACCACGCGTGGCGTATGAGTGAACAGCGTTTCTCCACCCGGGGATGTCTGTGAGGCGTTAATACACTGGAACAGACTCAAGGGCGGAACCTCCGTCAGATAGGCGCCGTCCCAGTGCATCTCGACGCGGCCGGTGTGGAACAGGTGGTTCGGTGGGCGCTCGACCACCTTGAGGTTCAGCACCTCACCGAATTCCCAGCGCAGCAGGGGGCCGAAACGCCGCGCGAGGCGCATCAGGTCGTGCTCGCCAACTTGATCGAAACCGCGCAGGACGACAAGCTTGTGCGCGGCGACCAGATCGGTGATGGTTGCGGGGAGGAGTTGGTCGAGTCGGTTGATGCCGCTGTCCGCGGTCGGACGGGCTACCACCCCGAAGGGCCGCAAGTCCTCGATGGCAAGGCTGTCGGTCATGGCATTCATGCGACCTCCAACAACTGATAGTGGCTGGGACGTCCATCACGGTACATGAGAGCCGCGTTGAGTTTCTCCGCATGCGTGCGCGACACCAGCCGCACGCCGTCGCGCGACTCGAGCACGACGGAGTGCCAGGGCGTTGCCCAGCCGTCGGCCTGCGCGATGAGATTGATGCCGATCTTTTCGGACAAGCGGAACTGCGGGTGGATGGACAAACGCACGGCATCCGACAGCCTGTCGGCCAGCAACCGCCCCCAGGCGTTGCTGCGCTGGATGACCCGGTAGGCGCTGGTGCGGGCGATGTTCTGGATTGCGCTACGGGACAGGTGCGAGAACTCATCCAGACCGCTGAAATCCTCCAGCAGGAAGCGGGTGATCCCCCGATACATCTCGCCAGCCTCGGGTTGGGTCTTGCAGCGTTCGCGCAAGGGCTGGGTGGCCTCGCCGTAGAGCACCATGAGGTCTTCGCGCAGAATCGCGTAGTCTTTCAACCCGGAGAACACATCGTCCAGGTCGAAGAACTCGATATTGCTCAGTCCCCTGGCGGCCGCAAGCTGCCGCAAGGCAGCGTTGTATTCGGTGACGTGCGGATCGGGTATGCGCACGACGTCGGCGAATACCCGCCCGTCGGAACAAATGACGATGCGGGCACCGGGCTCATAGATTTGGCCGATGCGATCACACAGGTTGTTGAGATTGCGCAGAGCCAGCTCTTCGCCATGGTCGGGCAGATGGCTGAGGGTTTTTTTCCGGCTTGGCGACTTGGCAGGAAAGGCGGGCAGAACCATCCGCACGGTTTTCCCCGCCTTGATCGCCTTGAGAACCTTCGGCATATGGGGCGCCGCCTCGGCGGAGGGCATGTATAACTTGTCGTGCTCGCCGGGTAGCAGACGTCGGTGCGCAAATACCACTTCGAGGATACGCATCGCCAGTTGCTGGTCCAGGGCGGGGTCTTGGTGCAGTGCTGTGAGTTCCATGGAATCATCTCCTGTAGAGGTGGAGCTCAAACGGCCCCGAAGGCCAGCGTGTCGCGGCCATGCTGGCTGCCGGAGTCCTTGTCCAGCCTTGCGTCCTGGCGGCTTGACGGGCAGCAATATTGGTACATTTCAACCAGCGTCGCGTCGCCCGCAACGATCCTGCGCACCGCCTCGGGCAGACGCTCCGTTTCGAGGGCGGCGCCAGTACTTTGGGACATGCGCTGCAGGGCCATGCGGATCGCCAGGTCGAGCATCTCTCCATGGAGCTTGCCGATCATCTCGGGCGACAACGCGCGGCCCCGCGTGAGGCTGTTCTTGATGTAATCGCGGGTAATCTTCAGGTCGAAGAACTCGCCCTGATTGCGTGTGTAGAGACCTTCGCGACCACTCAGAAAGTCGGCCAGTTCATCAGTGACCTTGTGCACCAGCATGGCCGGGCCCTCCTCGATCATCTTGCGCTTGATCCGGCGCAACTCGATGGGATCATAGGCCTGGCCTGGCTCGTAGCCCCATTGGCGGGCCATCGAGACTGGCAGGATCAAACCGAAGTAATCCATCAGCAGGGGCTCGAACAACTGCCGCATGAGGTCATAGGAGCCGTGATAGTTGCCCATGATGTGCAGCAGGAAATTCTCGATCCACCAGCGGGAATGCGCGTTGTATGCGACGGTCTTGTTCGCGAAGGCCTCCTGGTCGCCCGCCATATCAGTCTCGATCAGGTCGAGAATCATGCGGTTGGCGTCCGCCAGGTACGCCGAGCCCGACGAGAACAGGGGGTCAAGGAAGACCGCGGACATGCCGGTAAGAAACCAGCGATCGGTCGAGTAAAATTGCTCCGAGATGCGCGACATCAGCTTCATGCCGCTGTAATCCACGATTTCGAAATCGTCACCGAGGATTTGCGCCAGCGCGCGGTGCCGCCGCATGAAGGAGACGAACTCCGCCTGACCCTTGATCTCGATTTGCGGCGCTTTCTCGTGGTGCCAGACGACACCGATACTGACGACATCCGCGTCCAGCGGGATCATCCAGAACCAGTACCCCTGGTACATGAAATGCACGGTACTCAGAAAACGGCTGTTGAAGTTCATCC
Source organism: Betaproteobacteria bacterium (assembly GCA_020061585.1). Taxonomy (GTDB): domain Bacteria; phylum Pseudomonadota; class Gammaproteobacteria; order Burkholderiales; family Thiobacillaceae; genus PFJX01. Next base: position 6,300 of record JAGUXX010000192.1, on the reverse strand, counting down.
GCTCTCGCCAGACGTCGTCGCCCAGGTAGTCCAGATGCTGGGTGTTGCGGATACGTGCCCAGCGGCTGGAGATCGGGTGCGACTCGTTGAGTCGTACCAGATCAAGCTTGCGAGCCAGCGGCGCATGCAGCCCCCCCGCGTCTACCAGCCACTTGCAGCGTATCGTACGCCCGTCCGAGGTGGTGACCACGTGCCCGCCCTCGCGGTCAAGGCGAATGTCCTGGCTGGCGCAGTCGAGGTAGACCCGCACGCCTGAGGCGACGTTCATCTCATAAAGGTCGCGGTCGAAGCGTTGGCGGTCGATTTGATGGGCGGGAATGGATTCGTTCCAGGTCCGCCCCATTTCGCTCATCTGACCAATGTTCAGGTCGTGCCGTTCGTCATCGAAGAAGAATCGCAGGCCATGCTTGGGCAAGTGGTAACAGTCCAGGTAGCGACCCAGCTTGAGATCGCGGGCCGCGTAGTCCCAGAAGATTTCGAGCATGGATTCGCCGATGCCGTAATCGAAATCGCTCTTGCGGTCGATCACGACGACGTCCATGTCGGGGTGCTTGAGCTTGATCTGTCTGGCCAGGCAGCCGCCGGCCATCGAAGCACCGATGATCAGTACATCGCACTCGTTGTCGAGTTGATTCATATTACCTCCCTTGATTATGTAAGACTTATCAATGACCACCCGGTTTTCTGGCGTGGAAACTGTTGCCGCCGCGTGGCGCATGCCATGCATCGCGATGCTGGCATGTCAGCGTCCCCGGGCGCCGACGAACTATATAATATTAAATCAACGGCAACAATAATATATTGTTACAAGCGCGCGCGACAGACGCGGCGAGCGAGACGCGGTCCGACAGGCGCCTAGCAGCCTGCTACGCGTCTATCGCCGCATGGGTACAGGATTGAACAGTTCCAGGACCTGCTGGAGCGTGTCACGGTCACCGACCACCAGTGCGTTCGAGTTGGCCGCCTTGTCGACCGGGGTCACGCCGAACACCAGCTCCATGAAGGCTCGCGAGTCCGACATCCAGACCAGGTCGGGGCGTTGGGCGCGACCCATGTCGCCCGACGCCTTGCCATCTCGCACGATGACGTGAAACACCTCGTCGTCGATGCGGAATTCGTAGGTCATGCGCAGATCGCGGCCCAACTCCGGGTCATACATGCTGAGCATGCCATGCAGCAGCCAATGCGGGCGAAAGTGTTCGCCTGCCTTGCGCGGTTCCTCAAGCAGGCCGGTGCCCCAGCGAGCCAGAGAGAGGACCACCTCATCGAGCCGCCGGCCGCGTTCGGTCAATTCGTAGACCATGGCCACCCCGGGAGGCGGGAGCTTGGAGCGGACCACCAGGTCGTTTTTTTCCATGTCCTTGAGTCGCGTGGAGAGCAGGTTGGTCCCGATGCCGATCAGCGCATCCTGCAAGTCCTTGAAGCGTTTAGGACCGGACAACAGCTCGCGAACGAGCAGCAAGGTCCAACGCTCACCGATGACATCGAGGGCCCGGGCAAGCGGGCAATATTGACTGTAGGTGCGGCGTTCCGTGTGCATGAATGGGGTCACCCGTGAGATCTGGAAGGGAGTCTACAACAGCGCCTTAAATCGCTTGCTGGGAAAGCGATCAAGGTATACGATTTTAAAGCGTTAAATATATTTAAACAAAGTTAATCGCCAGTCTTGGCGGCCCCCTCAAGTCGGAAGCGGGGGTCCGCCGGTGTCCCGCCCCGGGAGCGAAAAACCTCATCAAGGAGAGTGACGTGAAGGGATATATCACCTGGGTGACCAGGAAACCTGTGTGGGTGATCATCGCCGCGCTGCTGGTCACGGTGCTGGCTGTATTTCAGGCCAGCAGCATCAAGATCGTCATCGATACCAACAAGTTGATGCCCCAGTCGAACCCCTACGTCTCGACCAGCACCGACATCGAACAGATATTCGGTTCGAAGCACGTCGTGGTCGTCGGCGTGCATCCCAAGCAGGGCGATATCTGGCAGCCACACGTACTGTCCAAGATACAGCGCCTGACGGAGGATTTTCGGCAGGTGCCCGGGGTGGTCAAGGACAACCTGATGAGCCTGTCGGCCAAACGCGCCAAGGGCATCACTGGGGATACGGAAGGTCTTGTCGTCAAGCCGCTGATGGGTCGCGTGCCGGCTGATGCCCAGGAAATGCGGCAACTGCGCGAGGCGATTCAAGCCAACCCGGTGTATCGCAACGCCATCGTTTCGGACGCCGGTGACCTGGCCGCCGTCATCGTCGAGTTCGCCGACGAACCTATGGGCTTTCGCACGATCATGGACAAGGTCAACGCGGTGGTCGACGCTCAGCGCGATGATAGCGTGGAGATCTATGTCGGCGGCCTGCCCAATTTCGTCTCGCAGATCGAGATGTACTCGGAACGCATGGCGGTGTTCTTCCCTCTGGCCATCCTGATACTGAGCGGCGTCCTCTATGCGGCCTTCCGCTCGGTGCAAGGGATGTTGCTGCCGCTGGTGACCGCCCTGCTTGCCGTGGCATGGGGTATCGGGGTGATGGGCGCCGCGGGCATCCCCATGGATGCGTTCAATGCCACCACGCCAATACTGATCCTGGCGGTGGCCACCGGGCATGCCGTGCAACTGCTGAAGCGCTACTACGAGGAATACGAGGCCCTGCAAGTCCGGGCCGAGCTGACATCCAAAGAGGCAAACCGGCAGGCGGTAATCAACTCGCTGACCAAAGTGGGACCGGTGATGATCGCGGCGGGTGGCGTGGCCGCCCTGGGCTTCTTCTCGCTGGTGGTATTCGAAATCAGCAGCGTCCGCACGTTTGGCATCTTTACCGGTATCGGCATTCTTGCCGCGCTCATCCTGGAGCTGACCTTCATTCCCGCGCTCCGCTCCATCCTGCCCGTCAACAGGCGGCGCAAGGGGCAAGGCGTTGGCGCGGGGCTGTGGGGCTGGGCGATCCGCCGGATAGCGACCGGCGTGAACAGCGCCAGGGGGCGCGGCCGCATCTATGCCGGCGCGCTGGTCATCATGGCCGGCGCGGCGGCCGGCACGGCCCTCATCGTCGAAGACAACTCGGTAAAACGCTACTTCGCGCCGACCGAGTCGTTTCAACGCAATGATCAGGAGCTCAACAAGCGTTTGGGCGGAACCAATACGGTCTATTTGTTGATCGAGGGCCGGGATGTCGATGCCATAAAGGAGCCGGCCGTGCTGAAAGCGATGCACGATATGCAGGACTACCTGAGCACCGAACCCGGAGTCGGCAAGACCCTGTCGCTGGCGGATTTCGTGCGCAGAATGAACCGTGCAATGCATGGCGACGACCCGACCTACGACACGATACCGGACGACCGCGAGCTGATCTCGCAATACCTACTCCTGTATTCCATGTCGGGCGAGGCGGGCGACTTCGATTCCTACGTCGATTACGACTACCGGCGCGCCAAGCTGACGGCTTACGTCAAGACCGACAGTACGGCTTACGCCGCGCAGTTGATCAAGAAAATCCGCGCGCGCGCCGACCAGACCTTCCCTGCCGGCGTGAGTGTGCGCATCGGTGGCAGCGCGCCGCAGGATCAAGCGCTCAACGAGGCGATGGTGAAGGAGAAACTGCTCAATATCGCCCAGATCGCAGGCGTGGTCCTGATCGTATCCAGTCTGCTGTTCCGATCACTGATCGCTGGCCTGCTGGTGTTGACGCCCCTGTTGCTGACCGTGCTGTTCAACTTCGGCCTGATGGGTTGGAGCGGCATCCTGCTCAACATACCAACCTCGCTGACATCCGCCATGGCCGTGGGCATCGGCGCGGACTACTCGATTTACCTGCTGTTCCGCCTGCGCGAGGAGCTGCGCGGGGAGATCGATGCCGAAGCCGCCGTGCGGCGCGTCCTGCTGAGCGCGGGCGAGGCGATCCTGTTTGTGGCGACCGCCGTTGCGGCTGGTTATGGCGTGCTGCTGTTTTCCGAGGGCTTCTACATCCATATGTGGCTGGCCATTCTGATCGTCTCGTCCATGCTGATGAGCGCCATGGCCGCGCTGCTTCTGATTCCATCCCTGCTGTTGAGCCTGAGGCCCGCCTTCATGTTCAAGACCGAGCCGCGCTTGCCTGTCGCAAGGGCCACCGCCATCGGCCTGGGGGCGGCCCTGGTGGCTGCCGTCAGTCTCGCCCCGGAGCCTGCCTGGGCCGCCGATCTGGATCTGATCAAGCTGATGGAACGCAATCAGTTGGTTACCAAGGTGCCCTATTCCCGCGCCGAGGCGACCTTCACGCTGATCAACAAGAACGGCCTGGAACGCGTGCGCAAGGTGCGGGGACTGACCCGACTGGATGCAAACGGCTATGACAACCAACGGGTAACGCGCTTCCTTTCCCCCCAGGACGTGAAGGGCACGGTATCGCTGATGCTGGAGCATTCTTACAAAGACGATGATATGTGGATCTATCTGCCCGCCCTGCGCAAAGTCAGACGCCTGGTTTCCAACAACAAGAAGGACAGCTTCGTGGGCACCGACTTCTCGTATGGGGACGTCATCGGCTATCGTGTTGCCGAGTGGAACTACCAACTGTTGCGCGAGGAGGTCGTAGACAACCAGCCTTGCTGGGTGGTGGAAGCCCTGCCGCGCACCGACGAAGTCAAGGATAGCTCGGGTTATTCGCGCCGCGTCGCCTGGATACGTCAGGACAACGCCATGACCGTGCGGTCGGAGTATTGGGACAGCAACGGAGAGAAACTCAAGCTGATCGTCTACCAGGACATTCTCCAGGTCGACAAGCAGGGTGATCGCTGGCAAGCCATGCTCATGGAGGCATCCAACCTTCAGACCAAGCATAAAACCGTGATCCGGTTCGATCGCTACGTGGTCAATCCGGTGCCGGCAAGCGAATTCACCGTGGAAGCCATGAATCGTCGATGAAACTTGCCGGGATAAACCAGCCGGGCCGCATACGCGCGTTATCGACAACGCTGTCAGTAGTCATCATCGCCTGCGCCAGCACGCCAGCACAAGCTGCGCCAGACGCGGCGAGTGACGAAATCGACGCGGACAAGGTGCGCTGCGAGGCTGACGCCAGCGGGAACATGCGTGCTGGCTATTGGTCGCAGCCGTTCGACTTCGTCAAATCCGGGGATCTAGCCACCGCAGCGATCTGGGCCAGGGGTCGCTGGCGTTGCCCTGGCGGCACATCGCTGACCTTCGATGGCGTGGTCGCTTCCGAGGACCTGATGCGCCAGGGCGGCGAATACGGCCGGGTCAGGGAAGCCTATGCCAGCCTGTACGGCGAGGACTGGTCCTTGCGGGCCGGCCGCCAGATCGTTATCTGGGGCAGAGCTGACCGCCTCAATCCCACCGATGTCATCACCCCGCGCGACTACACCCGGCTGGTGCCCGAGGAAACCGAGCAGCGTGATGGTGTGGACGCCCTGGCGGGCGACTACCGCGTGGCCGGCGGAACCCTCACGGCCTTGCTGATGGCTGGGGATTTCCGTGGCCACGATATTCCCCTCGACCTGCCTGATGGGCTCGCCAGTCGGGAAGTCGAGCGCAGCGCGGCTCAGGTGGCGATGAAATACGACCGGGCTGGCGCGGAGGTGGATTGGTCGGTGTCCGCCTTGTATGGCTACGATCTACCGCCAAGCTTCGAATTGGACAGCACGGCGGCGGGGACGCCCTTGTTGAAACTGCATCACCCCCGCCTGACCATGCTGGGCGCCGATATGGCGACGGTGGTCGGAAGGTACGGTCTGCGCGCCGAGCTCGCCTACAGCCGTGTCGATCAGGCGCGGCCGCAAGACCCGTTGACCAGACAGCCCATGTTTTATCTGGTGGCAGGTGGCGAGCGGACCTACGGCAATTATTTCAACGTCAACTTGCAACTGTACTGGAAGCACACATACGGCTTGAAGGAGGCCTCCGCGCAGCCAGATCCGATGCGCCAGGCCCTGCTGACACAGGCACGCGCATCGTGGGACCAGACCGAGGCCGATCAGGTCGGTCTCAGTCTGAGACTGGCGAACAAATGGCTCAACGAAACCGTGGAGGCGGAGCTGGCCGGCGTGTATGCCCTGACGCAGCGGCAATACGCCTTGCGGCCCCGCCTGATCTGGCACGTCAACGATCGCCTCAAGCTGACCTTGGGGGCTGATCTCTATGGTGGCGATGACGACACCAACTTCGGGCTCGTGCGCGACTTGTCGACGATCTTCATGCAAGGTCAGATCGGTTTCTAGTGTGGTGTTGCACGCTTGCCGGCCCAAATAAAACGGATGGATTTTTCCGCCAGGCTAGGCGCGGACCCGCCGCCGTATGGGGTATACGGCAAGG
>JAGUXX010000238.1 GCA_020061585.1 Betaproteobacteria bacterium | reverse complement strand
GGGCGCGACGGCGAAGGCGCGATGCAACGCCGCGCGCTGGAATTCGGCATAGCCGGCGCGCCCCTTCGCGTCGAGCGGCGGCAACGCCCGCGCAAGGTCCGCAAACAGCAAGCCAGCCACGGCAATCCAGCCTATCAATCGTTTCACCCGCGTCCCCTTGATTGAATACTGAGCAGCCCCGCCTGACATCGGTCAAGGCGCAGTCGACCGAACTGCTCAAGTATTGCCTTCCCTTCACTTCAGGCAAGCACTGTCATGCAAATCAACATTCCCGTCCACGACCACAGTACACCCGAAGCCATCTACGCCTTCGACGCGCGCGGCATCGCCAAACGCTTCCGCCATGCCGCCATTTTCGGCGCGCTCGACGCGCTCAACCCCGGTGAACGGATGCGCTTCGTCAATGACCACAACCCGATTCCGCTGTTGCAGCAGATGCAGGCGCGTTATGGTGAACGGGTGGAAATCAATTATCTGGAGCAAAGCGAACAGCAGGTGGTCATCGACTTCATCGTCAAGACCCCCTGAGCCTGCGTTGGGCGGAAAAGCCGCAAGGCGCCTTCCGCCATACCCCCTTCACCCTTCACCCTTCACCCTTCACGCCCCATGCTGATCGCCCTCATCGTCGCCACGCTGCTCGCCTTTCTGGCCGGGCAGACCTTACCCAAAGTCATCGCCATCGACCCGGCATTCTGGGCGCATCTGGTGTTGGCGGTCGGCGTGATGACGCTGATCACCGCCGCGATGCAACATTTCGTGCCGGTCCTGACGCGCAGTCGCGGCGCCGGTCGCTGGACGGCGCGCTTGCCGTTGCTGATGTTGGCGGCGGGTGGTTTGGCGTTGGCGGTTTTTTCCGGCCGGCTGGATTTCGTCTGGATCACGGCGGCGGCACTGCTGGCGCTGATTGGCGCCGGCGCCATGCTGTTGTGGATGCGCGACAAGGCGCGCCGCATGCTGGGCCGCCCGCATCCCGGTCTGGCCTGGTATGTCGCGGCGATGACCTGCCTCGGCCTCGGCCTGATCGCGGCGGCGGCGATTCCCTGGTTACCGGCCTGGCACGCGGAACTGCGCGCTTTTCATATCCATATCAACCTGTACGGCTTCGTCGGCCTCACCGCCATCGGCACCTTGCAGGTGTTGATGCCGACCGCCGCCAACCAGCCCGATCCGGAGGTCGGCGCGCGTCTGCGCCACGACTTGAAATGGGCGCTGGCCGGCAGCTTGGCGCTCGCCATCGGGCAGGCGCTGTGGCCGCCGCTGGCCTGGCTGAGCGGCGCGCTCTGGTTTTGGGTCTTGGTCCGCATGGGCCGGGCCTGGTGGCGGCTGCATCGCGCCAAGATCTTCGCCTGGCACGGCGCCGAACCGGTGCTGGCGGCGGCGCTGTTCGGCTTCGCCTGCGCGCTGGCCGGGGTGTTGCTTGGTTCGGAAAATCTGCTGCCGTTGACCATCTTCCTGCCCGGCTTCCTGATGCCGCTGGTCACCGGTGCTGCCGGTCAGCTCGGCCCGGTGTGGATCGAGACCGGCCGCACGCTGGCCCGCCACGCGGCGGACCGCGCCCGCATCACCCGCTGGAACAGCATCCGCGCCCTGTTGTTCCTTACCGCCGCACTGCTGCCGCTGTTCGGTTACCGCTGTTCCGGCATGCCGGCCTTGACCGCGCTGGTCTGGTTCGGCATGGTGTTTGCGCTCTGGCTTTATCGCGACAAGAACACTCAACCCCATGCTGTCTGAACGCGTCCACACCTTCGGTCAATTCCTGCTCAACAAACATGGCGAGCGCGTGCACAAGATCGCCATCGACGCCGGCTTCACCTGCCCGAACCGGGATGGCGCCAAGGGTATCGGCGGCTGCACGTTCTGCAACAACGCCTCGTTCAGTCCCAATGCACGCAATGCCCCTACGTTGGATAGCCAGCTCGATTCCGGCCGGCGCGGCATCGACCGCTGCACCAAGGCGCGCAAATACCTGGCCTATTTCCAGGCCTATACCAACACCTACGCCGATGTCGAACTGCTGAAAACCCAATACGACGCGGCGCTGGCGATGCACGGCATGATCGGCCTGTCGGTCGGCACCCGCCCGGATTGCGTGCCGCCGGCGGTGCTCGACCTGCTCGCCGGTTATCGCGATCAGGGTATGGAAGTGTGGCTGGAACTCGGCCTGCAATCGGCGTTCGACCACAGCCTGGAACGGGTCAATCGCGGCCACGGTCTGCGTGAATACATCGACACCGCGCAAGCGGCGCGTCGGCTCGGCATTCCGGTCTGCACCCATTTGATCGTCGGCCTGCCCGGCGAGGCGGCCTGGCACAGCCGGGAATCGCTGGACATCGTGCTGGATATCGGCACCGACGGACTCAAACTGCATCCGCTGCATGTGGTGAAAGGCACCCAACTGGCCAACCAATGGCGACGCGGCGAATACACGCCGCTGACCCAGGCCGAGTACGTCGACATCGCCGCCGACCTGATCGAACGCACGCCGTGGGATATCGTCTATCACCGCGTCACCGGCACCTCGCCGGCCAACTTGCTGCTGACGCCGGAATGGTGCAGCCATAAGTGGCCGGTGCTGAACGCGATCGTCAGCGAGTTGGCGCGGCGCGGAACCCGGCAAGGCGTGAAATGTGAAATGTGACTCGCCGCTTTGCGGCTTGGGTGAAATGTGAAAACCTCGTGCTCAACGTTTCACCCGATGCGCAGCCGCATCACGTTTCACGTTTCACGTTTCACGTTTCACATTTCACATTTCACGTTCCACGTTTCACATTTCACCAGCGGCGCAGCCGCCTCACATTTCACATTTCACGCATCACCCGCTAAGCTGCGCGGCTTCGCTTCCGCCCGCAATTCATGTCCATCCGCCTGCTTCCCGACCTGTTGGTCTCGCAAATCGCCGCCGGCGAGGTGGTCGAACGCCCGGCGTCGGCGCTGAAGGAAGTGCTGGAGAACAGTCTGGATGCCGGTTCGACCGAGATCCGCGTCGATCTGGAGGAAGGCGGCATCAAGCTGATCCGCGTCGCCGACGACGGCGCCGGCATCGTGCCGGAGGAATTGCCGCTGGCGCTGACGCGGCATGCCACCAGCAAGATTTTCAGCCTGGATGAACTCGAACGCGTCGCCAGTCTGGGGTTTCGCGGCGAGGCGCTGGCCAGCATCGCGTCGGTGGCCCGGGTCGAACTGATCAGCCGGGCTCCGCAACAAGCGCACGCCTGGAAGATCGTCGCGCTGGATGGCGTGCTGGGCCAGGCCGAACCGGCGGCGTTGAACAACGGCACGGTAATCGAAGCGCGCGATCTGTTCTTCAACACACCGGCGCGGCGCAAATTCCTGAAAACCGCCGCCACCGAATACGGCCATTGCGACGAAACCCTGCGCCGCCTGGCGCTGGCGCATCCCGGCTGCGCCTTCACGTTGACGCACAACGGCCGCGTCGCGCGGCGCTATGCCGTTTCCGACTGGCAGGCGCGGGCGCTGGAAGTGCTAGGTGAGGACTTCGCCGAAGCCGCGCGCACCCTGGACGAAGCCGCCGGCCCGCTGCGGCTGTTCGGTCTGGCCGGCCTGCCGGCCTATTCGCGCGCCGGACGCGATGCGCAATACCTGTTCGTCAACGGTCGTTTCGTGCGCGACAAATTGCTCAACCACGCGATTCGCGAGGCGTATCGCGATGTGCTGCACCACGAACGCCACCCGGCCTATGTGCTGTTTCTTGAATTGCCGCCGGAAGGTGTCGACGTCAACGTGCATCCGGCCAAGACCGAAGTGCGTTTCCGCGACGGGCGCGGCGTGCATCAGTTTGTCAGGCATGTGCTGGAACGGGCGTTGGGCAAGGATGCGCGGCGGGAAGTGGACGTTTCGACCAGCGGCGAGGAGGCGCCCCGGATTCCGCTGCGCTCCATCCGGGCTACGCCGGAGGTCGTCGGTAGCCTGGATGGAGCGCAGCGGAATCCGGGGAACAGCACGTCCAACTGGTCACAATCCCGCATGCCGCTGCATGCCGACGAACCCTCGGCCTATTACCGGATGGTCGGCGAAGCGCTTGGTCACCACACCCCAGCCGCTCCCGTTAGCCCCGAGCCTGTCGAAGGGCAAGTCGCAGTACCCGCCGACGTTGCCATCTCGCCGCCGCTCGGCTACGCCCTCGCCCAACTCTCCGGCGTCTACGTTCTGGCGCAAAACGACCGGGGCTTGATCGTCGTCGACATGCACGCCGCGCACGAACGCATCCTCTACGAGCGCCTGAAAACCGCGTTCGACAGCCAGCAGATCGCCAGCCAGCCGCTGCTGATTCCGGTCGTGTTCGCCGCCACCGCGCTGGAAATGAGCGTCGCCGAGGAAGGCCGCGCAGCCTTGGCCGGCATGGGCTTCGAGATCGCCGCGGTGTCGCCGACGCATCTGGCGGTGCGCGCGCTGCCGGCCATGCTGAAAGACGCCGAGGCGGAAACCCTGGTACGCGAAGTGTTGCAAGACATGCGCGAATTCGGCATAAGCGAAGCGATGACGGCGCGGCGCAACCAATTGCTGGCGACGCTGGCCTGTCACGGCGCGGTGCGCGCCAACCGACGTCTGACGTTGCCGGAAATGAACGCGCTGCTGCGCGACATGGAAGCCACCGAACGCGCGGATCAATGCAATCACGGCCGACCGACCTGGTTTCAGCTCAGCCTGGCCGATCTGGACAAGTTATTCATGCGAGGTCAGTAAATGAGTCAGAAACCTTTTCCCATCCCCGTCGTGCCCGCCGCCGAAGCGCAAGCGCCGGAAGATCCGGCCACTTCCGCCTGCGCCAGCGGCGAGCCCTATGCGCTGATGGTGCTCGGCGATTCGATGCTGCCGGAGTTCAACGAGGGCGAAATCATCGTCATCGAACCGGAAGGCGTCGCCCGCGACGGCTCTTATGTCATCGCCTTCGTCAACGAGGAATACATCTTTCGGCAATTGGTCCAGCATCCGGAAGGCTGGATGCTGAAGCCGCTCAACGCGGTTTACCCCAACATTCCGATCGAAGCTCTGGATGTGGTCAAGGGCGTGATCATCCTGAAGAAGAAACCGGGCAAACGTTCGGAACAGAAGGCTTACGCGTAGGCTGCGCCGCGCACCATACACCCTGATCGGTGCGCACGCCGCACCCTACTCACCCGACTTGGACCATGCCGCGCGAAGAACCCGCTTTCAAGATCAAGAACGCCAACCTGCCGGTGCTGATCCTGCACCTGAAAACCTCGGACATGGCGCCGGTCAAAACGCAGCTTGAAATCCGCCTGAAGCAGATGCCGGACTTCTTCGCCCACGCGCCGGTGGTGCTCGGCCTGGCCGATCTCGCCGCCGCCGACGCCACGCTGGACTTTGCCGATCTGCTGGACTTCATGCGCCGGTACCGCATGCAGGCGGCCGGCGTTCAGGGCGGCTCCGCCGCGCAACAGGAAGCCGCCGCCCAAGC
>JAGUXX010000242.1 GCA_020061585.1 Betaproteobacteria bacterium | reverse complement strand
GACCCGGCCGGGTTGCCCGCCGCGCCGGCCAGCGTCGAGGCTGCCCTGGGCATCCCCGGCCGGCCGTTGGCGGATGACCTGCGGCAGTCTATGGAAGGACGTTTTCACCGGGATTTCTCGCAAGTGCGTATCCGCACGGACGGGGCGGCCGCCCGATCCGCCGGGCATGTTCGCGCCCGGGCCTATGGCGTGGGGAACGACCTGGTCTTCGCGCCCGGCCAGTATGCCCCCGAGACTCCGGAAGGCGCGCGCTTGCTGGCCCACGAACTGGCCCATGTGGCGCAGTCCGACAGCTCGGTGCTCCGCCGCTCGGTGGACGAATCGGCGGGCGGTCTGGAACCCGCCAGCCTTGTGCACACATGCGATCCGACGGATGACGAGAACTTTCCCATGCTGAAACGGGGCGATATCCGCAACGCGGTGGGTGTGGCTCAGGTCGATCTCAACCGCATCCTGCCCGACATCGCGGCCTGCCTGATCAATCCCGGCTGCATGGCAAGCTACAGTCCCAAAGCCCAGAATTTCATGGCGGAACAGATGGGCATGCTGAGCAAGATACCCATCGACGAGGACTGCCGGTTCGGTCTCGACACCCTGCATGCCACCTATGCCGCCCAGGCGTTTTTCTTCAAGAACCCGGCGGATTGGGACGGCATCATCGGTCCGGAAACCTGGCGGGCCATCGACGAACTGGCCCGTTCTCCCCTGGGGCAGCCCGAACCTTCGCCCCTGCTCTGGGATTTCATCCTGCCGCCTCAGCCGCCCAGGCCGCCGGTGTTCCTTTAGTTAGCGCCCTTGCCGCAATCCTGGGACCGGAACTCATGGAAAAAAGCCCAGCCCATCCGCAACAAACAGGGCGCAAGTCCGACCCGGGGCATGCTCCATTCAGCGCGGGCGCGCTGCTTCCCGCCGCCGCCAGACCGATGCTCTCCAGCAGCCCGACACGGCCGCCGTCCTGCGCCTGTGGCGGCGGTTGTCCCCGCTGCGCCGGAGCCGCCGCAGCGGGGAAAGCACTCAACCCGCTGGCCCAGGCGGCGCGTTCCGTGGAGTCCGGGGAAGGGATGGCGCTCCCGGAAACCCTGCGCGGCGAGTTTGAAAACCTGTTCGGAGTTGGCTTGGGGAATGTTCGCTTGCACACCGACAGCCAGGCCGATGCGGCGGTTCGGGGCATGGGCGCCCGGGCCATGACTCAGGGGCGGCACATTGCCTTCCGGACCGGCCAGTTTCGCCCAGGGGAACTGGCCGGACGAGCTTTGCTGGCGCATGAGTTGACACATGTGGTGCAAGCCCTGGGCCAGCCGGTGGACGAAGCAAACGCCATGCCCGCGGCTTTTTCCAGCCCGGCGGAGCGGGAGGCGCGCGGCCTGGCCAGCGACTACCGCTCCGGCGCGACGCGGTTGCGCCCCAGGGAGCGGGCTCCGGCCGGCCAGTTGCACCTGGATGACGGCCAGGACGAGGAAATCGATGAGGGGGAAAACCTGCCGCTGGATTACGACAAAGTGCACGGCAAGAACCGCTATTGGTGGACAAGGCTGGATCTGGCGCCCATCGAGCCGTTCGGATCCATCACGCCCGGCGGTTTGCCCAATGCCTACGCCAACGAGACCTATCGTTTGCAACGCTATGCCCATGCCAGCGGGGCGGACAAAGCCATACTGGGTCTGGCCCAGGATCCCGACGGGGTATTCGGTCCGCGCACCTATGTGATGCTGTTGAGTCTGGCCGAAGCCGCCCGGGACAACCCGGCGGTGGCCGAGGCCATCGGCAAATCGGACATCGCCCATCTGCTGCCGAGCATCCTGGCCGCCGACCGGAAGGCCGTGGATACCACCTGGAATCGCGCCCTGGCCGACATCTACAAGCCGGATTTCAAGGTGCGCTGGAACGTCTCGGTGGTCATCGACGCCCTGTGGGACTTCTGGTCCGCACACTTCGAACTGGGCGACGAGATGCGCCGCCGGGCGGACCGCCTGCTGTTCTCCGGGAAGCCGCCGGAGGGGACCCAGGACGCCGACCGATTCGCCATCCTCAAACGGCTCTATGGACAGGATCTGGCCCCGGGCGTGGCGGCGCTGTTCGAGGCGGATCGGGACATCATCCACCACTTCGACCTGGACCGTCTGGCGGACACCGCCAAGACCCCGCCGGGCTCAAGCTGGCACGCCTTTCTGGGTTTGGCGGGCCCCGTGGTGCTGGACGACGCCCTGAGCAAGCTGACCCTGGATCCGCCGCCGGGCGCCGAAAGCGAACGTCTGATGGCGGAAATCCATGCCCAGGAAGCCGGCTCCCCCAGTTCCGCCCCGGCCGGGGACAAGCCGAAAAGGAAGCACATCGCCGCCCTGGGTTTGGTTTATTTCCTGCCCAAGCGCACGCCCGAACAGATAGGCGAAGCGGTGCGAGCCCACTTCTACGAGCAACAATTGGGCGAGGCCGCCACCGACCAGGCGGCGGCGGAGTGGCTGGCGAACTTCTCGGCTTCCGTGGAGACCCGCCTGGGCGGCCAGCCGGACATTGAGGACTACGACACCCTGCTGGAACTGCTCGCCGGCCCGGCGGGGGCTCCACTGCGCGACCCGGGACGGGTGGCGGCCCTGGCGGACCGGGCGGAGGAGACCCTGGGCCTGGTCATCAAGCTGGGCGACGCAGCCAGCCCCACTTTCCTGCCCTGGCCCAACATCCGGCAATTGCGGCAGAAGGGCATGGACAACGCCCGTAACGTGCTGCGCTTCGGCGTGTTCAAGCCGCCGCCGGACTCCCCCCTCAACCTGGACAAGGAAGGCTTCACCGCCCGGCGGCGCGACGATGCCAGCGTGGAACTGGCCCGTACCGTGTCGAAACTGACCTGGGATTCGGAAAAGGGTGAAGGCCACGGCAACGTCTGGGCGGACTGGAAATATTTCGACAAGGTGAGCTACGCCAACCTGGAGCCGGTACGGCTGCGCCTCGGCGAACTGGACCCTCACACCACTTTCTGGGTGCAACGCTACCGGGATGTGATCGGCGAGAACGACTGGGTCGTCCAGGAAGTGTGGGTGCTGGGCGGCAACCTGCCCGAGGTATCCGAACAACTCTGGGACAAGGTCAGCGCCGAAGCCGTGGTGGGCCTGATCGACGCGGCGCTGTCCCTGCTGGCGGCGGCTTCACTGGTTGCCGGACCGCTGATTGCCCTGGAAGCCGGCGCGGCGTCGGCCGCCACGGCGATGACCACCGGCCAGATCGCCCTGACCCTGACCCGTTCCTTCGTGCAGCGGGCGTTCTGGTTCGTGGTCAGCGAAGCCCTGGCCCAGCGCTTCCTGGACCTGGACCACACCATCAGCACCGACAAGGAAGGCTATACCGACAGCGACCGGGAGCATTGGCGTTATTTCAAGATCGGCCTGCTGGTGCTGGCCGGCAGCCTGTTGTTGCGCCAGGCCTGGCGTGGGTTGAAGAGTGGCGCCTCGTCCGGGCTGAAGTCCAGTCTGACGGAAATCGAAAAGGAGATCGCCAAGGCGGAACTCAAGACCGAGAGCGGTGTGGCCGGTGCCGCGGGCAAGGGCATGGCCCAGGCCGAAAGCGCCGTAGGCAAGCGGGCGACGGAACTGGTTGAATCGGCCGGCACGGTGGAGGCGAAGGCGGGGGCCGTCACCGGCGAAGCCCTGGCGGGGGCGGAAATCCGCGCCGCCGGTTTCACCGACCAGGTGCTCGCCCAGGGCCCGGTGGTGGCCGAACGGACCAGCGCCGTGGCCGCCGATGCCGCCGGCACCCCCTACCTCCAGTATTCCGGCCAGCCGGTGCGTGGCTACATCGCCCTGCTGCGCGAACAACTGCAGCGCCTGGCGCCCGCCAGCCGGGGCGCGACCGGGGCGGAACTGGACCTTCTGGAAGCCCAGGTGCGCGACTTGGAAACCAGTCTGGCCAACGGCGCCCGCGCGGCGACCGAGGATGCCTTCCAGGCCGAGATGAGCCGCGTCCTGACCCGCCTGGAGGGTATCGCCGGCAAGCAGGGCCTGGAAAACCTGGACCAGCTCACGGTTCGTTCGATGATGGGTTTCTTCTTCGGCCAGAAAAATGTGCCGGTCCAGGCCGAACTGGACGCCCTGGTGGACGCGGCCTGGAAGCAGCTCAAGGGCAAGAACCGGCCAAGCGCGGTCATCGATCCGGCGATACCCGCTGAAACGGCGGGATGGTTCAAGTCCTGGGTGGGCAAGTTCGGTGAAATTGCCGTGAACGCCCGCGCCCAGACCAAGGGTGAGTTGGCCAACACGGCTTATCACGAGGCCATGCATGCCAAGCTGCGTGAGCTGTTTCCCTTCCTGAAGGAGTCGGGGTCAAAGAACCCCAATCTGCGCATTGCCTTCCGCCACGTCGATGAAATCATCGCCTATGCCTATGGTGGCGTGGGGCGCATCCGCCACGGCGGCGTGTCGGACAAGCTGCTTGGCCTGGCGGAAATCATGGGCAGCCCGTGGATGGCCTACGGCTCCGCCAACAACTGGCTCGAAGCCGTGCCCGGCATCGTCCGGGATGGTATCGGCTTGACCCTCTACGTCTACGCGCTGGTGCGGCTTGCCGAATCGGCCAGCCAGAAGGAACCGGCGCCCAAGGTCGCGCCAGGCACGGGTGGCGGGCCATGAGCGGAGCCTGCGACCGGGTTTCGATCCATTTGTGCCGACCCCAACGCCGGCCGGTTCGGCTGCTATGCTCAGATCAGACACTGCTGATCCAGACCCCCGACGCGGACAAGGGCTAGTTATGCGTGGTGGAGAGGAGTTCATCCTGACATGAAGACGCGCCATGGCAATTCATACGCACGATCACCTCGGTCGATGGTCTGACGGACGCGGCTTCAAGCCCTTGCCCGCGACCTTGCCCATGCAGCCAGCGGTTCCGGCTGGTAAAGTCAGGCCGTCCGGGGCGCCGGCCTGCGCGTGTGGCGGTTCCTGCCCGCGTTGCCGCCTGTCCGGTTCCATGGTTGAGGAAACCGGCATGGGCCTGGGCAGTCGCCCGGCGGTCAACGCGGGGGGAGGCGACAGCGCCCCGTCAGCCACCCGTGGGGATCGGGAAGCGGGCGGCGCCGGCAGCCTGCGCGCCGCCCGCTTCCAGGGCGACCCCATTCTGGAACAGGTCATGATCAACCTCATCCACCTGAAAAAGGGCTCCCGCGGCCCCCAGACCAACGTCGCCGTAACGAAGCTCCAGCGGGCGCTCATCGACGCCGGCTTCCCGTTGCTGGAATACGGCCCGGACGGCCTGTTCGGTGGCGAAACGGAACAGGCGGTGAAGGCCTTTCAGGCCTCCCGAGAGCTGCCGCCCGATGAACAGGATGGCATCGTCGGCCCGGTGACCTTGGGGCTCATGGATGACCACTTTGCCACGGGCGAAGCGCCTTCCACGCCGCCGCCCCCGGACCCGGCCCTGGCCGGCATCGGCTTCAGCCTGGCGGAGGACTCGGAGCGGCCCCGGTATTCCGAACCGGATGGGCCGGCCAGTGATCTGGGCGATTCCATAGAGCTGTCCGGGCCTACCTACAGTTTCAGGGCCAAGGTGGTGGCCTCGGGCGATGGCGGCACGGTGGGGAGGTGGGATGTGGGACACATCCAGGATCTGAACGCCTATGCCCCCACGGCAACCTATGCCGATGGCCACAGGCTGGCCTACGAATGTACCTTTCCCATCCGGGATGCCCCCCGGGGCGATCAGCGCTATCCCTTTTATCGTCCCAGCGATGTCAAGGTCGCGTCGCCGCATGCGCCTTCCGTCAGTTTGCTCATGGATACGCCCTCGGCGTCTTTTCCCAAGGTGCATCACGGCCAGGACCTTGAGGTCATCCAAATCGAGTTCGCCGCTACGGACTGGTTGGTGGCGCGCCAGCGGCACACCGGCGAGTTGCGTTTCATACAACATGCAAACTGGGGTTTTCAACACCAGTTGGAGATGGCCGATTGGCCCAACCATGCGGAACCTTATATGCAGGAGCCGAAGCTGCACGGGATCGTGGCGGATGCAGGCATGGGCGCCTCGGTGCCATCCATGACCGAGGTGGTGTACAACGACAGCGCCCGGCTGGTGGAGAAGGCCGGTTAGCCGCGCCCGCGGGCTGGAAAATCTATTCGACCCGGAATGCCGCATGTGCCGCGATACACAAGCCCGATAGATCGCGCCGCGTGCATTCGTGGCCCGACCAGGCAAGTTCCCGCTGGACCGATTTCCGATCGCAACGACTAAAGTCCGGCGGGCTGCTAAAGTTACAGCGGTACTCAATCCTTTTTTCCAGCCACGGCACCGCGACCCGAACAGCTCCGCAGATGGCAATCGATTCCCGTTCTTCCGCAGTCGTCATGATCGTCGACGACAACCCGAACAATCTGAAAGTCCTCGGCAGCATGCTGCAGCAGGCGGGTTACAAAGTGCGTCCGGCGTTGTCCGGCGATATGGCCTTGCGTTCGCTGCAAACCGGCTTGCCGGATGTGGTGCTGCTCGACATCCGCATGCCGCTGATGGACGGTTACGAAGTCTGCCGGCGCATGAAGGACGACCCGACGCTGCGCGATGTGCCGGTGATCTTCATCAGCGCGCTGCAGGACATGGAAGACAAGGTGCACGCGTTTCAGGCCGGCGGCGTCGATTACATCGTCAAACCGTTCCAGTTGGAGGAGGTGCTGGTGCGGGTGCGCACCCACCTCGATCTGGCCCAGGCTCGCCGCCAACTGCGTTTGGTGAATGCCGATCTGGAACAACGGGTTTCCGAACGGACCCGGGAACTACAGGCGTCCAACGCAAGAATCCAGTTTTCCATCCGGGAAGAACATGTGTTGAGCGAGTTGTTGAAACTCGGCCTGCAACACACTTCGGCGCTCAAGTTTCTCGAATCGGCGCTGGATGAACTCGATGCCGGCGTCGTTTGGGCGGTCAAGGATGCCCGCGCCAGTCTGCTGCTGAATCGCGACAGCGGCTTGATCTCCCAGTTGGGCCTGACCCGGACGGCGGAATCGGGGCGGCTGCGGTTCGTCGATGCCGGGTGCTTCGACAACGGCGTCCAAGGGCTATGCCGACTGACCGGCGGCGATTGCCAGTTGCCGTGCGGGCGCCCGGACGCGCAGCGGGCGAGCGGTACGCCTTGCTATGTATCGCCGATCGAGGCCGAGGGCGAGGCGGTCGGTCTGCTGGTGCAGTATGTGCCGGTCGGCGGCGCCGCGCCGGAGCGCTGGACGCAGTTTCTGTCGCGCGTCACCGGGGTGTTGAGCCTTGGCCTGGAACGTCGGCTGTCGGACGACCGCATCGAGTACATGGCCTATCACGACGAACTGACCGGGCTGCCGAATCGCCGCCTGTTGTCCGACCGGCTGGCCCTGGAGCTGGCGTTGGCGCTGCGTTCCGGCACGCTGGGCGCGGTGCTGTTCCTCGATCTGGACCGGTTCAAGACCATCAACGATGCGCTGGGGCATGCCATAGGCGATCTGTACTTGCGCGAGGTCGGCCGCTTGTTCGCCGCCGACTTGCGCGCCGAGGACACGCTGTCACGCTGGGGCGGCGACGAATTCCTGGTGCTGCTGCCGGCCTTGCCCGGGACGCCGGAGCAGGCCGCGCGGCGCGCGCGGGCGGTGGCGGAGAGTCTGGCCGCCAAACTGAGCGATGCGATCCATGTCGGCGGCAATGAACTGCAACTCGATGTCAGCATCGGCATCACCCTCTACCCGCTGGACGGCGAGACCTGCGAGGAACAGCTCAGCCATGCCGATACGGCGATGTATCAGGCCAAACAGTCGGGACGCAACAGCATCTGTTTCTATCAGGCGCGCATGCAGACGCTGGCCGAAAACCGTCTGCGCCTGGAAAAGGACTTGCGCAGCGCGCTCGAACGACAGGAGTTCATGCTGTTCTATCAACCGCAGACCAATGCCACGGGCGAGGTGCGCGGTTGCGAGGCGCTGGTGCGCTGGAATCACCCGCAACGCGGGCTGGTCAGTCCGGCGGAGTTCATTCCCGCCGCCGAGGAATCCGGCCTGATCGTGCAACTCGGCGCCTGGGTGCTGAGCACCGCGCTGCGCCAGCAGTCGAGTTGGCTGGCCGATCCGGCCCTGGCCAGGCGCCTCGGCATGGTGTCGGTGAATGTCAGTTCGCGGCAGTTTCATCAGGCCGATTTCGTCGCGCAGGTGGAGGCCGCTTTGGCGGAAACCGGGGTGCCGCCCGGCGCGCTGGAACTGGAAGTCACCGAATCGATGCTGCTGGTCGATATCGATGACGCCATCGCCAAGATGGCGCTGCTCAAGGCGCTCGGCGTGCGCTTCGCGATCGACGATTTCGGTACCGGCTATTCCTCGCTGGCCTACTTGAAACGACTGCCGATCGATCGCCTGAAGATCGATCAATCGTTCGTGCGCGACGTGCACAAGGACCATCAGGATGCCGCCATCGTCGGCAGCATCATCTCCTTGGCGCAGCATTTGCAGATCGGCGTCATCGCCGAGGGGGTCGAGACCGAGGCGGAATGGGTGTTCATGCGCGCCGCCGGCTGCCCGGCCTTCCAGGGTTATCTGTTCGGCCGGCCGATGCCGGCCGAGGATCTCGGCAAGCTGGCTTTGGCGCCCATTACGCATGCACCGGCGCAATGATGTCGCCGCCACGCCGCGCGCTGCTGAAACGAGGTCTGGCGGTGCTGCTCGCACCCTGGCTGCTGAGCGCTTGCCAGCGCGGCCAGGAGGCGCGTTACGAACCGCAATATGCCGATCAACCGCCGGTCTCGGCGGAAACGGTCTATCTGTTCGGCGTGCATCCGCTGCACAATCCGAAACGCTTGTCCGAGGTCTACCAGCCGCTGGTGGATTATCTGAATCGCCATCTGGATGGCCCGGAGATCAAGCTGGAGGCGTCGCGCGACTATGCCGCCTACGATGCCAAGTTGGCCGCCGGGCATTTTCATCTGGCGCTGCCCAATCCTTACCAGACCCTGGTCGCCACCGAAAGCGGCTATCGGGTGTTCGGCAAGATGGGCGACGACCATAATTTTCGCGGCATCATCCTGGTGCGCAAGGATAGCGGCATCCGCGCGGTCGCCGATCTGAAGGGCAGGGCGGTGAGTTACCCGGCGCCCACCGCGCTGGCCGCCACCATGATGCCGCAGTGGTATCTGCACAGCCAGGGCCTGAACGTGCTGCGCGACATCGACAACCGTTATGTCGGTTCGCAGGAATCTTCCATCATGAACGTCTATCGCGGCAGCACCGCCGCCGGCGCCACCTGGCCGCCGCCGTGGCGGGCGCTGAGTCGGGAACGACCGGAACTGGCGCGCGAACTCGAAGTGATCTGGGAGACCGAATCGCTGCCCAACAACGGTCTGGTGGCGCGTTCCGACCTGCCGACGGAATGGCTGGCGCGGCTTGGATCGCTGCTGTTCACGCTGCATGAACATGCCGAGGGGCGGCGCATCCTGGCGGCGATGGAATTGAGTCGCTTCGAGTCGGCGGACGCCGCCACTTACCAGCCGGTGCGCGATTTTCTGCGCGAATTCGAGGCCAAGGTGCGCCCCGTCGTGGAACGTCGATGATCGCCGTATTGCGCCGCTTTCTGTTCGGCTCCATTCGCCGCCAGTTGATCATCGGCATCGCCCTGGTGCATGCGGTGATGATGACCTTGTTCGTCTACGATCTGGTCTATCGGCAGCGCGACTTCCTGCACCAGCAGACCCAGGAACGCGCGGTCAGCCTGGCGCGGGCGACGGCGGCGTCGGGCACGCAATGGGTGTTGTCCAACGATCTGATCGGCATGGAGGAATTGCTTAGCGGGCTGGCTACCTACCCCGATCTGCGTTACGCGATGATCCTCGCCCCGGACGGTCGGGTGCTGGCGCACAGTGACGCGCGCAGCGTCGGTCGTTATCTGGCCGATCCAGTCAGTCTGCAATTGTTCGCCGGCGTGGCGGAGGCGCGGACGCTGGTGAACAGCGGCGACATGGTCGATGTCGCCTATCCCATCCTGCAAGGCCGGACGGCGATCGGCTGGACCCGCGTCGCGCTCGGCCAGGATCGCCAGGCCGCCAGCCTCAGCGCGGTGACGCGCGAGGGCCTGGTCTATACCCTGGCCGCCATCCTGATCGGCACCCTGTTCGCGATATTGATGGCGCGCGGCATGACCCGCGGACTCTATGTCTTGCGCGGCGTCGCCGAGGCGGTCGGCGCCGGCCGCCGCGATCTGCGCGCCAAGCTGCGCCGCGACGACGAGATCGGCCAGTTGGCGGAGGGATTCGATCGCATGCTCGAACAACTGGCGGACAACGAGCGCCGGCTGCGCGACAGCGGCAACGAACTGCGCGCCAGCCGACGTCTGCTCGATTCGGTGATCGAAAACATCCCCAACATGCTGTTCCTCAAGCGCGCCGAGGATCTGCGTTTCGTGCTGCTCAACAAGGCGGCGGAAGACCTGCTCGGGCTGCCGCGCGCGGCGATGCTGGGCAAGAATGATCAGGATCTGTTTCCGCCCGCTCAGGCCGATTTCTTCACCGCCAAGGATCGCGAAGTGCTCGCCGCGCAAGACATCCTGGATATCGCCGAGGAAACCATCGACAGCCGGCATCTGGGCCAGCGGGTGTTGCACACCAAAAAACTGGCGCTGTTGGACGAGGCGGGCCGGCCCGAGTATCTGCTGGGCATTTCGGAGGACATCACCGAGGTCAAACGCGCGCGCGACGAGCTGGCGCGACACCGCGACCATCTGGAAACCCTGGTCGCGGAACGCACCGCCGATCTGGCCCAGGCGCGCGATCAGGCCGAGGCGGCGAATCGGGCCAAGAGCGTATTCCTGTCCAACATGTCGCACGAACTGCGCACGCCGCTCAACGCCATCCTCGGCTTCGCCCAGTTGATGGAACGCGACGCGCAATTGTCGCCGGAGCAGCGCCGCAATCTGGCCACCATCCACCGCAGCGGCCATCATCTGCTCGACCTGATCAACGACGTGCTGGACATCTCGCGCATCGAAGCCGGTCGCACCACGATCCAGACAGCGCCGTTCGATCTGGACGATACCTTGCGCGCCATCGAGGAAATGACCCGCGTGCGCGCCGACGCCAAAGGCCTGTCGTTCTTCGTCGAGCGCGCCGCCGTGACGCCACGCTATGTCAGCGGCGACGCGCCGCGTCTGCGCCAGATACTGCTCAACCTGCTGTCCAACGCGGTGAAATACACCGACCGCGGCGGCGTGCGTCTGCGCATCGCGCCGGTGGGAGGCGGGCAATTGCGGTTCGAGGTCATCGACACCGGGCCGGGTATTTCGAGCGCCGATCAGCGCCGTATCTTCGAGGCGTTCTACCAGACCACGTCCGGCGCGGCCAAAGGCGAGGGCGCCGGGCTGGGCCTGGCGATCAGCCGCGAGTATGCGCGGTTGATGGGCGGCGAACTCGGCGTGCGCAGCGCGGCGGGCGAAGGCAGCACCTTTTTCTGCGACTTGCCGCTGCCGGAAGTGGAAGAGAGTCTGGTCGACGCCAGCCTGCCGCATCGGGTGTCGCGTCTGAAACCGGGGCAACCCGACATCGATGTGCTGGTGGTCGAGGACAATGCCGACAACCGCGAACTGCTTGCTCATCTGTTGCAACGCGTCGGTTTTCAGGTGCGCGACGCCGCCAATGGCGAGCAGGCCATCGCCAGCTTCCTGACCCGGCGGCCTGATTTCATCTGGATGGACATGCGCATGCCGGTGCTCGACGGCTACCAGGCGACGCGTCAGATCCGCGCGCTGCCCGGCGGCGGCGAGGTCAAGATCGCCGCGCTGACCGCCAGCGCCTTCATGGAAAACCGCGAGGAAATCCTCGCCGCCGGCTGCGACGAGATGTTGGCGAAACCGCTCGACGAACAGCAGATCTTCGAAACCATGGCGCGTCTGCTGGGGGTGGCCTACGACTATGAGCGCAGGGATGCCGAAGGCGCCGCGCCCGGCGTCGCGGCAGCCACATCGTTGCGCGGCTTGCCGATTGAACTGGCCGCCGAATTGCGCGCCGCCGCCGAGTCGCTGGACATGGAAGCCAGCCGCCAGGTGATCGAGCGGGTCGCGGCGGTCGATGCCGCCGCCGCCCATACGCTGAACGCGCTGGTCGATGATTTCCGCTTCGAGGAAATTCTGCGCCAACTGCCGCCAGGCGGCCTGGATGGCCAATCTACCACCTAGATCAATGTGTTCTGCTATTTCAATTGGATCGATATTTTTGGCTGGTCTATAGTGCGCCCCGCCGTATCACTTTCACCCCGGCAACAACCATCAACTTTAGGAGAGTTTTGTATGCAAACCCTGATCAACACCCAGGTTCAACCGTTCACCGCCCAGGCTTTCCACAACGGCAAGTTCGTCGAAGTGACCGAAAAGAGCCTGCACGGCAAATGGTCCGTGCTGATTTTCATGCCGGCGGCGTTCACCTTCAATTGCCCGACCGAGATCGAAGACGCGGCGGAGAATTACGCCGAGTTCGAAAAAGCGGGCGCCGAGGTGTACATCGTCACCACCGACACGCATTTCTCGCACAAGGTTTGGCATGAGACCTCCGCCGCCGTCGGCAAGGCCAAATTCCCGCTGGTCGGCGATCCCACCCATGCCTTGACCAACGCCTTTGGCGTGCATATCCCGGAAGAGGGCCTGGCGCTGCGCGGTACCTTCGTCATCAACCCGGATGGCGTCATCAAGACCATGGAAGTGCATTCCAACGAGATCGCCCGTGACGTGTCCGAGACCCTGCGCAAGCTGAAAGCCGCTCAGTACACTGCCGCTCACCCGAACGAAGTCTGCCCGGCCAAGTGGAAGGATGGCGCCGCCACCCTGACCCCGTCGCTGGATCTGGTCGGCAAGATCTAAATCGCCGCCCATCAGTGAATCGTCACCCCGCCCCGGATACAACCATTCCGGGGTGACGGCCATGCCGGGGTCCAGGTAGCGCAACCCTGGATTCCGGCTTTCGCCGGAATGACGTCCCCCCCAGTCAGCAACACCAAGTCGCCTGCATATCAATCCGCGGACGCCTTCGTATTGCCCACTCATACAGGAGAATCCCCATGCTCGACGCCAACATCAAGACCCAACTCAAGGCTTACCTCGAAAAGCTGGTCGATCCCATCGAGCTGGTGGCCTCTCTCGATGACAGCCCGAAATCCATCGAGATGCGGGGTTTGCTGGAAGACATCGCCAGCCTGTCGGACAAGGTCGCGCTGCTGGAAAACGGGGTTGACGCGCGGCGTCCGTCGTTCAGCATCGGCAAGGTGGGTGAGGGTGAAAAGGCTGCGCGCATCCGCTTCGCCGGCCTGCCGATGGGGCACGAATTCACCTCGCTGATTCTGGCGCTGCTGCAGGCCAGCGGCTACGCGCCGAAGATCGACGCGGACAAGATCGAACAGGCCAAGGCCATCCAGGGTAACTTCCGCTTCGAGACCTACATTTCCCTGTCCTGCCACAACTGCCCGGACGTGGTACAGGCGCTGAACACGCTGGCCGCGCTGAACCCGAACGTGCGGCACGTGATGATCGATGGCGCGATGTACCAGGACGAGGTCAATGCGCGTCAGATCATGGCGGTGCCCAGCGTCTGGCTGAATGGCGAGCCGTTCGATGACGGCCGCATGAGTCTGGAGCAGATCCTCGCTCGCCTGGATACCGGCGCGGCGGCGCGCGATGCCGCGAAACTGGCGGAAAAAGCGCCGTTCGACGTGCTGGTGGTCGGCGGTGGGCCGGCCGGCGCG
>JAGUXX010000028.1 GCA_020061585.1 Betaproteobacteria bacterium | reverse complement strand
GCGAGCCCGCGGCCGTATGGGGTATACGGCAAGGGCTCGCAACGACGCATGGCGGGAAAAGCCGCCGTTTTATGGGCCGGATAGCGTGCAACACCACACTAGCATTACTACTGAACGACTCGCTTCCGATTCAAAAATGCTTGTTTCCTGAAAATATTGTTGTCAGGAATTCGGTTGCCCGCCGACCAAACCGCAGCGATGGCATCTCGATCAGCGCACCCAACAATTCAGGAGATGACAATGAAAACGTCGAACAAACAAAAAAATGATGAAGCCGGAATCTCTGACGGCATCGCCCCGGGGCAACATGAATTCTCGGAGCGAGTCGCCCAAGCAGCCTACTTTCTGGCCGAGCAGCGCGGCTTCGCGCCCGGCTTCGAGATGCGGGACTGGCTGGCCGCCGAAGTCGAAGTACGCGCTCAAATGAATCGCGGTTGATATCGCGGCGCGAGGGCGGCATGGAACAAGCTCTACCCCAGTTCATTCGCTTCGGTCGCGAGGTCTGCAACGACCTCGATCAGGCCGAGCGGCGTGAATGGTGGCTGTCCAACGGTCTCGGCGGTTACGCGGCGGGTACCGTCGCCGGCACGCTGACGCGGCGTTATCACGGGTTGTTGTTCGCGCCGATGCGGCCACCATTGGGGCGTACTTTGGTGTTCGCCAAGACCGAGGCGGCGTTGATCGTCGGCGATCGCATCTTTCCGCTGCACAGCAACCGTTGGCAGGGCGGCGTGATCGAGCCGCGCCGGTTTCTCGACATCGAATCGTTTCACCTCGATGGCCGCTTGCCGGTCTGGCGTTACGCCATCGGCGACCTGCGACTGGAGGCGCGCATCTGGATGCAGGCGGGGGCGAATACCACCTGTCTGGCCTGGCGTTTGCTGTCCGAGCATGAAGAAGCGCGGCGTCCACGTCTGACGGTGCGATTGCTGGTCAATGCTCGCGATCATCACGGTCAGACTGAAGCGGGCGCTTTCACGCCCGATGTCGAACTCGGCAAGGACGCGTTGCATGTGACGTTGACGCCGGACCTGGCGCTGCATTTTCGCAGCCGTTGCGGACGCTTTCAGACGCAAAACCAGTGGATCGAACGTTTCGATCTCCAGGCCGAACGCGCGCGCGGTCTGCCGGACCAGGACAACCATCTCTGCATAGGCGTGCTGGAACTGCCCTTGCATGCAGGCGAATGGGTCGGCTTTACCGCCTCGATGCAGGCCGATGCCGCGCCTTATCTGGGCGAATCCTTGCGCCAGCGGCAGCATCTCGACGCCAGTCTGCTGCGTCAGGCGAAAGTACAAAGCCCGGCGCTGGCCACAGCGCCGGGCTGGATCGACCAGTTGCTGCTGGCCGCCGACAGCTTTCTGGTGCGTCGCGCCTTGCCCGATTCGACCGACGATGGCGTTTCGGTGATCGCCGGCTATCCCTGGTTCGGTGATTGGGGCCGCGACAGCTTCATCGCCCTGCCCGGTCTGACCTTGCCGGCGCATCGCCACGATGACGCGCGCCGTTTGCTGGAAAGCTGGGCGGGGTTTGTGCAAGACGGCCTGCTGCCCAACCACTTTCCGGAAGACGGCGCGCCAGCGGAATACAACGCCGCCGATGCGCCGCTCTGGTACATCGAAGCCTGGCGCGCCTACCTCGAAGCCAGCGGCGACCTGGTCGCGCTGGCGCGACATTTCCCGGTGCTGACGAGAATCATTGATCACTACGCCAACGGCACCCGTTACGGTATCGGTGTAGACCCGGCCGATGGACTTTTGCGCGCCGGAGTGGACGATGTCGCCGGGGAGGATGCCAAACAAGCGACGCAACTGACCTGGATGGATGCGCGTGTCGATGGCTGGCCGGTGACTGCGCGCATCGGCAAGCCGGTGGAGCTCAATGCGCTCTGGTACAACGCGCTGATGAGTCTGGCCGAGTTTTCCCGTCGGCTGCGGCGGGACGAAGCGGCCTTCGCGCATCTTGCAGCGCAAACGCGGCAAGGCTTCCGCCGCTTTATCCGCGCGGATGGCGAGGGTTTGTTCGATGTACTGGATGGCGAGGATAAAAACCAGGCTGGACAGGTGCGTCCAAACCAGATTTTCGCCGTGTCGCTGACCCATTCGCCGCTGTCTCAAAGCGAGCAAGCGGCGGTGGTGCGGACAGTCGGCGACCGCCTGCTGACCAGTTACGGGCTGCGCACGCTGGATCCCGCTGACGCTGACTATCGCGCCCGCTATGCAGGCGGCGTGCGCGAACGTGACGCGACTTACCATCAAGGCCCGGCCTGGGCCTGGCTGCTGCCGCATTACGCGCTGGCGCTGCATCGGGCCGGCGGTGACGCGGCCGAGGCGCAAGCCTTGATGCAACCGCTGGCCGATCATCTGGCCGATGCCGGACTCGGTTCCATCAGCGAACTGTTTGACGCCGAACCGCCGCACACGCCGCGCGGCGCGCCCAGTCAGGCCTGGTCGGTGGCGTGCGCGCTGCAAGCCTGGTGCCTGCTGGAACGCGCCAAGGGAAAAAACCATGCTTGAAGCAGCGCACGACGCCGAACGCGCGCGTCTGGAAGCGCAACGCGCCGGCCAGGAAAATTGGCGCTTGTGGGGGCCGTATCTGTCGGAACGCGCCTGGGGCACGGTGCGCGAGGACTACAGCGCGCAAGGCGAGGCCTGGGAACACTTCAGCCATGATCAGGCGGTGAGCCGCGTCTACCGCTGGAACGAAGACGGCATCGCCGGCATTTGCGACGAGGATCAGCGCCTGATCTTCGCGCTGGCGCTGTGGAACGGCCGCGACCCGATGCTGAAGGAACGTCTGTTCGGCCTCACCGGCAATCAGGGCAATCATGGCGAGGACGTCAAGGAATGCTATTTCCACCTCGACGCCACGCCGTCGCACAGTTGGCTGCGCTATCTCTACAAATACCCGCAGCGCGCCTTTCCCTACGACTGGCTGCGTCAGGAAAACGCGCGCCGCACCCGCGACGAGCCGCCGGTGAGCCTGCATGACAGCGACGCCTTCGCCGACAATCGTTACTGGGACGTGGAAGTGCGCTACGCCAAGGCCGGCCCGGAACAGATTCTGATCCGCCTGTTCGCCGCCAACCGGGGGCCGGAAGCGGCGACGATCTGGCTGCTGCCGACGCTGTGGTTCCGCAATACCTGGAACTGGGATGCCGCTGTCAGCTTCACGGATAAACCGGTGCTGCGCGAGATTCCGCCGCCGCATGGCGCGGTCTGGGCGCTGCGCGCCGTGCATCCGACGTTGGGCACCTATTACCTGTACGGCCGCCGCCAGGCCGAATTGTTGTTCACCAACAACGAGACCAACACCGCAAAACTCTGGGACCAGGCCAATGCCAATCCGTTTGTGAAAGACGCTTTCCATCGCCATCTGATCCAGGGCGAAGTCGGCGCGCTCAATCCGGAACAGGTCGGCAGCAAGTTCGCCGCCAGCCATCGCCTGGAAGTGGCCGCCGGCGAAACCGCGATGACCGGCATGGTGCTGTCGCGCCAGCCGCTGGCGGAGCCGTTCGCGCAGTGGGAGTCCACCTTCGCCAAACGTCAGGCCGAGGCCTCGGTGTTCTACGACGAGCTGCTGCCCAACGCCAACACCGAAGATCACCGCATCCTGCGCCAAGCCATGGCCGGCCTGATCTGGAGCAAACAGTTCTACCACTACGATGTCGGCCGCTGGCTGGATGGCGACGGCCACCCGCCGCCGCAAGCGCGCAAACAAGGCCGCAACAAACACTGGCGGCACCTCAAGCTAAAGGCGGTCGTGGCCATGCCGGACAAGTGGGAATACCCCTGGTTTGCCGCCTGGGATCTGGCGTTTCACGCTTCGGCGCTGAGCCTGCTGGATGTCGATTTCGCCAAGGATCAGATCGAACTGCTGCTGAAGGAAAACGCGCTGCATCCGAACGGCCTGATTCCCGCCTACGAATGGGCTTTCGGCGACGCCAATCCACCGGTGCACGCCGCCGCCGCGCTGAAGGCCTATCGCGCCGAACGGGTGCAACGCGGGCGGGAAGACCGCGCCTTTCTCAAGCGCGTGTTGCACAAGTTGCTGCTCAACTACGCCTGGTGGATCAACCGCAAGGATCAGGACGGGCATAACGTGTTCGAAGGCGGTTTCATGGGGTTGGACAACATCTCGGTGTTCGACCGCTCGCAACCGCTGCCGCCCGGCTTTCATCTAAAACAGGCCGACGCCACCGGCTGGATGGCGATGTTTGCCCTCAACCTGACCTTGATCGCGCTGGAAATCAGCGTCGAAGACCCGGCTTATGAGGACATCGCCATCCAGTGTTACGCCCAGTTCATGAACATCGCCGCAGGCATAGCTGGCAACGGCGCGGGAAATGGCGACGGCAGCTTGTCACTGTGGGACGAGGCGGACGGCTTCTACAAGGACTTGCTGGTCAGCCCGGATGGCGGCCAGCGCCGCATCGACGTGTTTTCCTGGGTCGGCATCATTCCGCTGTTCGCCTGCGAAGTGGTCGATCAACGCTTGCTCAAGGCCGCGCCGCGCTTCGCCGCCAAGCTGCTTGAGCATGGCGGCGGCGGCTTCGATGGTCATGTCGTATGCGCCTGTCCGGTGCATGAAAACGCGCGCGGCGAACACCTGCTGTCGCTGGTCGATCCGGACAAACTCGCCCGCATCCTGAGCCGGGTGCTGGACGAACAACAATTCCTGTCCCGCTTCGGCGTGCGCGGCGTCTCCCGCTATCACGCCGACCATCAGGATCTGGGCGAACTGCCCGGCATCGGCCATGCCCATATGGAATATCAGCCAGGCGAATCGGCCAGCGGCCTGTTCGGCGGCAACTCCAACTGGCGCGGGCCGATCTGGCTGCCGACCAATTACCTGCTGATCCAGGCAATCGAAAAATACCACCGCTACCTGGGCGCCAGTTTCAGCGTCGCCGCGCCTTGCCTGGACGGCCCCGCGGTCAGCCTGAAAGAAGTCGCCAACCTGCTGGCGGAACGCCTGGTCGACCTGTTCCGGCGCGGCAAGGACGGCCGGATTGCCGCTTACCCGGCCGACTCGCCGCTGCAACATGACCCGCACTGGCGCGATCTGCACCTGTTCCACGAATACTTCCACGGCGAAACCGGCCTCGGCCTGGGCGCCGCGCATCAAACCGGCTGGACCGCGCTGATCGCCAACCTGGTGTTCCGGCGTTATCGTCGCGATGTACCCGAGTATTGGAAAGACCACCCCACCACCCCGACTGGAGAAAAACCATGAAGCATCTGCTTGCCGTACTGCTGTTCGCCATCACCCCTGTTACCACATTGGCCGCCGATACCGCCGGACTAGCCAACCGCGTCAGCCCCTATTCGGTGGCGGAAACCCTGGATCGCCTGGAAGCCGTGCTGAAGTCCAAGGGCGTTAAGGTGTTCGCCCGCATCGACCATGCCGCCGAAGCACAAAGCGTCGGCATGAGCCTGCGCCCGACGCAGTTGCTGATCTTCGGCAACCCGAAGGCCGGCACGCCGCTGATGCGCGCCAACCAGAGCATCGGCCTCGACCTGCCGATGAAAGCCCTGGCCTGGCAGGACGCGCAAGGCCAGGTGCAGTTGACCTGGAACAGCCCGGACTACCTGACCGGCCGGCACGGTCTGGACGCCGAGTTCAACAAGAATCTGGCGGCGGTCGGTGGCTTGATCGAAGCGGCGCTGAAACCGTAAACGCTCGGCAAAGCCAGCCTGGAATCAATACCCGGCTGGCTCGCCGACACCGCCTCGATGAATCAGCGGCTGGTTTCTGCGACCAGACAGCTTGCAAACGATACGTCATTGAGTATTATTGATTTATGTCTGATACTCAAAAGCGAATCAACAATGCCGAATTGCTCGCGCTTCTCGGCAAGCTGTTGCGGCGACAAAGAGAGCAAGCGGGGCTTGCCCAAGGCAAGATCCGTGGCATGCGCCAGGCAACCATCTCGAAAATCGAGAATGGCGGCGATGTGACTTTGGATACATTCGCAACCTACGCCCATGCGCTTGGCCTGGAACTGACCCTGACACCGATTGGTCAAGGGCACATGCGATCGATGGTGAACCCGTCGCCCAATCGGGTTCCCGACCTTCTTGCCGAGTTTGATGATCTGAAAGACGACGACTCATGAGCGTGGTCAGTACATTGGCGGTGAGACTGAACAATGTGCTTGTCGGCTACCTCACGCATTATCCAGACGAAAAAAACCGCTTCGTGGTTGATGAGGGCTACATCGAATATGGCGTCCAGCGCCCGATTCTTTCTCTTTCGTTAGCCCGTCCCGGTGACGAAGCTGCCACACGGGCGCTGCTCCTGGATGACCGGCACAAGTCGGCTTCGGTAAGGGCGCCGCCGTTCTTTTCCAATCTCCTGCCGGAGGGGGGATTACGGGCCAGTATTGCGCAGCGTCTCAAGGTCCACCAAGACCGAGATTTCAGCCTGCTCGCGGCGCTTGGTGAAGATCTGCCCGGGGCGGTGATCCTGTCGCCCATCGATACACCGGTCCATATGCAGCGGGATCCGCCCGGCAACCTATCGACATCTGTCGACCTCCAGGAACTGAAGTTTTCGCTTGGCGGCATGCAGATGAAGTTTTCTATGCTCCGCCAAGGCGAGCGCTTCACCTTGGCAACGGGGGGCGCGCTTGGCAACCATATCGTCAAGCCGCCTTCGAACGACTTTGAGGCGTTACCCATGGTCGAGGCCGCCACCATGGAAACCGCGCGGTACGTCGGTATCGAAGTGCCGGAAGTGCGGCTTCTACAGCCGGAGATGCTGCAAGGGCTGCCCAATATGTCCGGCTACAGGAAGGGTGAGCCGTTCTATGCCCTCCGGCGTTTCGATCGCCCCGCTGGCGGCAGAACGCATGCCGAAGATTTCGCCCAGGTCTTCAACCTGCGCACGCACCAAAAATACGGCGAAGCCAACTACGAGATGATCGGACGAACTCTGCTGCGCTATGCAGGGGGCCTAAGCGACTTGACCGAAATGTCCCGCCGCCTGGTACTCAACGTTCTGCTGGGCAACGGTGACGCGCACCTCAAGAACTGGTCGCTGATCTATGACTCCCCCCTGCGCCCACGACTTTCTCCGGCCTACGATCTGGTTTCTACCGTGGCGTACACCAGCCACGATACGGCCTTGGCACTGAACATGGGGAAGGTGAAGCATTTCCAGGCGATCACGCTGGATACCTTCTCCACTTTCCTGAGTCGTGTCGGCTTGCTGGATCAGGTTCGGGAAGCGGTTATCGAGGAGGTCAGATCGACTGGTCGCAAGATCCTCGAAACATGGCCAGAACGATTTGCCGCCGCTGGCGTGCCAGTCAAACTGATCGGAAACGTGGAGCGTCATCAGCGGAATTTGCCACTGGCAAAAGAACTTTGAGGTGCCAATTTGACGGGGCGGTGGTCGGATTTCGCAGAAATTAGGTGTTGAGCGCCTGACCGAGGCCGCGGTGTACCGACAGACGGCACTGTGTCGCTTTTCCATGGCGGCCGTTCAATCGGCGCCACTGCTTTCGTCGATCCGAACTTCGGCTAGGCAGCGGGAGCTGTCATTGGCTGGCATGGATTGGCCCGGCTCTGTACGGCGGCTTACTGAGTCGAGCAGCCATACGAACCGACTAATCAATGCCGGCTCGTCGGCCACTGCCGCCATTCACCGATTCCATAAAGTCGTTCGTGAATGACTGCTTCCACCTGCTGTGATTTTCGGCATCCGACCCATTGCTGTCAGTGTGGAGGATCCCAAGCGGCCATTCGCAACGCATGTCAATCAGCATCCAATTGTTGCCAGCATTATTCTGAGTGAACCAGCCGTTCCAGTGACGCCTATCCGGTGAAAACGAATTTCCGTTTCTGGCAGTTTGTGTTAATTCGACGTGGTGCCAGTTAGCTGACTGGTGGAAAATTCCAGAACCAAAGCTGGTCACCATCGGGATAGACTTGGAACGGCTTGAGGAATGGCTGGCCAGCCAAACCCACCTCGACGCATCGCTATACTCCAAACAGGAATGAAATTGAAAGGAGTGGTATGCGTTTGCCAAATTACTTAACGGCGACCGTCGATATCCGGAAATTGGCAGGTTACGCACTCAACCTGAATCATCCCGAAGGCCGGCACAAGGCCCGCGTATTTCTTTCCGCGCTTGGGTTGGCACCGTCCGATAGCAAGTGGTTGGCGAACAAGATCTTGGTGGCGCTTGCCGACAACGAGGCCCATCTTGTTGAGGAAAGCCCTTGGGGCACTCTTTATAGAGTGGACCTGGAAATCTGGAATGAAAAACGCTGTGCCATTGTCCGTACCGGTTGGCTTTGCACTGACCATGTGACTAAGCTTACAACGTGCTTTGTTGTTGGAGAATGTGATGAAACTGCTTGATGTGGTTGCAACGACGGTTGATCTTCCGGAGAAGCGTTTGACACGCGGGCAGGTTGGCACAATCGTGGAAGAGCTGTCATCCGAGGTAGTGCTTGTTGAATTTGCTGATTTGAACGGAGTGGCCTATGCCATTACCCCGATATCGGTGAGCAGGCTCATGGAACTCAATCACGAGCCTGCCAAGGCGGCTTAGGTCATTCGATTTATTCGTGGCGGGCCATCATGGCTTGCCGGCAGGTTTCAGAGTGGAACAACCCTTTGAATGCTGGCTGTCGAGTGGGGTCGAATTTCCGCTGATGGCCGGGAGCCGCTCTTGGGAAGGGCTTGCGTAAAACCGAAGTTGGAGAATATTCGGATAACTTCCGCCAACGGCGGCAGTGGCCGATCAAGAGACGCCCATACAAAAAACCTGACGGTCACTTTCTAGGAGCCTG
>JAGUXX010000293.1 GCA_020061585.1 Betaproteobacteria bacterium | reverse complement strand
GCCGTGGTCGCCGCGCCGGCCGATGCCCCGCCGCTGCTGCGTCTGCATGGCGCCGCCTACGCGGCGACCATCGCCGAACATTTCCGCGACCAGGGCTTGAACGTACTGCTGATCATGGACTCGCTGACCCGCTATGCCCAGGCGCAGCGCGAAATCGCGCTGGCGGTCGGCGAACCGCCCGCCACCAAGGGCTACCCGCCCTCGGTATTCGCCAAACTGCCGCAACTCGTCGAACGCGCCGGCAACGGCCGCAAGGACGGCGGTTCGATCACCGCCTTCTATACGGTATTGATGGAAGGCGACGATCAACAAGACCCGGTGGCCGACGCCGCGCGCGCCATCCTCGACGGACACATCGTGCTGTCGCGGCAACTGGCCGACCAGGGCCATTATCCGGCGATCGACATCGAAGCCTCGATCTCGCGCGCCATCACCGAACTGCTGCCGAAGGAGGAACTCGATCGGGTGCGCCGCTTCAAGGCGCTATACACCCGCTTCCAGCGCAGCCGCGACCTGATCACCATCGGCGCCTACACGCGCGGCAACGACGCGCAACTGGATGAAGCCATCGCGCTGTATCCGAAAATGGAGTCATTCCTGAAACAGGACTTTCTCGACAAGGAAAACGACCGGGTCAGCCGACAAAAACTGGCCGCGCTGCTGAGTGTCAACGGCGGTTAGATTCCGTAGAAATACGGCGCCCCGCGCCTGACGGCGCTGGCGCAGGGCAACAACAGTGGTCTTTGCGGCACTTCTCCATAGCGGCCATGGGCCGCTCTACTCTGAACCTGCCGGATAATTAAATGCGCGAAACCCCGATTGATTTAACCCCAAAACATTTACCTGACCGCCAACGCCGTCCGCGACATCAGTCAGATCGAATCCAGCCTGCGGGAAGCCGCCGACCAGTTGCGCGCCGACTCCAAGCTGACCCACATCGAATTCGTCATGCCGGTGCTGGGCGTGATTATTCTGCGTCAGAGGCAAAACGTGCTGATGAGCGCTTTGTCGTGTTGGAGCGGGTGACAACGGTTCGAAGCAAGCCCGAAAGCGGCTCAGCCCTTGTAAGTAAATTATTGCCGCGTGAAGTCGTCCAGCCAATGGCGGATGAGGGTAAATGGACAGAAGTTCAGTATTACGACTGGCTTCGACAGGGCTACCACACGAGATGTGTGTTGAAAAAGTACCTTATGCGGCCGCCCGCAAATCACCGCCAACAGACTCAGGGGAAACAATGACCCTCGAAGACCTGCTCACCGACCGCAAATCCCTGCGCACCGTCACCGGCAAGACCGCCGACTGGGACGCGTTGGCAAAGGACTGTGTGTGCTTCGCCAACGGCGCGGGCGGTCGTTTGCTGATCGGAATCGAGGACGGCGAGGTGTCGCCGCCTGCCGGTCAGATCGTGCCGCCGGAATTGCTGGATCGTTTGCGCAAGCGCATCGGCGAGTTGACGGTGAACGTGCAGGCGCTGCCGAGCTTGCAGCGTGCGGCCAACCGCGGCGAGTTCATTGAATTGGTGATTGAACGCTCGCCCAACGTGGCCTCGACCCGCGATGGTCGTTACTTTCTGCGGGTGTGTGACACCTGCCAGCCGGTGCTGGGCGACGACGTGCTGCGGCTGGCCAACGAGCGGCCGGGGCGGCCGTGGGAGGCGATGGACAGCAGCGTGCCGCGAGGCGCGGCTGATGCCGATAAGCTCGCCCGTTTCGTGCAGGGTATCCGCGCTTCCGACCGGGTGAAAGATTCGGTGAAGGAGAAAAGCGCCGATGAGCTGCTGACGCACTACAGCCTCGCGCAGGGCGACACACTCACCCGCCTGGGCGTGCTGCTGCTTGGCACCACCGCCGACCGGCGGGCGCTGGGCACCGCGCCGCTGGTGCAGGCGATCAAATACGACGAGCGGGGACAGAAGATCAACAAGTGGGTTTGGGATGACTGCGCGCTGTCGCCTGTCGAACTGGTGGATGCAATCTGGCGCGAGGTGCCGGATTTCCGCGAGAGCTACGAGGTGGCCGAGGGGCTGTATCGGCGCAGTGTGCCGGCTTATGACGAAAAGGTGGTGCGTGAACTGCTGGTCAATGCGTTGGTGCATCGGCCTTATACGCAGCAGGGCGACATTTACCTCAATTTGCACCCGGAGCGGCTGGCGGTGGTGAATCCGGGCCGGCTGCCGCTGGGGGTGACGCCGCGCAATATTCTGCACGCCAGCCGACGCCGCAACGAGGCGTTGGCGCGGGTGTTCCATGATCTGGGGCTGATGGAGCGGGAAGGCAGCGGCTTCGACTTGATGTACGACCGGCTGCTGTCGCAAGGTCGCCCGGCGCCGGTGCCGGAAGAAGGCGCGGACTGGGTCAAAGTGACGATTCAGCGGCGCATTGCGAAGCCGGAAGTGATGCGGCTGCTGACTGAGGCGGATGAACGCTTTCAATTGACGCAGCGGGAGCGGATCACCCTGGGTGTGCTGGCACAATCGGAAGGCATGACAGCCAGGGAGTTGGGCGCGGTGCTGGAGACGGATGGCGCGGATGAACTTGCGGTCTGGCTTGGGCGCTTGGTGCAGAACGGTCTGGTTCGCACCAGCGGCAAGACTTCCGGAAGGCGGTATTTCGTGGCACCGGATTGGTTGCGTGGCGCACAACTTGATCACAAAACCACGCTTAGCAGAATTACGCCGCATCGCTTGCTGGCACTGATTATGGAGGACTTGGCGCGTTACCCCGACTCGTCCAGCACAGATATCAACCGGCGAATTGGCGCGGAAATTTCTGTCAAGACTGTGAAGCGCGCCCTCGATGATCTGGTGGATGGCAAGCGGGTGATCTATGTGGGTGAGCGCCGTTGGCGGCGTTATCGACTTTCGGACCGTGAACATAAAGGACACGAAGCGGTGTAGTTTTCAGGAGGGTGCGTGCTTCTGCGCACAATGGGGTTGTGCAACGTGCTGATTATTAAGCGCTTCCATAAAGGACATGGCTTTGATTTGTCTTTTATAAAACGTCGCGTTGTCCGATAGAAGGCATCGCATGGCCTACACCGACATCAACAGCGAAGACCGTCTGGTTCAGGCTACCTTTGCCGATCATCTGGAAATGGCGCTGGGCTGGGAGAGCGTCTACGCCTGGAACCAGGAGACCTTCAGCCCGGACGGGCGCTGGGGCGCGCCAGCGAGCGCGAGGTGGTGTTGGCGCGCGATCCGCGGCCTTGATCGGAGCGGCGGGATACCTCGGACGTGACGGCACTGCTCATGGAACGGCACCGGATCATCAATGAAGCCATTCGTACCCAGGCGAGCGGCGGCGAGCACGCTGAGGCCAGGCCATATGACTTGAGCCACCGCGCTGTTCAGCTGGCGCTGATTGCCAGCCGGTCGTCAAACCAGATGCCATCGGCATCCTCGACCACCGCGATGGGCGTCAATTTCTTGCCGGCGCAGATCTCGCTGGCGCATTCGCCGTTGAGCGGGTCATAGACGATGCCGTGCATCGAGCAGCGCAGGTATTGGCCGGTTGCGTCAAAGATCATGTCCTGCTCGCAATCGAGTTCGCGCGGCATGTGCACGCACAGATTGCGATAGGCCAGACATTGGCCTTTGAAGCGGAACACCACCACGTCTATGGTTTCCCCGGCATAGCCGATACGGGCGCGCAGATAGGCGCCTTCGGCCAAATGTTCGCTGGCGGCGACCCAGATCCGCTGCGCGTTATTGGTGGACATTGCGGAGGACTTTGCGACCCATTGCGCGATGGCGCTATTGCAGCGTCATCTGCATCGCATAGGTGCACAGCGTGAACAGCGGCTGCGGCAGGATGCCCAGCAGCATCACGGCCAGCACATTGACGCTGAGCAGGGCCTGAACATCGGGTATCGCGGCATAGACCGGGGCGTTGGGTTTCGGCGCATCGAAATACAGCACCTTGACCACGCGCAGATAGTAGAACGCGCCGATCAGCGAGAACATCACCGCGACCACCGCCAGCCAGACGTAGCCGGCGCCGACCAGCG
This sequence comes from Betaproteobacteria bacterium, assembly GCA_020061585.1. Lineage (GTDB taxonomy): Bacteria > Pseudomonadota > Gammaproteobacteria > Burkholderiales > Thiobacillaceae > PFJX01. The sequence continues at coordinate 8,441 of JAGUXX010000293.1, read as the reverse complement.
ATTGCAGGATTGCCAGCTTGGCGTAGAAGCCGACGAACGGCGGCAGGCCGGCCATGGAGAACATCAGGATCGCCATCATCGCGGCCAGCCAGGGATTGCGGCTGTTGAGGCCGCGGAAATCGTCGATGTTCTCGGCTTCCAGACCCGGTTCCGCCCCGCCGCGCGACAGATACACCACCAGGCCGAAACTGCCCAGGCTCATCAACACATAGGCGATGACGTAGAACATGCCGGCTGCGTAGCCGGCGAAGGTACCGGACATGATGCCCAGCAGCAGAAAGCCCATGTGCGAGATGGTCGAATAGGCCAGCATGCGCTTGATGTTGGTCTGCATGATCGCCGCCAGGTTGCCGATCGCCAGCGACAGCACCGCCATCACCGCCAGCATGCCCTGCCAGTTGGCGACTTCCGGGTGCAGGCCGTTGACCAGCAGACGGATGGTGAACGCGAACGCCGCCAGCTTGGGCGCCGAACCGATGAACAAGGTCACCGCCGATGGCGCGCCATGGTAGATGTCCGGCACCCACATGTGGAACGGCGCGACGCCGAGTTTGAAGCCGAGTCCGGCAATCAGGAACACCAGCCCGAAAATAAGTACCGGCTGATCCGCCACACCGGCTTGCAGCGCCAGTGCCATGGCCGGCAGTTCCAGCGTGCCGGTGACGCCGTAGAGCAGCGACATGCCATACAGAAGGAACCCGGAAGCCAGCGCGCCGAGCACGAAATACTTCATCGCGGCCTCGGTGGATTGCGCGGAATCACGCTGCAACGCGACCAGCGCGTAGAGCGACAGCGACAGCAGCTCCAGGCCGATGTACAGCGTCAGGAAATGATTCGCGGAAATCATCACCATCATGCCGAGCAGGGCGAACAGCACCAGCACGAAGAATTCGACTTTGAACAGACCGCGCTCGATCAGATAGGGTCGCGAGTAGACCGCTACCGTCAGGGTGGCGAAGTAGGCCATCAACTTCAGCACATCGGCCATCGGATCATCGACAAACTGGCCGCTGAAGGTGATCTGCACTTGCGGCACGCTGGTCAACACGGTGATCGCGGCGGCGGCCACCAGGGTAAACAGGGTCAGCGGATAGGCCCAGTCGCGATCCTTGAACATGACGCCCAGCAGCAGAATCGCGCAGGCCATGATCAGAATGAAGATTTCCGGCAGCGCCGGCGTGAAGTCGGGGAGAGTGGCGAGTTGGGGGTTGTTCATGGCGCGCTCTTGATCAGTAGGCCAGTTTGCTGTGGGCGACATGCGCCAGCAGATTGTCCACCGAGGTATGCATCACCTCGGTAAACGGCAACGGATACAGACCCATGCCCAGCACGCAGATCGCCAGCAGGCCCAGCACCACGAATTCGCGGGTATCGATGTCCTTCATTTCCGCCACCTGTGGATTGGCGATCACGCCGAATACCACCCGCTTGTACATCCACAGCGTATAGGCCGCGCCGAAGATCAACGTCGTGGCGGCGAGGAAGGCCCACCAGAAATTGACCTGCACCGCGCCCAGGATGACCATGAACTCACCGACGAAGCCGGAGGTGCCGGGCAGCCCGGCATTGGCCATCGCGAACAGCATGAAGAAGGCGGCGAAACGCGGCATGGTGTTGACCACGCCGCCGTAATCGGCGATCTGCCGTGAATGCACGCGGTCATACATGACGCCGACGCAAAGGAACATCGCGGCGGAAATGAAGCCGTGAGAAATCATCTGGATCAGACCGCCTTCGATGCCCAGCGGGTTGAACAGGAAGAAGCCCAGGGTCACGAAGCCCATGTGCGCGATCGAGGAATAGGCGATCAGCTTCTTCATGTCGGACTGGGCCAGCGCCACCAGGCCGATGTAGACCACCGCGACCAGCGACAGAGCGACGATGATGGAAGCATATTCACGCGACGCGTCGGGCAGAATCGGCAGGATGAAGCGCAGGAAGCCGTAGGCGCCGACCTTCAGGGTGATCGCCGCCAGCACCACCGAACCGCCGGTGGGCGCCTCGACGTGGGCATCCGGCAACCAGGTATGCACCGGCCACATCGGCACCTTGACCGCGAAGGCGAAGAAGAAGGCGATGAACAACAGGGTCTGCGCGAACATCGTCAACGGCACGCGATGCCAGGCCAGAATCTCGAAACTGCCGCCGCTCTGGAAATACAGGAAGATCAGCGACACCAGCATCAACAGCGAGCCGAGCAGGGTGTACAGGAAGAACTTGATCGCCGCATAGACGCGGTTCGGGCCGCCCCACATGCCGATGATCAGATACAACGGGATCAGCATGGCTTCGAAGAACACATAGAACAACACGCCATCGAGCGCCGCGAACACGCCGTTGAGCAGGCCGGACTGAATCAGGAACGCCGCCATGTATTGGCCGACGCGCTGTTTGATCACCGCCCAGCCGGCCAGCACCACCAGTACCGTGGTGAAACTGTTGAGCAGGATGAACGGCATCGAGATGCCATCCACGCCCAACCGGTAGTGAATGTTGAAGGCCGGCACCCACTGCGCGGTTTCGACGAACTGCATCGCCGCCGTCGCGGTGTCGAAACCGGTCCATAGCGGCAGGGTCACCACGAAACCCAGCACCGAGCCGATCAGCGCCAAAGTCCGTTGTCCATCGGCGCTCTTGTCGTCGCCGCCGGTCATCAGTATGAGCACGCCAGCCACGATGGGCACCCAGATGGCGAGGCTCAACAGACCTACTCCAAGGCCGATCCCTTCAGTCATGAGCTGCAGTCGCTTTCATTGTCAATTCAACCTTGGGGTATTGATCTAGGCGCGCACAAACCAGGTGGCGAGCAGCAGCACGCCAACGATCATCGCAAACGCATAGTGATAGATGTAGCCGGATTGCAGATGCCGCACGACGCCGGCGATGCGGCCGATCAGCCGCGCCGTGCCGTTGACCAGCACACCGTCGATGGCCGCCACGTCGCCCCAGCGCCAGAACTTGCCGCCGAGCAAACGCGCGCCACCGGCAAAGAACCAGGCATTGAAGGCGTCGAAGCCATAGTTGTTTTCCAGTATCTTGTTGACCACCCGGAAGCGCTTCTGGATCGCCGCCGGAATGTCCGGACGCTTCATGTAGAACAACCAGGCGGTCGCCACCCCGGCCACCGCCAGCCAGAACGGCAGCAGTTGCATGCCATGCAGCGCCATCGCGCCGGCGCCATGGAAGTGTTCGGCAAGCGTCTGCATAGCGCCATGCGCGGCATCGATGTGTATGGCGTGGCCGAACCAGTTGCCGAACAGCAACGCTTCAACCGTGAAATAACCGATCAGCAGCGATGGAATCGCCAGCAATATCAAAGGCAGGGTCACCACCCACGGCGTTTCGTGCGGCGTGTGATCGTCGTGTCCGTGGCCGTGCGGGACGTCCTTGTCCGCCTCGTGATCGGTATGGTGCGCATTGTGGAACCGTTCCTTGCCGTGGAATACCAGGAAATACATGCGGAACGAGTAGAACGCGGTGACGAACACTCCCAGGGTGACCGCGAAGTAGGCGAAGCCTGAGCCCGCCAGTTCGGAGTATTTCACCGCCTCGATGATGCTGTCCTTGGAATAGAAGCCGGACAGGAATGGCGTACCGATCAACGCTAGCGAACCGATCAACGAGGTAATCCAGGTAATCGGCAGGTATTTGCGCAGACCGCCCATGTAGCGGATGTCCTGATTGTGGTGCATGGCGATGATCACCGAACCGGCGGCGAGGAACAGCAGCGCCTTGAAGAAGGCATGGGTCATCAGATGGAAGATCGCCACCGAGTAGGCGGAAGCGCCCAGCGCCACGGTCATGTAGCCGAGTTGCGACAGCGTCGAGTAGGCCACCACGCGTTTGATGTCGTTCTGAATGATGCCCAGGAAACCCATGAACAACGCGGTGATGGCGCCGATCACCATGACGAACGACAGCGCGGCATCGGACAACTCGAACAGCGGCGACATGCGGGTGACCATGAAGATGCCGGCGGTGACCATGGTCGCGGCATGGATCAGCGCCGAGATCGGGGTCGGGCCTTCCATCGAGTCGGGCAGCCAGACGTGCAGCGGAAACTGCGCCGATTTACCCATCGCGCCGATGAACAGCAGGATGCAGATCACCGCCATCAGGCTCCATGCATGACCGTCGATCAGGCTGATGGTCTGGTTGGCGAATTGCGGCGCCATCTGGAATACCTGGGCGTAGTCCAGGGTGCCGAAATGCGCCCAGATCAGACCGATGCCGAGCAGAAAACCGAAATCGCCGACCCGGTTGACCAGGAACGCTTTCAGGTTGGCGTAGATCGCGGTGTCGCGGGTGTACCAGAAGCCGATCAACAGGTAGGACACCAGGCCGACCGCTTCCCAACCGAAGAACAGTTGCAGGAAGTTGTTGCTCATCACCAGCATCAGCATCGAGAAGGTGAACAGCGAGATGTAGCTGAAGAAGCGCTGATAGCCCGGATCGTCGGCCATGTAGCCGATGGTGTAGATGTGCACCATCAAGGACACGAAAGTCACCACCAGCATCATCAGCACCGTCAGGCGGTCGATCAGGAAGCCGATTTCCAGCGACAGATCGCCGGAGGTCAGCCAGGTATAGACCGGACCGTTGTAGGTATTGCCGGCCCGCACGTCCTGAAAGATCAGCAGCGACGCGATCAGCGCAATCGCCACGCCGAGGATGGTGACGCTATGCGCGCCGACGCGACCGATGGTCTTGCCGAACAGGCCGGCGATCAGGGCGCCGGCCAGCGGCGCCAGCGGCACGGTCAGGTATAGGCTGTGCATATCCATGATGTCAGCCTTTCAGACGGTCGAGACTGTCGACGTTGATGCTGCGCAGATTGCGGAACAGCACCACCAGAATCGCCAGGCCGATGGCCGATTCGGCGGCCGCCACGGTGAGGATGAAGAACACGAAGACCTGACCGTTGATGTCGTCCAGGTAGCGCGCGAAGGCGATGAAGTTCATGTTCACCGCCAGCAGCATCAATTCGATGGCCATCAGGATGATGATGATGTTCTTGCGGTTGAGGAAAATACCGACCACGCTGATCGCGAACAGGATCGAACCGAGGATGAGGTAGTGGTTGAGGCCTATCATGCGTCATCCTCTTTGGGGGCTTCCGGCTTTTGCGGCTTCAGATTGACCATGCGGATCCGGTCGGCGCGTTTGACCTTGACCTGATCGGCGGGATTGATCGGGCGGGTATCCGCGCGTTTGCGATGGGTCAGGGTGATCGCCGCGATCATCGCCACCAGCAACAGCACGGCGGCCAGTTCGAAGGGATAGACATACTCGGTGTACAGCACCCGTCCGAGTTCCTTGGTATTGCTGTAGTCGGCGGCATGCGCCAGCGGCTCGGCCAGGCCGAAGTCGCGGCTGCCCAACACCATGATCATCTCCACCACCATCAAACCGCCGACCAGCAGGCCGGCCGGCAGATAACTCCAGAAGCCGCGGCGCAGCTCTTCCAGATTGATGTCCAGCATCATCACCACGAACAGGAACAGCACCATCACCGCGCCGATGTAGACCAGCACCAGCGTGATCGCGAGGAATTCGGCTTCCAGCAGCAGCCACAGGCCGGCCGCCGTGAAGAACGCCAGCACCAGGGACAGCGCCGCATGCACCGGGTTGCGCGCGGTGATCACGCGCAGGCTGGCCAGCAGCAGGATGGCGGACAGAAAGTAGAAAACGAAATCGGTGAATTGCATGCTGGGCTTGGCCTTAGGCGGCCACCTCCATGTATTCCACCTTGCTGACCGGGCGCGGAATCAACAGGCCATCCGCTTTCATGCCTTCCAGGTGAAACTCGATTGCGTCATGAATCAGGCCTTCCACTTCGTCCACACTCGATCCGGATGCAATGCAGCCGGGCAGATCGGGCACATAGGCGGAATATCCGGCCGCTGCCTGTTCAATGACAACTGCGTAGCGCATCTGTTTACCTATTTGTTCCAGCTTGTTCATTGACGAGCTCTTGGCAGGGTGTTCAAAAGCACACCGTCACCCCGGCGAAGGCCGGGGTCCAGTGTGACGCTCAGCAAAATCAACGACTGCTGGATACCGGCTTGCGCCGGTATGACGGAATTTTCAAGGCTTTTCACGCTTTTCAACACCTGCTAGCGATAACGGGCATCTTCAGCCCGATCTTTGGCAATCTGCTCTTCGTACTTGTCACCCACCGCCAGCAGCATGTCCTTGGTGTAGTAAAGGTCGCCGCGTTGCTCGCCGTGATATTCGAGGATGCGCGTCTCGACGATGGCATCGACCGGGCAGGCTTCCTCGCAAAAGCCGCAGAAGATGCACTTGGTCAGGTCGATGTCGTACACCGTGGTGCGCCGCGTGCCGTCCGCGCGCTGTTCGGATTCGATCTTGATCGCCATCGCCGGGCAGACCGCTTCACACAGTTTGCAGGCAATGCAGCGTTCCTCGCCGTTGGGGTAGCGGCGCTGCGCGTGCAAACCGCGAAAACGCGGTGACTGCGGGGTTTTCTCTTCCGGGAACTGCACGGTGATCTTGCGCGCGAAAAAATGCCGCCCGGTCAACGCCATCCCGCGCACCAGTTCGGTGAGCAGGAAGGTATCGAAGAAGGACTTGATGCTGTTGAACATGACTGCCCCTCCTTAGTGGAACCAGTGACCGATGGGGGTCTGCATCGCCGCGCCGACCACCAGAATCCAGACCAGGGTCACCGGTATGAACACCTTCCAGCCCAGACGCATGATCTGGTCATAGCGATAACGCGGGAAAGTGGCGCGGAACCAGAGGAACAGGAACAGCACGAAACTCATCTTCGCGGCGATCCAGATGAAGCCGTCTGGCAGGAACGGGAACGGCGACAGCCAGCCGCCGAGGAACATGATGCTGGTCAGGCCGGCGATCAGGATCATGTTGGCGTATTCGGCGAGGAAGAACACCGCGAAGGCCATGCCGGAATACTCGACGTGGAAGCCGGCGACGATTTCCGACTCGCCTTCCGCGACGTCGAACGGCGCGCGATTGGTTTCCGCCACGCCGGCGATCAGATAAACGATGAACAGCGGGAACAACGGCAGCCAGTACCACTGCCAGAAGCCGCCTTTCTGGGCGTTGACGATGTCGATCAGGTTCAGGCTTTGCGACGCCATCAGCACGCCGACCAGCGCGAAGCCCATGGCGATTTCATACGACACGATCTGCGCCGAGGAACGCATGGCGCCGAGGAAGGCGTATTTGGAGTTGGACGCCCAGCCGGCGATGACCACGCCGTACACGCCCATCGAGGTGATCGCCATGATGTACAGCAGGCCGGCGTTCATGTTGGCCAGCACCAGCTGGTCGGTGAACGGGAACGCCGCCCAGGCCGCCAACGCCGGCGCGATGACCAGCACCGGACCCAACAGGAACAGGCCCTTGTTGGCGCCGCTGGGGATGATGATTTCCTTCATCAGCAGCTTGAGGCCGTCGGCGATGGGTTGCAGCAGTCCGATCGGGCCGACCCGGTTCGGGCCGATGCGTACCTGCATATAGCCGATTACCTTGCGCTCGGCATAGGTCAGATAGGCCACCGCGATCATCAGCGGCGCGACGATGAGCAGAATCTTGACCAGAGTCCAGATCGGCAGCCAGGCCGGGCCCAGCAGTTCGGCGACGGGGGCGAGTAGCGCATCCATGTCAGATCTTCTCCACGCTGATCGGGCCGAGACGCGCGCCCAGCATCGCGGTCAGCGGATGCACCGCGACCCGCGCCACGCCCACCGCCAGGCGATCATCGCGCCTGACCGGCAGGTCGACGCCGCCCTGACCCTGACTGACCCGCGCCATGCCACCATCGACGATGCCGAGACGGGTCATCCATTCGCTGCCGATCCAGACCGCCGGCGCGCCGGCGTCGGGCGTGGCCTGCAAGACCGGGGAACGACGGGTCAGCGGATCGAGCTGATAGATCGGTGTTTCGCCGAGCCGTTCCAGCGCGTCGCCGGCATCGGTCGGATCGACCGCGACATCCGGCGCGGCGTTGTTCAGCGCCGCCGCGAACTCGCCCGGCAGGGCATCGGCGCGCACCGCTTCGGTAGTGTCGTAATCGAAACCGCCCAGATTCAGCAGATTGCCCAGCACGCGCAGCACCTTCCAGGCCGGGCGCGCTTCGCCCAGCGGCTTGACGACGGCGTGGAAACTTTGCGCGCGGCCTTCCATGTTGACGAAGCTTCCGGCGGTTTCGGTGAACGGCGCGATCGGCAGCAACACATCGGCGTAGTCCAGCGCGGCGGTGTTGAACGCGCTCAGCGCCACGACAAACTCGGCCTGACCAAGCGCGGCCGCGGCGGCGGCAACGTCATAGCCATCCAGTTCCGGTTCGGCGCCAAGCAGGACATATGCGCCGCGTGGCGCGGCCAGCATGGCCCGCGCGCCGAGACCATGCGGCCCGGGCAACACGCCGATCAGTTGCGCGCCGACGCTGTTGG
>JAGUXX010000098.1 GCA_020061585.1 Betaproteobacteria bacterium | reverse complement strand
TGAACATCGGCTGGAATATGTCCGGCGGCTTCGCCCATGAGCTCAATTTGTCGCAAGGTCGCTTCATACGCCATGGATTCCGCAGTAAAAGTACCGGCATCCAAATCCTTGGAAAAGACAAAGGCCAATTCGGCGCAGCGGATCATGTCATTCAAATACATCCGCCATTCACGCGACACGTATGGCGTCCTTTTCGACATAGGGGCGAACCTCTTGGCGCAGGCCTTTCTCCGTGACCAGGTCGACTGGTTTGCCGACGCGTTCCTCAAGGAAATGCAATAGCCCGAAGTAGCCGCGAAATGTTGCCGGTCCTTCAAATTCAACCAGGACATCCACATCGCTGTCCTCGCGCGCTTCATTGCGCGCGGTTGAACCAAACAGCCGCAAGCCTTTGACGCCGAACTGACGCATGATCTCCGGGCTGGCCTCGCTCAAAATCCGCAATGCTTCATCACGTTGCATCGGCGTTCTCCACATCCTTATGCCGCCCGTAAGTGTAATGCGCGGCGCAAGCCCCTTCGGACGACACCATGCACGAGCCCATCGGGTTTTCCGGGGTGCAGACGTTGCCGAAAATCTTGCAGTCGGTGGGCTTTTTCACGCCGCGCAGAATCGCGCCGCATTCGCAGGCCTTGTTGTCGGCCACCGGCTGGTATTCAAGCTGGTAGCGGGCTTCGGCGTCGAAACGGGCATAACGTTCGCGGATTTTCAGCGCCGAATACGGCACTTCGCCAAGACCGCGCCATTCGAAGCTGCGGCGCAGTTCAAACACTTCAGAGACCAGGTTCTGCGCTTTCAGGTTGCCGTCCTGCGTCACCGCCCTGGTGAATTCGTTTTCCACTTCGGCGCGGCCTTCGTTGACCTGGCGCACCAGCATCAGGATGGCCTGCATCACGTCGAGCGGTTCGAAGCCGGCAATGACCACCGGCTTGCGAAATTCCTCGGCGAAGAATTCATAGGGCCGGCTGCCGATGATGGTGGAAACGTGGGCCGGGCCGATGAAGCCATCCAGCGGCACGGTGCCGAGTTCACGCACTTCCGGCGATTCCAGAATGTTGGTGATCGCCGACGGGGTCAGCACATGACAGCACAGCACGCTGAAATTCCGCATGTCCTCGGCGTCGGCGATCTTGATCGCCACGGCGGTGGGCGGCGTCGTGGTCTCGAAGCCGATGGCGAAGAACACCACTTCCTTGTCCGGGTTGTCACGCGCGATCTTCAGCGCGTCGGTCACCGCATAGACCATGCGGATGTCGCCACCGCGCGCTTTGGCCCGCATCAGCGACAGGCCATTGGAGGCCGGCACGCGCACCGTGTCGGCATAGGTGCAGAGAATCACGCCGTTTTCCAGCGCCAGCTTGATCGCCAGATCGATGCGGCCGATCGGCAGCACGCACACCGGGCAACCGGGGCCGTGGATCATGCGCACGCTTTCCGGCAGCAGATCGGGCACGCCGTAACGGGAAATCGCGTGCGTGTGGCCGCCGCAGAATTCCATGAAGTTGTAGCGCCGGTCCGGTCGCACTTCCGCCGCGATGGCGGCGGCCAAGCCTTTGGCGACCTCGCCGTCGCGGAATTCGTCGACGTATTTCATGCGGCAATCTGCTCAAAGGTGAAGTTGGGTATATCCGCCCGGTCTTTGGCGTGTTCGACGGTGATTGCGCAGATGTTGCCTTCGGCATCCAGGTCCAGCAGCGTGTTTTCATCCAGGTCCTGGGTTTCGTTGACCGGCACACTGCGAAACTCGATGTAGAGCGTGTCCGTATCCTGAAAATACTTGATCTTCATGGTTTGAATCTCCGGTCAAAAAAGGCGTTGTGTACCGTTTCGCCGTCTGCCAACAGTACAACACGAAGCACGCGATGTTCCGCTTCCGGTACGTGGCCCCAGCGGCGAATCCGCCCATCGTCCTGAATCTCTTGGCGCAACGGTTGTTCGATCACGCGTTGTATCCATGCCAATTCGATGCCTTTCCGGTCCAGACGTTGCTGCATGGACAGAAAGTATTGCGTGAATTTCACACAACGCTTTCGGCTGCGTTCATCAACCCCGCTTCCGCCATTACCGCCAGCGTTTTTTCGGCCTCTTCGGGGTCGAGCCGGGTCAGTGCGTAGCCGACATGCACAATGACGTAATCGCCGACGGCGACGTCTTCAACCAACGCCAACGAGACATCCTTGCGTACGCCGCCGAGGTCGACGATGGCGATGTCGTTGTCCTGCAGTTCAACCACGCGGGCGGGTATGGCGAGACACATGATTCAAGTCCTTGTATTCGAGCTTTTCGGTCGACGCTGATTTATTCGTCACCCCGGCGCAGGCCGGGGTCCAGTTTGTTGAATCCACTGGATTCCGGCTTTCGCCGGAATGACGGTGCCGACTTTAAGCAGCGGCAGCGCTTCGTAAGCGGGTTTCCAATTGTGCTTCCAACGCGGCGATGCGTTTCTTCAACAGTTCGACATTGTCCTGCCGCGCCCGGCTGGCTGCGGCCTGACCGGCGAGCAGCCAGTCCAGCCAGTCCCGCATGCCGGCGCCGCTGGTGGCGGAGACCTGCAGCACGGTCAGTTTCGGGTTGATGCGGCGTGCGTATTCGACGCATTGGTCGACATCGAAGTTCAGGTATGGCAGCAGATCGACCTTGTTCAGCAGCATCAGGTCGGCGGCGTGGAACATGTCCGGGTATTTCAGCGGCTTGTCCTCGCCTTCGGTGACCGACAGGATCACCACCTTGTGCGCTTCGCCCAGGTCGAACGCGGCGGGGCAGACCAGGTTGCCGACGTTTTCGATCATCAGCAAGCTGTCGTCCGGCAGGTTGAGGCGTTCCAGCGCGTGTCCGACCATGTGCGCGTCGAGGTGGCAGCCCTTGCCGGTGTTGACCTGGATCGCCGGGGCGCCGGTGGCGCGGATGCGGTCGGCGTCGTTGCTGGTCTGCTGATCGCCTTCGACCACCGCGACCTTGGCTTTGCCGGTCAGCATTTCGATGCTCTTCACCAGCAGCGTGGTCTTGCCGGAACCGGGGCTGGACACCAGATTTACCGCGAAGATGCCGTGTTCGGTGAATCGCTTGCGGTTGCCGTCGGCATAGGCGTTGTTCTTGCCCAGAATGTCCTGTTCGATCTTCACCATGCGTTCCTGGGTCAGGCCCGGCGCATGCGCGTGGGCGGGGCCGAGGCCGTAATGCAGGTCGCCCTTGTGTTCGTGGAAATGCGTGGTGTGCGGATGGCTGTGGGTGCCGCCATCGGCATGCGTGTGCTCATGGGTGTGAGGGTGGGCGTGGTCGTGCGCATGTTCATGGTCGTGAGCATGACCATGCGGGTGATCATGTTCATGCCCCTCGATCCGGGTTTCGCCTTCGCCACAGCCGCAAACGGTACACATCTTGAAACTCCTGAATTGATTCCAACGTGATGCTTCATGGTATGCCAAGAAATCAGCTTGATGCCGCAAATTGTGTCGAGCCATGCGTACCACGTAAATCGGTGCGCATGGCGCACCCTACAGACTGCGTCAAGCTTTCCTCGCGCTGCCGGGCAGCAACGCGCCGAGAAATCCGCGGCGGCTCAACGGTTGTTCCAGTTTTGCCGTCATGCCTTCGGCGGGAACGGCTGGGGCTGCGGGTTCGACGGCGGTGAACACTTCCGCCAGCACCGCCTCCGCTACCGAGCGCGCCTGCGCCATGTCGGCGAATTCGAACATCGGTGAAAACAGCGAACTGCTCAGGTAGGCGCCGATGGCGTCTTCCTGGGCGTTGAGGAAATCGTAATCGCCGGAGGGCAACGGCAAGCTGTGCGGGCTGCCGCTGGACGCGGGTTGCCAGCGGCTGTCCGGGCCGGGCAGACAGATCAGATTCATGCTCCACGGCGTGATCAGCACGCCGACGCGGTCGTTCCGCCAGTCACGAAAGCCGATGGCTTCGACGCTCAACGCCGGGTTGCACAACGGCATGGCGCGCATGCGGGTGGCGGCGATGTGGCGGAAAGCGGCGGCCAGCGCAGTTTCCGGCGAGCCCGGAGCGTTCAGCGCCGTGGACTCACTCATCCAGCACCATGAACTGTTCGCGCGCGCCGTCGCAGTTGGGGCAGCGCCAATGCTCGGGCAGCGCGGTGAACGGCGTGCCGGGCGGAATCTGCCAGACCGGGTCGCCTTCGGCCGGGTCGTAGACGTGCCAGCAGATCTTGCATTCCAGCCGCGCTTCGGCGGCCAAGCGGCTGGCATCGCCGAGAAAGGAACCTTCAAAGGTGTTCATGGGTGGGGATTGTAATCACCCGATCCACTCCAGTACCTCGGTCAGGCGCTCGCCGCTGTCGGTTAGGTCTTCGGCGGCGGCGCGGGCGACTTCCGGCGCGTCGGTGATTTCCAGCGTGTTGAGGATCAGCGCGTCCTGCGAATTGAAGTACTGCACCCACCAGACGCGGCTGATGCCGGTGGCGGTGATCCGGCAATTGCCGTAACCGCGCGACAGCAATGAAACCGTGCCGCGTCCCAGCGCCTGATCGAGCCACTGCGCGTCTTCCGGCGAGAACGGCAGCAGCGACAAATTGATGATGTGATACGGTGTGGCTAGGAGCCTGTCGGACTTTGGAATCGTCGGCTGCGAATCGACCGCAGCGGACCCTTTTTCACCGGCTTCTTGCCCCATGGAACAACCATGCGGCGGCGAATCCGGCAAAAAACGGCCTCGCTGGGGTCGATTCTCGCTATCGACGACCAAAGTCCGACAGGCTCCTAGACGCAGATGCTCAGTGATTTCCGCCAGCAAAGCCGGTGCGTTGATCACGCCGTCGGCGGTGGTCGGGATGGTCGGCGTGCTTAGGCCGGCGCGGCTGGCGAGCACGATGGCGGCGGGTAGATCGCCGATTTCGATGTGGTCGGCGATGCATGCCGCGTCGGCGTCGAACATGCGCACCCGCCAGACCCCGGCAAACACGCTTTCCTGAATGCGCAGGCTGCCGCCCTGGGTTTCGATCAGCGCGCTGACTTCGCCTTCGCCCATGATCTGGTCGATCAACGCCAGATTGGCGGCATCCAGCGGGCTCAGGTCGACCTTCGCGGGCGGCTGTTCCGGCTGCAATGCGGCCAACACCGCTTGCAAGGCGCCGCGCGCCGCGCGCAGATCACGCACCTCTTCCGGTTCCGGCAGCACCGGCATGCGGTAGGTGCGCATGTCGTGCGGCATGTCCATGTAATTCAGGGATTCGTCTTCCGGCTGAGAGCCGGGACCACGGGTTTCGACTAATGCGACCACAGGGATGGGAAAGGCATGCATGGCGTGTCCTCAGTGGCAATGTGAAACAGACGCGCTGACCGCAATGCCGATCGACGGTGGCCGGGCGGTGGGCGCGGCGAGCAGGTCCTGAATGCGGGCCAGATAGACCGACCAGTCGAGGATGCCGGAAAGCACGCCGACATAGCCGCCATCGCGCAGAAAAACCAGGCTGGGCCAGCGGTTGAAGCCGTAGCGGGCTTGCAGTTCCGCTTCCAGTTCACGGCTGACCACGGCGGCGCGGAAACGGCCGGAGAAGGCGCGCATCAGTTCCGGCAGCACCACCGCCACGTCCAGACATTCCGGGTACAGCAGCGGGTCGCCGGCGCAGAACAGTACCGTATCGCCGGGGGCTGCGATGCAGGCATCAAGCGTGTCCTGATCCAGCAGCGGGTAGCCATAGTCATCAACCAGACGGGCGATCAAGGGATGCAAAGGATTCATGCGGTGACTCCTCGAAGATGGGCGGGCAGTTCGGGCGTGCGCTCGAACAGGTCGGCAAAGTGGCGGGAAATATCGGTCTCGCCGGCCATCACGGCTTCCAGACCATCCAGCGCGGCGTTGATCTGTGCGGCGCGTTCGGCATCGATGACTTCGCGCGCGGCATCGATGAAGGTCAGCAGCCAGGCGCCGACTGGTTGCTCGCCGACCAGCGCCAGATCGAGCTGGCGCACGCCGCCGCGTCCCTGACAGAGGGCGACGTAGCCGTTGCATTCAATGACCTGCATGGGAATGCCGAGGCACATCAGGCGGCTCCCCCCAAAAACCGCCCATCGCCCATCCGGCAGGCCATTTCGGCGCTGGGCCGTTCGGCTTCGTAAAGTTCCAGCGCCAGACTGTCCAGCGTCAGGTCGGCGGGGGGTGTGGTTCGCCGCAGCGGTTTGGCCAGCCAGCCATACAGGGTGTCCAGCGCCAGATTCAGGGCTTCGGGGATGCGCGCCTTGACCGTGTCCGACAGGCTGCCGCCGTAATCGTCCAGCGTTTCCGGCTGGCAACCGATCAGCATCACGCTGTCCGGATTCCAGCCGCGCAATTGCGCCACCGACAGCACTTCCTGAAAGCCGGTCTGGTGCAGGCTCATTTTCTTGACGCCCATGAAACGCGGCACTTCCTCGTCGCGTACCACTTTCAGCGTGCCCGGCGGCAGGCCGTAATCGACCGCGTCGAGGATCAACAATTTGCGGCAGCCTTCGATGTAAGGCAGCAGGTAAAGACCTTGCGTGCCGCCATCGAGCAGTCGGACGCCGGGACGGAACGACCAGTCGGCATGCAGCTTTTCCAGCGCCCGCACGCCGAAACCTTCGTCGGCCCAGAGCAGGTTGCCGATGCCGAGGATCAGCGTGTCGCAGCGATAGTCGAGGTCGCTCGTGCTCATGGCGCGGGGCTTCATGGCTTGTCGTCCTTGAACATCCGCCAGCCGGACAGCATGGTGGACACCAGACTCTGGCGCGACATGATGTCCTCGCGGAGCGCGGCGTAGACGTGCAGCAACACGAACAGCAGGAACACCCACAGCCCGACGTGATGCCAGGTGTGCACATCCTGACTCTGGCCGAACAGCGGGATCACCCAGGAGGTGAACAGCGTGTGCGCCCAACTGCCTTCCTGAGTGCCTTCGCCATACAGCGCGAAGCCGGTGACGATCATGAACACCGTCGTGGTCAGGAACAGCGTGAACATCGACAGTTGCGCCAGCGGGTTATGGCCGACGTATTTCTTCGGATCGCGTTCCAGGAACAGATACCAGCGCAGTTCGAACAGCACTTCCTTCCACCAGGTGGCGTTGAAGATCGGCAGCACGAACAACTGGCGGGCGTGATGGTTGCCGACAAACGCCCAGTAAATGCGGCCGAGCAGGCCGATCAGCAACACATAGCCGGCGCTGAAATGGGCGAAGCGGATGTAGCCCATCAGAAAATTCTCGCTGGCTTCGCCCGGCTGGCTGGGCAACGGGCTGGCGATGAACCAGCCGGAGATTGCCAGCACCGTGATCGCCAGCGCGTTGACCCAGTGCCACAACCGCACCGGCGCTTCGTAAACATAGACCGCCTTGACCGAACGCCCGTGGGCTTCGGCTTCCCGCATGTCTTGGGCTGAAAGCATGTTTATCTCCTAATTTGGCGGTGGTGGGCATGTCAGCGTCGGAGAAATCCCCCCCAACCCCCCTTTTGCAAAGGGGGGAGTAAACCCGCGACACACGAGGTCGAAGGGTTCCCCCCTTTGCAAAAGGGGGGCAGGGGGGATTTGCCGCGCGTTGATCAAGCGCCACCGCATGACGAGCACGATTACCGCACCCGAACCCGCGTCATTTCCTGTCCATCCGGCGCCATCACATGCGTCGAACAGGCCAGGCAGGGGTCGAAGGAGTGCAGGGTGCGCAGGATTTCCAGCGGCTGGTCGGCCTTGGCCATCGGCGTGTTCATCAGGCTGGCTTCGAACGCGCCGATCTGGCCTTTGGAATCGCGCGGGCTGCCGTTCCAGGTGGTCGGCACGACACACTGGTAGTTGTCGATGCGACCCTCCTTGATCTTGATCCAGTGGCCCAGCGCGCCGCGTGGCGCTTCGGTGAAGCCGACGCCTTTGGCCTCTTTCGGCCAGGTCGACGGATCCCATTTTTCGATGTTGGCGGTGCTGGCGTCGCCGGCCTTGATGTTGGCTACCAGCTTGTCCTGGAAGTAGCGCATCTTGTGTACCGCCCAGGATGCTTCCAGCCCGCGCGCGGCGGTGCGGCCCAGCGTCGAGAACAATGCCGGCAACGGCAGGTCGAGCTTTTTCAGCACCCTGTCCACCGGCTCCTTGAACTCCGGGTTGTTCTGCACGTAGCCGATGATGTAGCGCGCCAGCGGGCCGACTTCCATGGCGTGCCCCTTCCAGCGCGGCGCCTTGATCCAGGAATACTTGCCGCCTTCGTCGATCTGCTCGATGTTGGTGGATGTGCCCTTGGCGTTCTTGCCCAGTTCGTAGTGGGCGACGGTTTCGCCATCCCACGGATGCAGGCCTTTGCCCGCCGCGTCGTTGGCGCCGGCGTACTTGAACCAGGAATGATCGACGAACTCCTGAATCTGGCTCGGGTCGCGCAGATCGACTTCATGCACTTTCGACAGATCACCGTTGATGATGGCGCCGCGCGGCATCATCAGGTTGGCGGCGGAGTAATCGTTGGCCTTGTCCGGAATGTCGCCGTAGGACATCACGCTCTTCGACGCCAGCCCGCCGCCGTAGGTCCAGTCCTTGTAGAAGCTGGCGATGGCCAGCAGGTCGGGAATGTAGACCTGATCGATGAACTCGATGGTGCGGTCGATGATGTGCGAGATCAGGTTCAACCGTTCCATGTTGATCGCGCCCACCGCGCCGGTCTCGTGCACGTTGATCGCGCACGGCACGCCACCCACCAGCCAGTTCGGATGCGGGTTCTTGCCGCCGTAGATGGTGTGGATCTTGACGATCTCCTTCTGGAAATCCAGCGCTTCCAGATAGTGCGTCACCGCCATCAGGTTGGCTTCCGGTGGCAGCTTGTAGGCCGGGTTGCCCCAGTAGCCGTTCATGAACGGCCCGAGCTGGCCGGATTCGACGAACTTTTTCAGCCGGTTCTGGATGTCGCGGAAATAACCGGGGGACGACAGCGGCCAGGACGAAATGCTCTGCGCCAGTTCCGAGGTCTTCTTCGGATCGGCGCTCAAGGCGCTGACCACATCCACCCAGTCCAGCGCGTGCAGATGATAGAAGTGCACCAGATGGTCGTGCACTTGCAGCGTCAACTGCATGATGTTGCGGATGCTGTTGGCATTTTCCGGAATCAGGATGCCCAGCGCGTCTTCCACGGCGCGCACGCTGGTCAAGGCGTGGGTGCCGGTGCAGACGCCGCAGATGCGCTCGGTGAACGCCCAGGCATCACGCGGATCGCGGCCTTTCAGGATCACTTCCAGACCGCGCCACATGGTGCCGGTGGACACCGCGTTGCGGATCACGTTGTTGGTGTCCAGATTCACTTCCACCCGCATGTGGCCCTCGATGCGGGTCACCGGATCGACGACGATGCGCTTGCCGGAGTTGTCGAGTTTGAAACCTTGCGTTTCGTATGCGCCCATGTCGTTCACCCTTGCTTGTCGTTAACGTCGGACTGCTTCGAACGGCTCTGCTTGATCGCGCTCACCGCCGCGTGCGCCGCCACCGCCGCGCCGACCACGCCGAGGGTCGCGCCGCCGATCTGGTCGGCATTGGCTTCGACGCCGAACTGCTGGATGTCGGTGACCCGGTCGTAGAACGAACCCTTGTCCCAGAAGCCGTCCTCGGAACAGCCGATGCAGCCGTGGCCGGACTGGATCGGGAATGACACGCCGCCGTTCCAGCGCACCGTCGAACAGGCGTTGTAGGTGGTCGGGCCTTTGCAGCCCATCTTGTACAGGCAGTAACCCTTGCGCGAACCCTCGTCGTCCCAGGCCTCGGCGAACTGGCCGGCGTCGAAATGCGGCCGGCGATAGCATTTGTCGTGGATGCGCTGGCCGTAGAACATCTTCGGCCGGCCTTGACGGTCGAGTTCCGGCAGACGGTCGAAGGTCAGCATGTAGGTGATCACGCCGGTCATCACCTCGGCGATCGGCGGGCAGCCCGGCACCTTGATGATCGGCTTGTCGTGGATGACCTTGTGCACCGGCGTGGCCTGGGTCGGGTTCGGCTTGGCCGCCTGCACGCAACCCCACGACGCGCAGGACCCCCAGGAGATGATCGCCTTGCAGTCTTTCGCGACGTGCTTCAATTGCTCCAGAAACGGCTTGCCGCCGATGATGCAGCTCATGCCTTCCTGATTCAGCGGCGGATTGCCTTCCACCGCCAGGATGTAGTTGCCCTTGTACTTGGTCATCACCTCTTCCAGGATCGCCTCGGCCTGATGCCCGGCGGCGGTCATGATGGTGTCGTCGTAGTCGAGCGAGATCATCGACAGCACCGCATCCTTGGCCAGCGGATGGCCGGATCGGATGAACGACTCCGAGCAGCAGGTGCATTCCAGGCCATGCAGCCATAACACCGGCGTGCGCGGCTTGGTCTCCATCGCATGCGCGATCTTCGGCACGAAAGCCGGCCCGAGGCCCAGCGAAGCGGCCGTCAGGCTGCAATATTTGAGGAAGCTGCGGCGGGTGATGCCCTGCCGCCGCATCACCTCGTAAAAGGTTTCCACCATGGGATGAGTCTCCTCTCGACGTTTGAACCTGCCGCGCGCCCAGGGAAGGGGTGCCGATGGACGGGGAAGTCGGAGGAGGTATTACAAGTTTCGTGCCAGACCGGTAACTTATTTAGTTCCCATGTTTATCAATGAGATATGCCTCATTGCATGGGGGTGGTAGCTGCGGAGTGGTAACTTTGTTAATGCTTATGAGTGCGCAGATGCAAAGAAACTTTCACTGCGACAGATCAGCCGGTAGTCAACGCTTGGCGCATCACTGCGAGGGTTTGCCGCCGTAGTTGCGGTACAGCTTCATGTCCAGCAATACCGCCGGCAGCAGATGCCAGAACACATCGAAGATCTCCAGCGGCTTGGTCAAAGTGCGAATCGCTTCTTTATGGCTTGCTTTGAGCGGTTCCGTTCGGCTGTTGCAAGGTCTGATTTGGTTTTGCCGAAAGGTCAATTGACGCATGTATTGAGACATAGCTTTGCTTCTCATTTCATGATGAACGGGGGGAATATTCTGGTTTTGCAGAAAATTCTCGGGCATTCGTCTTTGGTTATGACGATGCGCTACGCCCATCTTGCGCCGGATCATTTGAAAGAGGCGCGTCTGCTGAATCCTATCGCGGCGTTGACACTTTGTTGACAGCTTGAAATTCAGAAAGACTTTTTTCTTATTAAGTATTTGTTTTTATTGGTGCCCGGAACCGGAATCGAACCGGTACGGCTTGCGCCGAGGGATTTTAAGTCCCTTGTGTCTACCTGTTTCACCATCCGGGCAGGTACTGGGGAGTACAACTTACTTGCGTTTCAGTTCTTGAGCAATCAGTGCGTCGACAGTCTGGAACAGTTCGGTGTGGCCGCCGGTCAATGCGGCGGAGGTCAGGTATCTGCCGTTGACGGCGATTGCCGGTACGCCGGTGAGCTGATAGTTGCGCGTCAGTTGCTGGGCGCGCATGACGCGGGTTTCGACGTTGAAGCTGTGGTAGGCATCGGCGATTTTTTTGCGTTCGATGCCTTTGGTGACTGCCCAGTCGAAGAAGGTTTCCGGCGCGGTCAGGTCCATGCCCTGAACATGAATGGCGTTGAACACGTCGCCATGCAGTTTGTCGATCACGCCGACGGCCTCCAGCGCGTAATAAACGCGGGCCATGGCGCTCCAGTCCGGGTTGAGGACGGCCGGTACCCGTTTCAGCACGACGTTCCTGGGGAGTTTTTTCGACCAGGCTTTGAGGTCGGGTTCAAGGTTGAAACAATGTCCGCAGCGATACCAGAAAAATTCCAGCACTTCGATCTGCCCCTTCTTCACGTCGACTGCTTGTGCTGGCGCAACCGCGACATGGTCGCCGGCCTGCTGGGCGTGGGCGGCGGATGCGGCGAGTGAAACGCTGAACGCAAGCAGCAACAGCGCGAATTTCATGGTTTCTCCTTGATGTTCTGGGTGGCGAGGTTGGTATTGGGTTCTTTGAACAGGCGCGGTTCGAAATCGTTGGCGGCGAGGGTGTCGAGGTCGCCCAGCGCATCGTCCTCGCGTTTGTATGGGCCGACTCGGACGCGGTAGAGGGACATGTTGCCGCTTTCCACTTTCTGGGTGGCGACCTGCAAGCCGAGCAGGATCAGGCGGGCTTTAAGTTTGTCCGCATCGGCCGGATTTTTCAGCGCGGCGACCTGCAGCCACCAGATATCCTTGCTTTCGGGCAGCGGAACGGGTTTGGCGGGTTTGTCGCCGGGCAGGATGCCATAGAAGGTGTAATCGACGCGCGGCTTGGTGACGTTGGGCGCGGCATCGGCGGCCGGGTCTGGGCGTGGCGCGGGGGACTTGGCCGGCGGAGTCGGTTTGACCTCGGGTTTTTCGACCGGCTGGGCGGGTGGCTGAGCAGACGGCTTAACCGGCTTGTCCTGGTGCGTGGATTGGGCGGTTACCGCCGCGGGTTTTGATTCGAGTCTCGGCTTGTTGTCGGTTGTGGCGAACGTCGTCTCGATCTTGTCGAATGACTTGCTGCTGTTGTTGAAATACCAAGCCAATCCAGCGGCGGCCACCAGACCCATGATCAGTCCAATGAACAAGCCGGTCATCAGCCCGCTTCGGGCTTTGCCGCCGCGCGGCCTGGGATCGTCGCGGCGTGGATTGTGGATGGGTTTGCGGGCTGCCACTTAAGCGCGATTCTGGTTCGATGCGTCGGCGTCGCGCGCATTTTCCTCGCGCGACATGCGCTCCGGCGCCGAGACGCCCAACAGGCCGAGTCCAATGCGCAGCACTTGGCGCGCCGCGGCGATCAGCGACAAGCGCGCCAGTTTGAGTTCCTCGTCATCGACCAGGAATTGGCAGGCGGCGTAAAGGGCGTGTAGTTCAGCCGCGATGTCCTTCAGGTAGTAGGCGATGCTGTGCGGCGCCAGATCGCGCGCGGCGGCGTTCACGGTGTCCGGGAATTCGGCGATGCGTCGTAGCAGCGCGAGTTCCTGCGGATGATCCAGTCGGGTGATATCGGCCTCGGCGAGTTCCGCTTCGTTGCCACCCCAACTGCTCAGAACGCTGCATATGCGGGCATGGGCGTACTGGATGTAATACACCGGGTTGTCATTGCTTTGCGATTTGGCCAGGTCAAGGTCGAAATCGAGGTGCTGGTCGGACTTGCGCAACACGTAGAAAAAGCGGGCGGCGTCGTTGCCGACTTCGGCGCGCAGTTCGCGCAGCGTGACGTATTGGCCGGAGCGGGTCGACATCTGCGCTTTCTGGCCGTTGCGATACAGCACGGCGAACTGCACCAAGGCCACGGTGAGGCGGTCGGCATCGGCGCCGGCGGCGGTCAATGCCCCTTTTACGCGAGAGATGTAGCCGTGGTGGTCGGCGCCCCAGACGTCGATGACGCGATCGAAACCGCGTTCGAATTTGTTCAGGTGATAGGCGATATCCGCCGCGAAGTAGGTGTAGATGCCGTTTTCCCGCAGCACCACGCGGTCTTTCTCGTCGCCGAACGCGGTGGAGCGAAACCACAGCGCGCCATCCTGTTCGTAGATGTGGCCGTGCTGTTGCAGTTGCTTGACGGCTTTGTCGATCAGTCCGGATTCGTGCAGGGTCTTTTCCGAGAACCAGCAATCGAAGATGACGCCGAATTCGGTCAGATCGTTGCGGCCGTCGCCCAATTGTTCTTCCATCGCATGACCATGAACATAGGCGTAATCGGCGCCGAGCAGACGTTTGGCATTGGCGATCAAGCCATCCAGATGGCCATCCGGATCGCCGGCGGCGTCCGGCAAATCGCTGACGACATCGGCGGCTGGCCGCATGTAGCGATCGCCGTGCAGCGCAAAAATGCTGTCGGCCATGGCGCTGACGTAGTCACCCTGATAGGCGTTGGCGGGGAAGGGCACGAACTGGTTGCCCAGCGCCAGATAGCGCAGCCAGGTCGAAAGCGCCAAGATGTCCATCTGTCGTCCGGCGTCGTTGACGTAATACTCGCGCTGCACTTGATAGCCGGCATGCGCCAGCAGGTTGGCCAGACTGGCGCCGAAAGCGGCGCCGCGGCCGTGGCCGACATGCAGCGGTCCGGTCGGGTTGGCGGAGACGAATTCGATCTGAACCTTCAGGCCCTGACCCAGTTCGCCGCTGCCATAGGCATTGCCGGCGCGCAGGGTTTGCGGCGCGACGTTCTGCCAGGCGGCGGGCTTGAGAAAGATGTTGATGAAGCCGGGGCCGGCGATCTCGGTCTTCTCGACCAGATCGGATGCCGGCAGGGATGAGATGATCGCCTGCGCCACCTCGCGCGGATTGCGTTTCAGCGCTTTGGCCAGTTGCATCGCGACGTTGCAGGCGAAGTCGCCGTGGCTGGCCTGCTTGGGACGTTCCAGTTCGATGCTCAGATGCTCCGCTTGCGCGAATTGGCTCGCGGCATGCTGGAACAAGGCGGTGAGATGGGATTTGAGCGGTTGCGGACGGACCATTGCGAAAACCTTTTGGTAATACACCTTGAATTGGCGCGGATTATAGCGGCAGGCCGGGTTTTTCCGGTTGCGCGGCCGGCATATGAGCCAGTCGGGGAAGTTTAATTTCCGATTCCGCGGGGGCATGTGACGTGGCGCATAGTCGCCCTGCTCAGTGCAAGGTTAAGGTTCGTCATCGTTATTCCAGCCCTCGAATCGATCATGTACTGCGATAGCTCCGCTATTTTCGATTTTCTGACCCTGCGTTGCCTGAATTTCCGCAATCCCTGGAAGGACGCCGCGAGCAAGCGGCGGTTGCTGGGAAAGCTCAAGGCGGCCAAAAAGCGTTTGGGTCTGTCGGTGGCCGCCTACGTCGTGCTGGATGACCATGCTCATATTCTGTTGCGTGCACAAGCGGGTCAGGGAGGAAAAAAACTAATGGATG
>JAGUXX010000057.1 GCA_020061585.1 Betaproteobacteria bacterium | reverse complement strand
TGGCCGCGCGCGGCGGCGGCCTCGCCCAACGCCAGGTCGGCGCGGCGTTGCACCGCCAGCACCAGCTTGCGCAGGTTGCGTTTTTGTTCATCGGGCTTGCTCTTCATCTGATCGAAGCGATACAGCACATCGTGCGCGGCGCGCGCGGCCTGCTCGACGTTCCAGGCCAGATCGCGTTTCTTGACCGGCACTTCGGTCAGATACAGCGTGGCGTCGCCGACGCCGAGATCGGACAGCATCTTGATCGCGCCGCGCACCGCTTCGAGGTAGGCCTTGTCGCGAAACTCGCGTTCCTTGCCCAGGCCCACCAGCAGCACGCGTTCCGCGGCGATGCCAGGCACGTTATGCAGGATCAGGCTGCCGCCTCGCTTGCCGTCCATGTCGCCACGCCGGAGAATGTCGCCCAGATAGCCGGCGGCGGCCTGGTCGATCTGTTCGGCGGCGAGGCTGAGTTTGCGGTGATCGAATACGCCGACCACCACGCAGGCGCCGCGCTGTTTTTCCGGGCTGCCGCTTTTGATGCTGATGTCCATGCAAATCTCCTGAAATCGATGATGTGAACGAATTAAGCCGGTTTCGGCGAATATATGCCCAAGTTATTCATTAACGTCCTGTTAGTCAAAATATGCGTCGCTTCGAACGCGCGCTGACCCGCGAAATGGCGGCCGGGGCCGGTGTCGCGTTCGCGGCGCTGGCGGCGATATTCAGCGTGGTGCTGCTGGTGCGCACGCTGGGCAAGGCGGCGATGGGCGATCTTGAAGCCGAGGCGGTGCTGCCGATGCTCGGCTTCGCGTTGCTGCGATCGCTGCCGGTGCTGTTGTCGCTGTCCTTGTTCATCGGTGTCTTCATGAGCTTGTCGCGTCTGTGGCGGGATAGTGAAGCGGTGATCTGGATGAATGGCGGCGTCGGCCCATGGGGCTGGGCGAAGCCGGTCATCGTGTTTGTCGCGCCGGTGGTGTTGATCATCGCCTTCGTCAGCCTGGAGGGCGTCGCCTGGGGCGCTCGCAAGCAGGCCGAGTTCGAATTGATTCTGGCCAGCAAGGAGCAGATCAGCAGCTTGGCGCCTGGCGTGTTCACCGAGGATCGGCAGGGCAAACGCGTGGTATTCGTCGAAAGTTATTCCCGTGAGGGCCGTCATGTGGAGAATGTGTTTGTGCATTCCTTCGAGCGCGGGCGCACCGGGGTCACGGTGGCCAGGCAGGGCGAGGTCACCCAGATGGAAAACGGCGATACCTTTCTGGTGCTCGAACAGGGCAAGCGGTATGAGGGCGTCCCCGGGGCGGCGGATTTCCAGATGGCGATGTTCAAATCCTATTCGGTGCGAATTCCCGTGCATCAGGCGACGCCGGGCGCGGTCCGCGTGCGCGCCATGAGATCCGCCGAACTGTTGCGCGATCCGACCTCGGTCAATATGGGCGAGTGGGTATCGCGCCTGGGAATCCCGATTTCCGCCTTGCTGCTTTGTCTGCTGGCCGTGCCGATGAGCTACGCCAATCCGCGTGCCGGACGTTCGCTGAATCTGGTCTATACCATCCTGATCTATGCGGCTTACAACAATTTCATCGGGCTGTCCCAGGGCTGGGTGGAGCGCGCAAAAATGGGCGCGTTTGAAGGCGCGCTGCTGATCCATGGCATCATGTTGCTGATCCTGCTGACCCTGTTCTGGCGCAGATTTCGCGGGCCCTGGGCGTCATGAGCATTCTGTTTCGCTACGTCGCGCGCGAGATGCTGGCCGCATCGCTGATGACCATGCTGGTATTGGTCAGTCTGTTCACCTTCTTCGACTTCCTGGCCGAATTGACTCATGCGCATCGGGCTGAATACACCCCGATGGTGGCCGCGATGTTCGTCGCGATGAACGTTCCGGCGCGACTCTACGAGTTGATGCCGCTGTCGCTGTTGATCGGCGGCCTGTTCGCCTGGAGTCGCTTGTCGGTGAGTTCTGAATTCAGTGTCATGCGCACCGCCGGCCTGGCCACGTCGCGTCTGTTGATCTGGATGGTGGCGCTGGGCATGGCGATCGGTGGAGTCACGTTGTTGTTCGGGGAATATGTGACGCCTTACGCCGAGCGCGCCGCGCAGCAAATGAAGATTCGTGCCACCAGCGGCATCGTCGCGCAGGAGTTTCCCACCGGGCTATGGGCCAAGGATGGCGGCACTTTCATCAATATCCGGGAACTGCATCCCGACGCCAGCCTGGTGGACGTGCGTCTTTACGAGTTCGATGCCGAATTCAATCTCAAACTGATGCGTCGCGCTGAAACAGCGAAATGGCGGGATGGGCAATGGATGTTGCATCAGGTCACCGAAACCCGGGTCGATGAAACCGGCACACGCAGCGACACGCTGGACAGCCTGGCCTGGGCGTCGGCGGTCAACCCGGATCTGCTGGCGGTGCTGATGGTGAATCCGGAACGCATGGCGATCTCCGCCTTGCATGCCTATATCGGACACTTGGAAGAGAATCGTCAGGATGCGCAGCGCTATGCCATCGCCTTCTGGAACAAGTTGGCCTATCCCGTATCCGCGCCGGTGATGCTGGTGCTGGCGCTGGTGTTCGCCTTCCACCCGCCTCGCCAGGGTGGCGCCGGCGGGCGTCTGTTGTCCGGCATCCTGATCGGACTTGGCTTCTATCTTGGCAGCCGGGTCAGCGGGCAACTCGCCATGCTGCGCGATTGGCCGGCTTACGCGCCGGCGATCCTGCCGATCCTGCTGTTCGGTCTGGCTGCCTTCGTGGCGCTGTGGTGGGTGGAGCGACGCTGAGATCAAGCGGGCGCGTTCAATACCGCTCCAGTCTGGTGTCGGCATAATGGTCTTGCAGAAACTGACCGTCCTTGCGCCATAACGCGGCCCACCAGCCGACGCCCAGCAGCGCCAGATTAAGACTGGCCAGCGCGAAGCGCAGCCAGACTTGCGCGACACTCGGCGCCTCGCCGGTCTGATTCACCATGCGAATGCGCCAGGTTTTCATCGCCAGGGTTTGTCCCTTGCGCCAGAACAGCGCAAAGTAGGCTCCGGCGATGCCGAACAAATAAACGCGCAGCAGTATCAGGTTGATCTCGGGCGGCAAATGCTGGACCAAGGCCGCGAAGGGAAAACCGGCCACCAGCAGCACCGCGAGCAACAACAGGCCTTCATAAAGATTGCACGCCAGTCGTCGGCGCAGAGAGGGTGCTGCCACCAGACTATCGGCCCGGGTTGGCCGGGGGCGAATCGGAGCCTACCGTTTGCGTCCACAGGCGTTTGATTTGGGCTTGCTCGGGTTTGGGCAGTTCCCGCAATTTCTTGAAATTGTCGCGCGCGGCATCGCGCTGGGCCGGCGTCATCTGGGTCCAGGGCTTGAGTCGGGCATAGAATATCTCCTGCTGGGTCGGACTCAGCTTGGCGAATTCCTTGACCACTTTCAGCAGGCGCAGACGTTGTTCCGCCGGCAAATGATCCCAGTCGTAGGCGATCGGCGTCAGGGCGGTGCGTTCCGGGATGCTCAACTGCATCCACGACGGCGCATCGTTGGCGCTCGCGGCGGTCGAAAAACCCAGTACCAACAGGCCGATCAGAAAGAAGCGCGTTTTTTTAGCCATTGCGAGAAATTCTTGTCCGCGTATGCGTTGGGTGGCAGGTCGCCAGTCAACAGAAGGATATCCGTTTCGGCCGAGTAGGAAGCCTGTGGACTTTGCATCAACCACCAGCCGGAGAACAACAAGGCCAGCACCAGCAAGGGGGCCAGAAAGCTATGCCGGTGCAGCAACACCAGGACGGCGCCGGCATGCGATGGGTGGGCTCGCGCGCTTAGCGCCCGGCGTCGAAATTGCGCGAGTTGCTGTGCCGTCGCGGCGTCCAGATCCTGGATGCCCTGGCTCAAGGACGCGGTCAGACGGTAGGGAAAATCATCATGTTGTGTCACAGCGAAATACCTCTGTCTTTCAGTTTTGCGGCAAGCGCGCTGGTGGCGCGAAAGCAGTGAGTTTTGACGCTGCCTTCACTGCAACCCATCGCTTTGGCCGTTTCCGCCACGTCAAGTTCCTCCCAGTAACGCAACAGAAACGCTTCGCGTTGACGCGGTGGCAATTCGGTCAACGCTTGCTCGATAGCGGCAAGTTGTTGATTGCCTGACGCTTGTTTATCCGGGCCGGGCTGATGCATGGCTTCGGAATGCGCCGCCAGCGATTCCAGCGTATCGCCGGTTTCATCCTCCTTGTTCTGCAACGGGGAAACCAGGCGCACCCAGAAATTTCGCACTTTGGAACGGCGAAAGTGATCGTGTATGGTGTTTTGCAGGATGCGTTGAAACAGCGGCGGCAGTTCTTCGCCCGGTTTGTCGGCATAGCGCTCGACCAGCTTGAGCATGGCGTTTTGCACGACATCCAGCGCGCTATGGTGGTCCTGAATGGCGAACAGCGCCTGCTTGAAGGCGCGCCGTTCGACGCCAGCCAGAAACGCATCGATCTCTTGAGAGGTGGCCACGTTGCGGGAGGAAGTGTCGTCCGCATCAAATATACCCGCTTCCACCCGCATCGTGCAGGTGGATACGTCATTGATTTGCAATGGCGGGAAGATTCCGATAGAGTGCTGCGTTTTCCGGATCGAACCAGTTTTGGAGACAGGCATGTACGCGGTGATCAAGACCGGTGGCAAGCAGTACAAAGTTGCCGCTGGCGGCAAACTCAAAGTAGAAACCCTTCCCGTCGAAATCGGCGCCGAAGTGGAAATCAAGGATGTGCTCATGGTGGCCGATGGCGCCGACATCAAGGTCGGCGCGCCGATGCTTGCTGGCGCTTCTGTGCGTTGCACCGTGCTGTCGCATGGTCGTGGCGAAAAAGTGATGATTTTCAAGATGCGTCGTCGCAAGCACTATCGCAAGACGCAAGGGCATCGTCAGAATTACACGGAAATCCGCATCGACGGCATTTCTGTGGCTTGATAGGGGCAGATCAGCATGGCACACAAGAAAGCAGGCGGCAGTTCACGTAACGGCCGCGATTCAGAATCAAAGCGCCTCGGCGTCAAGCGTTACGGCGGCCAGTTGGTCCCCGCCGGCAACATCCTGGTACGTCAGCGCGGCACCCAGTTCCACCCCGGCCCCAATGTCGGCGTCGGCAAGGATTACACGCTGTTCGCGCTGAAGGATGGCGTAGTCCAGTTCGCCGTCAAAGGCCCGCACAAGCGTCGCACGGTCAGCATCATTCCGCTGGAAACCGCTGCCGCGTAATTTCGCATCGGGTAGGTTGAAAAGCCCGCCAAAAAAGCCCTATCCATGGATAGGGCTTTTTTGTTTGTTCATCCGTATTGTTTCGCCTTTAACGCATAAACCGGGTCCTCTATGAAATTTATTGACGAAGTCCGTATCGACGTAACCGCCGGCGATGGCGGCAATGGCGCCGTGTCGTTCCGTCGCGAAAAATTCATCCCCAAAGGCGGCCCGGATGGCGGCGACGGCGGACGCGGCGGCAGCATCTGGGTGGTGGCCGACCGCAATATCAATACCTTGGTGGAATACCGTTTCACCCGCCACTTCCGCGCCCGCAACGGCGAGGGCGGACGCGGCGCTGATTGCTACGGGCGCGGCGCCGACGACATCCTGCTGCGGGTGCCGGTCGGCACCGTGGTGCGCGAGGAAGAAACCGGCGACCTGCTGGCCGATCTGTCGGAAGATGGCCAGCGCGCGCTGGTCGCCAAGGGCGGTAACGGCGGCCTCGGCAATCTGCATTTCAAGACCAGTACCAACCGCGCGCCACGCCAATCGACACCGGGCGAGGAGGGCGAGGAGCGACGGTTGCACATGGAGTTGAAAGTGCTCGCCGATGTCGGCCTGCTGGGCATGCCGAATGCCGGCAAATCCACCTTCATCCGCTCGATCTCCGCCGCCCGGCCGAAGGTGGCGGACTATCCGTTCACCACGCTGCACCCAAACCTGGGTGTGGTGCGCGTCGATACCGAACGCAGTTTCGTGGTGGCCGACATCCCCGGGCTGATCGAGGGCGCGGCGGAAGGCGCCGGTCTCGGACACCAGTTTCTGCGGCATCTGGCGCGTACCCGCTTGCTGCTGCATATCGTCGATCTGGCGCCGTTTTCGCCCGAGGTCGACCCGGTGCGCGAAGCGCATGCGATCGTCGAGGAGTTGCGCAAGTACGACGTAATCGATCAGCCGGTCGATCCCCTGGCGGAAAAGCCGCGCTGGCTGCTGCTCAACAAGACCGATCTGATCGACGAATCCGAGCGCGCCGAACGCATCGCCGCCTTCATCCGCGATTTCGGCTGGACCGGCCCGGTGTTCGCCATTTCCGCGATCAGTGGCGAAGGCTGCAAACCCTTGGTGTTCGCCATCATGGATCATGTCGATGCCAACCGCGCCGCCGAGCATCAGGAGCCGGCCAAGCTGAATCGTCTGATCGCCGCCGATGCGGCGGCGCAGGAATCGGGGGAAATGGATAGCGAACAGGAGCCGAAACCATGACTTCGTCTGTCATCGCCAGCGCTCGGCGGCTGGTCGTGAAAGTCGGCAGCAGCCTGGTGACCAACGACGGGCGCGGGCTGGACCATGCCCGACTGGCGCTGTGGTCGGAGCAGATCGCCAAGCTCACCGCGTTGAACAAGGAAATCGTGCTGGTGTCCAGCGGCGCCATCGCCGAAGGCATCAAGCGCCTGGGCTGGGCGAAGCGACCGAAAGCACTGAACGAATTGCAGGCCGCCGCAGCGGTCGGTCAGATGGGGCTGATCGAAGCCTATGAACGCAGCTTTCGCGCCCACAATCTGGCTACCGCGCAGATCCTGCTGACGCATGCCGACCTGACCGACCGCGAACGCTATCTGAATGCGCGCTCCACCTTGCGCACACTGCTGGCGCTGAAGGTCATCCCGATCATCAACGAGAACGACACCGTCACCACCGATGAGATCAAGGTCGGCGACAACGATACGCTGGGCGCCCTGGTCGCCAATCTGATCGAAGCCGACGCGCTGATCATCCTCACCGACCAGCCCGGCCTGTACACCGCCGACCCGCGCAAGCATCCGGATGCGGCGTTCGTGCATGAAGCGGTGGCGGGTGATCCGAAGCTGGAGGAGATGGCTGGCGGCGCCGGCTCCAGCGTCGGCACCGGCGGCATGCTGACCAAGATACTGGCCGCCAAACGCGCCGCCCGCAGCGGCGCCCACACCGTCATTGTCAGCGGCCGAGAGCCGGATGTGCTGGCCCGACTGGGGCAGGGCGAGGCGTTGGGTACGCGATTGATCGCCACCCAAGCCAAGCTGGCGGCGCGCCGGCAGTGGCTGGCCGACCACCTGCAAGTGGTCGGAAAACTGGTGCTCGATGCCGGCGCCGCGCATGCGCTGAAAGCGCAGGGCAAGAGCCTGCTGCCAATCGGCGTGGTCGACGTGCGTGGCGAATTTCAGCGCGGCGCCATCGTCGCCTGTCTGGATGAACAGGGCCGCGACATCGCCCGCGGACTGATCAACTATTCATCGGAAGAAGCGCGGCGGGTGATGCGCAAGGCCAGCGGAGAGATCGAGGCGATCCTGGGCTACGTAGATGAACCGGAACTGATCCACCGCGACAATCTGGCGTTGTTGTAATGGATGTTTCCGCGCGATGACATCTTTGGGGCTTGATTTGACGGCATTTGGGTGAATAGGCCGGAGTCATCCTGGACTTCTCTTTGCATACGGCAATGGCTTCTGCTTGATGAGCGAGAGCGGACAGCATCCGCCAAGCCGGGAGGCGCTGGAATTGAGAACGTGGGCCAAGTGACCCGGTTATGACCAATGGCTTATGTCAAACCTTAGTCCCATCAGTCCTGTCATGGACCACGATACAGTTTCCGCCGCGCTGTTTCGCCTGATACATCGCGGCATCCGCTTTCGTTATCAGTTGATCCTCATCACCCGAGACTTCCGGATAAACCACGACACCGATGCTGGCCGAAACGCTGATTGTGATCCCGCTGATCTGAAATGGTGAGCGCAGCTCGCGACACAAGCGTTCGGCAGCCTGCAGACAGAATTCAGTACTGGCAAGGTCTTCCATCAGAACCACAAATTCATCGCCACCCCAGCGTGCCACGGTGTCCACGGCGCGCAAGTTGTTTTTAATTTGCAGCGTAAGCTGCTTCAGGCAGGCATCCCCCGCAGCGTGACCATAGCTGTCATTGATCGGTTTGAAGTTGTCGATATCGACGAACACCAGCGCAAAACGGGTGTGGTTCCGCTCCGCACGGGCAATGGCCTGTCTGATGCGACTATAAAAAGTACTCCGTCTGGGCAAGCCGGTGAGGTCGTCGTTACGCGCCAGCGCCAGCGAAATCGCATGGGAAAGAATTTCCGCCAGTTCGATATCGCGACTGCTCCAGAACGCGCTGCGCCAATGCCAGGTTTCCGTCCAACTGGAAAACGAGGTTCTGGGCGAAATGCGCAGCCCGCTGTCGCGTTCCTTGACCACGGTTTTTTCCGGGCTGCCTGCCCAACGGACTTCCCTGATTCGCTCCGAACGGAACCAAAGCAATTGCTGTTCCATTCCATCCGGAGACTGGATGACCAGTAATCCGGAACCCTTTTCCGCGTAATCGGCCGCCGGTGCAAATCGTTCCGACAGTTCATGCGTATGAAAAATCTCTGCCTTGGGTTGTGTCTCCAACCAGGCAAGCAGCGCATCGAGCTGATCTGGTGTCGGTGTGTCCCCCAGCGACAGCCTGCTACCGCCGCTGACCAGCACCATGCCGCCGGCATTGACCAATCCGAACAACTCTTGCAACAGCTCAGCCGGAACGGGTTGGTCATCAGCCTGCCGCGACAGGCTTTTCAGCAGTTTGGCCAGAATGCCGCTGAGCTGGGCGCCGGCCAATTCCCGTTCCTTGGATTCGATCGCGCTGAGCCACATCGAAACCAGCCGGCTGATCAATTCGAGGAATTCGACAACATGGAAGGGGATCGTTGCCGGTTCCTTGCTGTGACAGGCAATCAACCCCCACAGACGGCCGTTCTGCAGCAGCGAAATGGACAGGGAAGCGCGCACGTCCATGTTGCGCAAATATTCGACGTGTACCGGCGAAAAACCGCGTAACTTGACATGACTCATGTCCAGCGGCGCATGCGTTACCGGATTCAGTGCCGGCACCAGCTTTGCTGTTGGCGCCTCGATGTCGGTCGCCATGCGGACCAGATTCTGGGTATAGAGGCGGCGCGCCTGCGGTGGAATATCCCCCGCCGGGAAGCGGTTGCCGAGATAGGAGGGCAGCCTGTCATTGCGGGCTTCGGCCATGACCTCGCCATCCCAGTTCGGCTCGAACCGGTACACCATGGCGCGGTCGAAGCCGCACATCTGACGGACAATTTCGGCAACCCGGGTGAAGTATTTCCGGGGCTCGGTTTCCCCCGCGAGGTTCCAAAGTCCATTGTGGAATTCGCTGGCAATGTCGTCATGGATGCGACTGGCTGTCGCGGTATCGGCATAGGGTTCGATTTCAAGGACTGCGAGCGAACCCACTTTGTGGCCGTAAACCTGCAATTGGACCGAGGCGTCGGGAAAATGGCTGTTGATCTTCACCGATCTGACGGGTTTGATCTCGCAACCAGGCTCCGCGGCGCCCAGCAGTTGTTCAATTTGCCGGGTTTGGTCCGCGCGGATCAGCCGCTCCAGTGGCTGTCCGAGCGCGGTAGCAAGCGTCGTATCGAAAAACCGGGCTATGTTGTCGCTGGCCTGGAGAATGAACCGCTCGGGCGCTTCATCCACCACCAGCACCATGCCACGCGATTGAATCTGACCGATCAGATGTATCGGTTCGCTTTCGCAACGGCGCAACGCCTCTTGCAGTTCGTCTTGCGTGATGTGTGTCATGTCAGCCAGTCCGCCAAGGTGCTGAATGTTTGTTTCGCCGCACCAACCACTTCAGGAAAAGTGTCAGGTTGCCGGGCAAGAATTGAATCGAGTGCCGCCTTGCAACTTGCCCAGTGTTGCTTCGTGGCTTCGCCATTCAGGCGCATGAAGTGTGTCGCACCAGAAACGGATGTCCCAAGATGGCGTTCGACATGGGCGGCCAAGACCAAACCACCCAGCGTCGAGCCATTCACCACATAAAGCACGCCGATACGTTGACCTGGCGTGTCGCAAGCGGGTAATTGTCCGCAAACAGGAAGCGCGGCCAATTCAGCGTTCGAAGCGCCAAGCTGACGCAAATCGGCCCGCAACGCGGCAACCCGTGAAGGCGCCACACAATCCGGCACCTCAGCGTCCTGTCCAAGGCAGGCCCAAGCGGCTTCAAGTCCCGCGTAATAGCCAAGAAAGGCGGTCAGCAGTTCTCGGTAAGCTTGAAGGGTCACTGTCGGTCCCGCGACTGATGCAACACCCGGAAGGGACTCGATCCTCCGGTGCTCGGGCCAGACTAGATCACGTAGATGATCTATCTTGGGTGCCGTCATCCGATGCCTTTGGTTAAAGCTGACATTGAGGATTCTATGCCGCTCAGGCGTGCTGTAGAAACTGAGCGCAGAAGCTCATAGGGCGATTCTTCGGTCAACGAAGGGGGCTGCCGGTATCGCGTTTGGACCGTACCGGTACCAGCTTGACATGCCCTTGCCCTGGCGTGCGGGTCGGTTTGTTAGTGCATGGTGGCCTACGCGTCGGCCGCCATGCAGCATTTCTTGTATTTCTTGCCGCTGCCACAATGGCAGGGGTCGTTGCGGCCCAGCTTCGGTGTGGCGCGGACGAAGGTCTCGACCGGGCCGGTCCAGGCAGATGGCGAAGATGGCGAAGATGGCGACGTTGGAGAGTTCGCCGCGCGAGCGGCCTTCCGCTCGTCTTCCTCGCGCCAACGAGTCTGGCGTTTCAGGATTTCATCCTCGTCATAAAACGACCAGGGTTCGGGACGGCGCATCCAATCCGGTTGATCAGCAAGCAGGGAGTAAGCCCGTGCGATGTCATCCTGATCGAAGGTCACGTTGTAGCTGCCGTATCGGGCCTGTTCCTCCGCAAGTTGTTCGAGGCGGGCGCGGAAACGCTCCCTGGGGAAGTCCAGCAGCAGATTGCCGGTCATATTGCGGTAATCCGAGTCATCTTCCGGATCGGCAAACTGCGTGGCAACCCAGTCCAGCGCGGCCTCCAGTTCCGCCTCGCCCGCCATCAGCCCGGCGTTGATGATCACGTCGGGCGCCTGCACCCGGGTATACCAGTCCAGCGTTCTATCCAGCGCGATCTCGCGTACCCGTTCGACCACGCTGGCCGGCTTGTTGGCGAACAGCGCCGCCCAGTCGCCGGCCACCCAGTCCATCAGGTTTTCGTCCTCCTGTTGATCCGCCAGCACCAGAGCATGCGTCAGCAATTGCCCCGCCGCCTCGCCAGGCAATTTGCCGAGGATGAAAATGCCATGGAGTTGCGCCCACCATTGCCCGTTATCCAGTTCATCCAATGCTTCCATCGCGTCGTAGAACGTCACCAGCGCCGCCACCATGGCTTCGCCACGTGCCACGCAGGCATCGAACAGCGCTCGGGGAGCGCGATCCGCGTGCGCGATGAGCAGGTCCAGCAGTTCCTGGGCGGTGGCGTTGTTCAGGGTGTCGGGAGCAATGATGGGTAGCGCGTCTGTCATGGTTGGCATTCGTGAAATTGGAAAAGAGGGCGCTGCCCCGATTTGTCCTTGTTTAGAAACCCTGCATCAGCAGATCAATGGCGGCAACGATGTCATCACGTCGCCCGCTCAAACTGGCGAGTGGGTTTTTCAGCATGTTGGCGGGAACCGCAGCCATGAATTGCGTGCACATCACCAGGGATTCTTCCCCGATGTCGAAGCCAGGGTTGAGCGAGCGCGCCGGTTGCGGCGCGCTCGACAGCGGCAGCAAGGGCACCACCACCCGTGTGTTGAGATGCGACAGCAAATCGGCCTGGATATCGAGCAGGCAACCCGCACCAGCGGGATTTCGGTAAACGTCGAAGCGCGCCATCAGAAGCCCCGATATTGCGCCAGCGGCAAACCGTGCTGCTCGACATAGGCATTGGAACTCTCCAGCGCAGCCTGGTTTTCCTCCAGCCACAACGCCGTGCGTCGTTCGGCAATTGCGCGAGCCAACCCTTGTTCCGCCGCGCGTGAGATGTTTACGTCCAACGCCCGTGCCTCAGCCAGCAATTGAGCGTTGATCGAAACATTGGTGGCGCGCCGCACGTTATCAGCGGTTTGGGGGGGATTTGCCATGAGTTGTCTCTGCATAATCAATGCGTGAAATGCTAGGCATAAATCATGCGTATTTCAATGCATGCTTCTGCGTGGGTCTCATGCCAAGGTCTGCATGCTGGCGCTGGAGTGGCACAAGCAAGGAGCAGAGCGCAAACGCTGTGCCGGTACATGAGGTGGACTGTTTGTAGAAGTTGTAGGGATACCTCAGGATGCGGTCCATATTTCGTAATGTGAGCCTGACCCATTTGATTAATTTGATTAATTGTATGTGTGCAACCATTGCACTAATATCCAACTCCATGCCAGTCATCCAGCGCTTTTCAAGTTGCCGGGTTGCCATCAACCCACGGGACCATGCACCGCCCCACTTTCATGTTGTGCTCAACGATGGACGTGAAGCCTGGGTTGCCATCGCCACGTTGGAAATCCTTCACGCCGGCTTCGCGGGAGATTTCTGATGTGCTGGCCTGGGCAAGGACCAACCAAGCCATGCTGGCCAGAAAATTCGAGGAACTTCAGCAATGAGCAAAGACCATTTTCAACTCACCAACGTAACGCCCCTGCCTGACCACCGACTGCGCCTTATTTATGCGGATGGACAAGCGTACGAGCTCAGTCTTGATGAATGGATCGCCACTTCACCCATCCTGAACTCCCTCAAGGATGCAGCGCTGTTCGCCCAGGCAAGAATCGGCTTTGCCGGCCGGTCGGTGGAGTGGATTGAGGACGCGCTTGATCTTGGTGCCGACAACCTGCGCAACCTCGCCATCGAACAGGCCGGCGGCATCGGCCATGAACGCATCTGGAACTGGTTGCACGAGAACAGCCTGTCGCTGGAACAGGCCGCCAATGCGCTGGGCATCTCGCGCAGAATGTTGATCTATTACCGTGACGGCGAGAAACCAATACCGCGTTCAATCTGGCTGGCATGTCTTGGTTGGGAAGCCGTGCGCCCGATAGGTGACAGCCTGCCGCAGCAGATTCCTACGGCACGGGAATATGCGGCGATGCATGGTTGATTTGTTGAATGATGGTGGGCTGAACTTGGCGTTGGCAAATTCAATTCATCGAACCGCCGGATACGTGACTCGTTCGTCCGGTAGTGAGGGAGAATGAAATCGTGGTCCGTCGCCTGCCGCTATTTCTGTTTCGGAGTGTTGCTGCATGAACCAACTCAAATCTGACAAGCGAATGCTCTCTTGTTCCTACGCTGTCTTATCCGTAGCACTGTTCAGCCTTGTAGCCAGCTTGACCCACGCAAGCGAAACCACCAATAAGTTTGGTATCACGATGATAGATATCCCCTCAGGCGAGTTTCAGATGGGGTCGTGCAAGGTCACCGAAGGGATGATGGAAGAGAAGAAAAAACGAGCCTTCCTCGGTCTGACACTACCCTCGCCAAACTGTGCCAAAAATGATCAGCACGCTTCGGATGATGAAACTCCGCAACATTTGGTCAAAATCAGAGCATTCCAGATTGGCAAGACTGAAGTCACGCTCGGTCAATTCAAACGATTCATCATATCTGCCGGGCGCAGTGATCTGGTGAATGATCGTTTCATGGAATACAACAGCTACGGTGATAGTGCGCCTGTGGTGATGGTGACTTGGCATGACGCGCAAGATTTTGTCGCTTGGCTTAACAAAACTGACGGAAGCGGTTGGCGACTGCCAAGTGAAGCGGAATGGGAATATGCATGTCGGGCTGGCAGCAGTTCCCATAGCTTCTGTGGAAGTGATGATATGAATGCTGTGGGCTGGTGGAAAGGGAACAATGGTGGAGAGCTTCGTCCTGTTGCCAGTAAGCAGCCCAACGCATTCGGTCTCTATGATATGAGCGGTAATGTGGGCGAATGGGTTGAAGACTGCTGGCATTCCAACTATCTCGGCGCTCCAACTGACGGAAGCGCTTGGATTGTTAAATGCGAAATTGATGTCAATGAGCGCGTGTTACGCGGGGGGCCCGATATCTTCAATTCCTGGAATACCCGTGCAGCGAGTCGTAGCCACAGTTCTTCAGTTCCGTATTTTGATTACGGGTTTCGTTTAGCAAGAACCCGTTAAGGCTAGGCTGAAATCGCTTCCGAAAGCCATTCAATCGAACCCTCTAGAAGGCTGGCAATTCCAGCCATCACATCACGCATATGGCGAAGGTTGACATGCCGCAAACCGGCAAGGGCGACTTGGGCTGGTTGTTTTTTCGTCTTCATCGTCTTGGGGAAGCGAAATCCATCCGCTTTGGGGTCTATCTCTTGCAACTCGGCGATCTGCTTGCCGACAGCCTCCAGTTCTTCTTCTTGTATCCGGGAATTAAGGCCACGCAGTACAGGTTCCGCCTTTTTCCACAGATCACTTAAATTATGATGGCCCTCCTCTGTGCGCCAATTCCCATGCTGTCGCAGGTTGCCAAGTCCAATGATCTCTTTCAGAGCTAGTTCGACGAAATGGCGATATAGGAAACAGACCGGATACAACATTTCATCAGCCAAAGCTTGGCGCTCAATCACCATGTCAACCAATTTGTCTGCCGCGTGGCGGTAACCTGTGGCGATAAGACTCCAGTTGTTTCCATCGGCATACCAGTGGGGGCAGGCGTTGTTGTGCCAATCCCCCAGGTCTCCTCGAAACAACCGTTCGCCTAGGATTGGGCGCGGAATATCTGGGCATTCAACGGTGTCAAGGGTGGGTTCTGTGTCACTCACGGGAAGAAGCCAAAGGGGCTAGGGATTAATGGGCCAGGCTCAAATTGTTCTGCAAAGGAACTTGAACAACGGATCGAGAAAGTCACGCCTGAACTGGGTCTCGTTGTAGCGGCCCCGCTGGTAGTCGTCGAGCTGATCGGTGAAGCGGGCGATGAGGTCGAGGAGGGCGGTGGGAGCGGGCATCGGGTCAGTTTAAAGCCAGGTGCAACCGGATGGCTTCGTCCACGGCCCGCATCTTCTCCGGCTTGAGCCGACCTGCCGGCTGCCCGGAAATTCGCTCCTTGGCGATGGTCCTGATCTGCTGGGCCTGGGCCTTGGAGTCCTTGGGCAGGCCGGATTCCACCTGAGACAAGGCCACTTCGAAGGGGTAGACCTTGGTGATGTTGGAGGTGATGGGCAGGATGGTGAGCGTGCTGGCCGCCCGGTTGTTGGCGTCGTTGCTGACGATCAACACCGGGCGGCGCTTGTTGACCTCGGAGCCCACGGTGGGGCTCAGATCAGCGTAAAAGATGTCACCACGCTGCATTATTCAGCAGCCCGTCGCTGTTTGCCTCATTCCACGCCGGATCGACCTCCCCGCTGGCTTCGCGATAGGCCGATTCCAGTTCCTGCTCACGCAATTTGCGCAGGGCCAGTTCCACCACCTGGGAGCGGCTCTTGATGGCATGGGACGTCCGATAGCTTTCGATAAAGGCCACCGTTTCCGATGGCAGGGAGATGGAGAGTTTTTCGGCTAGCATGTTTACTCCTATTTTTGATGCTACTAAAGATCCTACCGGTGATGGGATTGCCGTTCAACCTCGCTCAAGCACTGACTTCAAAATGGGAAAGCCTCGGGAACAGACCACGTTTATTGAAGACCCCCCAGTCAGAAGCTCAGACCGCGATCCGATCGCCTCGTGTGCGATCTCCCACTCCCATGAGCAGTCAGCGTAGCCCGGATGGAATGCAATGGAATCCGGGGCTTTTGACCTGAATCCCGCAGGACCTCGCCTGGATGAGGGGGATTGAACATATCCATTGCCAACTCCTGGTGGTAATCGGAAGGTCTTGTAGATCAACTTTCCCGCCACTCCCGCGTGTGCCAAACCCGGATGACGACCGGCTGTCCGCTCTCTTGCAGGCGGTAGCGCAACACATAGGCTCCCGCCCCGAAGGCGGCGAACAATTCTCTTCGGCCATCACCCAGAGGCTTGCCGATCTCGGGAAACGGCTCCAGTTGGCGCGCGGCGGCCTGGATGCAGAGCACGGCGTTGCGCGCCGACTGGGGATTTTTTGCGGCGAGAAAATCGTTGAGGCGCTGAATGTCACTCAGCGCTTCGGGCAGCCAGACTACTCGGGGCACGGTTCCCGCCGTCCTTCAGCCAGGGCGTCGAGCCATTGCATGACTTGCTCCTGGGGGATGGCCTGTCCGGTTTCCTGGTAGCGCGCCCAACGCGCTTCGTCTTCCCGGCGTTCCCTGAGGGCGGTTTCTTCCCGCTCCAGGAACTCGATCAGTGCGGTCTTGATGACCCAGTGCGGCGCGCGGTCCAGGCCCGAGGCGACGTTCTTCAAGCGCTCCCGGGTGGAGTCATCCAGTTTGATTCCCAAGGTTGAGGACATGAATGCTCCCGTGGTTGCAATAAGTGCAACCATTATTCCCTCCCCGATAATGGAAGACAACTTGATGGCGAGCTTGAGGTTCCAAGCAATACGCGAGCAATACGGGATAGCCCGCGCTTATTGAAGAAACAGCGGCCAGAATCAAGCCGCGATCCGATTGCCTCGTGTGCGATCCTCCACCCCCATGAGCAGACCCTGCACGCTGATGTCCTCATCCAATTCGTCCCAATGAATGCCAGTTCCATTGCCGGAGAACTCGAATTGTTGGCGTTGCTGAGGCGTAGCCGCCAACAAACGTGGGAAATAGGCCAGCGGGGCGCCTAACCTGCGGCCATCTGCGAGGGTGAGCCACATCATGTTGCTGACGAAACTCAGTTCAGTCGCCGAAGGGATCATGCCGTGCTTCCAAGTTGCGGAATTACTCTGGATTTCGCCGCGCGGCATCCGGGCTCTGCACTTGGGTGATTGGTGGCGCTTCCGTCTTGGTCAGCCGCGCCAATTCACGCGCTTTTTGGGCTGCGCGACGCATCGCCTGGAGGGATAGCGCTTGATCGCGGCTTTTGGACTGATCTATGGATTTCGGATTCATGTGTTGACGCCCCAACCGAGAACGAGAGGTTCGATGCCTGAATTGTCATACAGGGTCCATTCATCGACCAAGGGTTTGTAAATGCGCTGGAAATGCTCGATTCCGCTGGCGAACCGTCGCCGAATCACAGGTTCCGGGATGTTGTGCCCGCCTTGGCGAACCCTCATGGCGACCCGCTGGATGGCGTCTTCGGGGCTGGGCAGGGTGAGGAAGAACAGTTCAACGCGATAGCCCAGACCTTGCCATTCGGGTATGTGCCTGGCGTAGCCCCTGCCTGACAAGGTAGTCTCGAAGGCGAAGCTTTGACGGCGACGAACATGTTCAGCGATCTGTTCGAGCATGATGCGGCCCGCGCGGATTGACTCCATTTCTGGCGCGAAGGGTGACAGGCCCGCAGCGATCAAGTCGGCATTGACGAAGATCGGGCAGGCGGCTTCGTTGGGCAGGAATTCGCGGGCGAAGGTGGTTTTGCCCGCGCCATTCGGTCCCGCGATGATGATGATCTTCAGCAAGCTCACCC
This sequence comes from Betaproteobacteria bacterium, assembly GCA_020061585.1. Classification (GTDB taxonomy): domain Bacteria; phylum Pseudomonadota; class Gammaproteobacteria; order Burkholderiales; family Thiobacillaceae; genus PFJX01. The sequence continues at coordinate 4,365 of JAGUXX010000057.1, read as the reverse complement.
CCGTTTCAGCACCGGCTTCAAATACTTCCCGGTATGGCTGGCCTTGTTTTTCGCGATCTGTTCCGGCGTGCCTGTCGCGATGATCCGGCCGCCGCCTTCGCCGCCTTCCGGGCCTAAATCGATGACCCAGTCGGCGGTCTTGATCACGTCGAGGTTGTGTTCGATGACGACGATGGTGTTGCCGTTGCCGACCAGGCGTTGCAGCACTTTCAGCAGCATGTCGATGTCGTGGAAGTGCAGGCCCGTCGTGGGCTCATCCAGAATGTAGAGCGTTCTGCCTGTATCGCGTTTGGACAGTTCCAGGCCCAGTTTGACGCGCTGCGCTTCGCCGCCGGACAGCGTGGTGGCGGCCTGGCCCAGTCGAATGTACGAAAGGCCGACGTCGATAAGCGTCTTCAGTTTGCGCGCCACGCTGGGCACGGCGTTGAAGAAGGCGTGGGCCTCTTCCACGGTCATCTGCAGCACTTCGTGGATGTTCTTGCCCTTGTATTGCACTTCCAGCGTTTCGCGGTTGTAGCGCTGGCCGTGGCAGACGTCGCACGGCACGTAGATGTCGGGCAGGAAGTGCATTTCCACCTTGATCATGCCGTCGCCCTGGCAGGCTTCGCAGCGGCCGCCCTTGACGTTGAACGAGAAGCGGCCGACCTCGTAGCCGCGTTCGCGCGCCTGCACGGTGCCGGCGAACAGTTCGCGGATCGGCGTGAACAGGCCGGTGTAGGTGGCCGGGTTGGAGCGCGGCGTGCGGCCGATCGGCGCCTGGTCGACGTTGACCACCTTGTCGAAATATTCGACGCCCTCGATGGCTTCGAACGGCGCCGGTTCGTGCGCCGCGCCGTTCAACTGGTTGGCGGTGATGGCGTACAGCGTGTCGTTGATCAGCGTCGATTTGCCGGAGCCGGAAACGCCGGTCACGCAGACGAAGATGCCGGTGGGCAGTTCCAGCGTGACGTTCTTCAAATTGTTGCCGTAGGCGTTGATCAGCTTCAGCACGCGGCCTTCGCGCGCCGTGCGGCGGCTGTCCGGCATCGGAATGGATTTCTGGCCGGACAGGTATTGCCCTGTCAGCGAATTGGGGTTGGCCAGGATGTCGGCCAGTTTGCCTTCGGCGACGATCTCGCCGCCGTGTTCGCCGGCGCCCGGACCCATGTCGACGATGTAGTCGGCGTGGCGGATGGCGTCCTCGTCGTGTTCGACGACGATCACCGAATTGCCCAGGTCGCGCAGGTGTTTCAGGGTGCCGAGCAGGCGGTCGTTGTCGCGCTGGTGCAGGCCGATGGACGGCTCGTCGAGCACATACATGACGCCGGTCAGACCGGAGCCGATCTGCGATGCCAGCCGGATGCGCTGCGCTTCGCCGCCGGACAGCGTGTCGGCGGAGCGGTCGAGGCTCAGGTAATCGAGGCCGACATCGTTGAGGAAGGTCAGTCGCGCGGAGATTTCCTTGACGATCTTTTCCGCGACCTGGGCGCGGTTGCCTTCCAGCTTCAGTTCCTCAAAGAACTTCCGCGATTGGCGGATCGGCAGGCGGGAAAGATCATGCAAGGTCCAGCCGCCGATGGTGACGTTGCGCGCTTCCACACGCAGACGCGAACCGCCGCATTCCGGGCAGGGGCGGGTGGCGATGAATTTGCTCAACTCCTCGCGCAGCAGCTGTGATTCGCTGTCCTTGTAGCGTCGCTCCAATGACGGAATGACGCCGTCGAACGTGTGTTTGCGGGTCACTTTGCGGCCGGCTTCACCCAAGTACAGGAACGGGATTTCCTCGCGCCCGCTGCCGTGCAGGATGATTTGCTGGATGCCGGTCGGCAGGTCTTGCCAGGCGGTTTCCAGGTTGAAACCGTAGTGCATCGCCAGCGATTCCAGCATCCGGTAGAAAAACGCGTTGCGCCGGTCCCAGCCCTTCACCGCGCCGGAGGCCAGCGACAGATGCGGGAAGGCGACCACCCGCGCCGGGTCGAAGAAGGTGATCTGACCCAGGCCGTCGCACTTCGGGCAGGCGCCCATCGGGTTGTTGAACGAGAAGATGCGCGGCTCCAGTTCTGAAAGCGCGTAGTCGCACACCGGACAGGCGAACTTGGCGGAGAACAGGATTTCCTTGCCCGTATCCATTTCCACCGCCAGCGCCTTGCCGTCGGAATGGCGCAGCGCGGTCTCGAAGCTTTCCGCCAGGCGCTGCTTCGTGCCTGCCCCGGACCCCGATCCGGGGTCCGGCCGCACTTTCAGCCGGTCCACCACCGCCTCGACGGTGTGTTTCTTGTTCTTTTCCAACGCGGGCAGGCTGTCGATGTCGAACACCTCGCCATCGACGCGCAGGCGCACGAAACCCTGCGCGCGCAGCTCGTCGAACAGCCCGGCCTGCTCGCCCTTGCGGCCGACGATCAGCGGCGCCAGGATCATCAGCTTGGTGTCCTCCGGCAACTGCAACACCGTATCGACCATCTGCGACACGGTCTGCGCCGCCAGTTCGATGCCGTGCTGCGGACAACGCGGCGTGCCGGCGCGGGCGAACAGCAGGCGCAGGTAATCGTGGATTTCGGTGACCGTGCCGACCGTGGAACGCGGATTGTGCGAAGTCGCCTTCTGCTCGATGGAAATCGCCGGGGAAAGGCCTTCGATCAGATCCACATCCGGCTTTTCCATCAGTTGCAGGAACTGCCGCGCGTAGGCGGACAGCGACTCGACATAGCGCCGCTGGCCTTCGGCATACAGCGTGTCGAACGCCAGCGAGGACTTGCCCGAGCCGGACAGCCCGGTGATCACCACCAGCTGGTGCGGCGGCAGATCGACGTTGACGTTTTTGAGGTTATGGGTGCGGGCGCCGCGGACGCGGATCATGGTTATTGCCGGTGAATCGAAACGGCTGAATATACGCGCCCGATCACGTGTGATTCAAACCAAAATCGTTTCAGCGCTTCACTTCCGGCTGGGTGATGAAGCCGATGCGGCTCAGCCCGGCGCGCGAGGCGGCGGCCATGACCTCGGCGATGGCTTCGTAACGCGAAGATTTGTCGGCATACAGATGGATTTCCGTGGTCGGCTGGGTGGCGGCGAGATTGGTCAGACGCAAGTCGATGGCACCGGGGGCGAGCATGTCGCCATTCCAGTGAATCTGGCCGGCGGCGTCGATGGCGATCTCGACCTTGCTCGCCGCTTGCTTGGGTTGCGCATTGGCGTTGGGCAGATCCAGCTTCACCGCGTGGGTCAGCAGCGGCGCGGTGATCATGAAGATCACCAGCAGCACCAGCATCACGTCGATCAGCGGGATCATGTTGATCTCGGCGCGCGGCAGGCCGCGTCCGGCCGGTCCGGGGTTGAGGAAGGCCATGGTTCAACCCTCCCGCACGCTGGCCGGCAGGGTTTGCCCGGTAACCAGATAGTGATGCAGTTCATGCGCGAAGCCATCGAGTTGCGCCAGCAAGACCTGATTGCTGCGCGAAAACACGTTGTAGGCCAGCACCGCCGGTATGGCCACGGCAAGTCCCAGCGCGGTCATGATCAGCGCTTCGCCGACCGGTCCGGCGATCTGGTCGAGTGATGCGGCACCCTGCATGCCGATCGCCGACAGCGCGTGATGCACGCCCCAGACCGTGCCGAACAGACCGATGAACGGCGCCACGGCGGCAATCGAGGCGAGCAAGGTCTGACCATTGTCGAGCCGCGAGCCTTCCTCGCCGACCACCCGGTTCATGCAGCGCAGCAGCAAGGCCTCGCGGTCCGCCGCCGGGGTGTCGCGCACTTCGGCGTGCACCGAGAATGACGCTTCGGCGAGTCGCGCGAACGGGTTGCCGTCGCTGCCGCGCGGGTGGGCAAGCGGTTGCGCGCTGGCCCAGAGTTGCCGGCGGAATTGCCGGCCGCGACGTTGCAACTGCCAGAGCAACAGCGATTTGCCGACGATGCCCAGCCACGATGCCAACGACATCAGCAGCAGCATGAAAAACAGCAGCATGCCCAGCGTATCGGTATGGGCGAAGAAAAATTCGACCGGATTCATGTCTTGCATTTCAGTTCTCCAAACTAAAGGTAATCGGCACTTCCACCCAGCCGGCAATGTTTCGACCGGCTTGCCGCGCCGGGGTGAAACGCCAGCCGCGCACCGCTGCGCTGGCCGCCATGTCGAGCCGGGGATAGCCGCTGCTGAGCTGAATTTTCAGGCTTTCGGCGCGACCGTCGGCGCTGACCAGCACCCGCAGCCGCACCTGGCCGGCTTCGTTATTGCGGCGTGACAGCAAAGGGTAGGGCGGCTGCGGGTTGTCCAGATAGGCGGCCTGATAGCCGGGCGGTTCGATGTGTTCAACTGTCGCCGCGGCAGGGCTGCCAGCGCGCGCGGTGGCCGGCGTAGCGGGCGACTGCTCCACGGTCGCCGAT
>JAGUXX010000085.1 GCA_020061585.1 Betaproteobacteria bacterium | reverse complement strand
GGCACCGGCGCTTCGCCGTTGTCGTCGATCAAGCACGCCGGCAGCCCGTGGGAAATCGGCCTGGCCGAGACCCAGCAGACGCTGGTGCTCAACCAGTTGCGTGGCCGCGTCGCGGTGCAGGTCGACGGCCAGATGAAGACCGGTCGCGATGTGGTGATCGGCGCGCTGCTCGGCGCGGATGAATTCGGTTTCGCCACCGCGCCCTTGGTCGTCGAAGGCTGCATCATGATGCGCAAATGTCATCTCAACACCTGCCCGGTCGGCGTCGCCACGCAAGACCCGGTGCTGCGCCAGAAATTCACCGGCCAGCCCGAGCATGTGGTGAATTACTTCTTCTTCGTCGCCGAAGAGGCACGCGAACTGATGGCGCGGATGGGCATCCGCAAATTCGACGATCTGATCGGTCGTTCCGATCTGCTCGACACGCGCGCCGGCATCGATCACTGGAAGGCAAGCGGGCTCGATTTCAGCAGGATCTTCTACCAGCCCAAGGTCGGGGCGGATGTCGCGCGCAGCCACTGCGAAACGCAGGATCACGGTCTGCAACATGCGCTCGACAATGCGCTGATCGAACAGGCCCTGCCGGCGCTGGAGCGCGGCGAGAAGGTGGTCATCGAAACCCCGATCAGCAACGTCAACCGCACCGTCGGCGCCATGTTGTCCAACCAGGTCGCCAGCCGCTACGGCCATGCCGGTCTGCCCGAGGACAGCATCACGGTCAAGCTGGCCGGCACCGCCGGCCAGAGTTTCGCCGCCTTCCTGGCGCACGGCATCACCTTCGAGCTGACCGGCGAAGGCAACGACTACGTCGGCAAAGGCCTGTGCGGCGGTCGCATCGTGATCAAGCCGCCGGCGGCGTTCAACGCCAAGCCGTCGGAGAACATCATCGTCGGCAATACCGTGATGTACGGCGCCACCACCGGTGAAAGCTACTTCCGCGGCGTCGCCGGCGAACGCTTCTGCGTGCGCAACTCGGGAGCTTCGGCGGTGGTGGAAGGCGTCGGTGATCATGGTTGCGAATACATGACCGGCGGCACCGTCGTGGTGCTGGGTCAGACCGGCCGCAACTTCGCCGCCGGCATGTCGGGCGGCGTGGCGTATGTGCTGGATGCGGATGGCCTGTTCGCGCAACGCTGCAATCTGTCCATGGTGTCATTGGAAAAGGTCGAACCGGCGGAATCGGTCGCTAACAGCGATGCCCATCACAAGGGTCAGCCCGACGAGGTCACGCTGAAGGCGCTGATCGAAAAGCATGCCGCCTACACCGGCAGCGTCGGTGCGCGGACCATGCTGGACAACTGGAATGAATATCGTGGCAAGTTCGTCAAGGTGATGCCGAATGAATACAAGCGCGCCCTGATCGAAATGGCCGAACAGAAATTGCTGGAGGCCGCGTAATGGGCAAGATCACCGGATTCCTCGAATACGCGCGGTTGTCGGAAGCCAACCTGCCGGTTGCCGAGCGGCTCAACAACTACAACGAATTCGTCCTGCATCTGTCCGATGAGGAAGCCAAGACGCAGGGCGCGCGCTGCATGGACTGCGGCATTCCGTTCTGCATGAGCGGCTGCCCGATCAACAACATCATTCCGGACTGGAATGATCTGGTGTTCAAGCAGAATTGGCGGCAGGCCATCGACGTGCTGCATTCCACCAACAACTTTCCCGAGTTCACCGGCCGCATCTGTCCGGCCCCGTGCGAAGCCGCCTGCACGCTGAACATCAACGACGACGCGGTGGGCATCAAGTCGATTGAGCACGCGATCATCGACAAGGCCTGGGAAATGGGCTGGGTCAAGCCGCAACCGGCGGCGAAGAAGACCGGCAAGAAAGTCGCCGTGGTCGGCTCCGGCCCGGCCGGCATGGCGGCGGCGCAACAATTGGCGCGCGCCGGGCATGGCGTGGTGCTGTTGGAAAAGAACGACCGTATCGGCGGCCTGTTGCGTTACGGCATTCCCGACTTCAAGTTCGAGAAACGCCACATCGACCGCCGCATGGCGCAGATGGCGGCGGAAGGTGTCGAATTCCGGGTCAATCAGCATGTTGGCGAAAATGTTGCCGCCGAAGCGCTGCTGGCCGAATTCGATGCGGTAGTTCTGGCCGGTGGCGCCGAACAACCGCGCGACCTGCCGGTGCCCGGACGCGAACTGGCCGGCGTGCATTTCGCGATGGAATTCCTCAGCCAGAACAACAAGTTCGTTGCCGGCGACACGGTTGTCGATCAGATCCGCGCCACCGGCAAGCACGTGGTCGTCATCGGCGGCGGCGACACCGGTTCCGATTGCGTCGGCACCTCCAACCGTCACGGCGCCGCGTCGGTCAGCCAGTTCGAGCTGATGCCGCAACCGCCGCAACAGGAAAACCGGCCGCTGACCTGGCCAAACTGGCCGCTGAAGATGCGCACTTCCAGTTCCCACGAAGAAGGTTGCGCGCGTGACTGGTCTGTCGCCACCAAGTCGTTCGTTGGCGGGGTTGGCAAGGACAGTGGAAAAGTCACCGGCCTGAAGGCGGTGCGGCTGGACTGGAAGGACGGCAAGATGGCCGAGATTCCCGGCTCGGAATTCGAGATGAAGGCCGACCTGGTGCTGCTGGCGATGGGCTTCGTCAGCCCGGTGCAAAAACTGCTCGATGTGTTCGGTGTGGAGAAGGACGCGCGCGGCAATGCCAAGGCGACGACTGAAGGCGCGGGCAGCTATGCCACCAGCAAAGCCAAGGTCTTCGCAGCCGGAGACGTGCGGCGCGGCCAGTCATTGGTGGTCTGGGCGATCCGCGAAGGACGGCAGTGCGCGCAAGCGGTTGACGCTTTCCTGATGGGTAGCAGCACGCTACCGCGTTGAGCGGAAACAGGTAGATAAAAAAGCCGGCAAATCGCCGGCTTTTTTCTTGCCGGCGCGGCGGGTTGGGCAATGGTCTGAAGATCGCCGCGCTTGGTTGGAGGCGAGTGAGCGACTAATCGATAGACGATTGCGGTTTGGCTGCATATGCCCTCAGAAAGACGGCAACGGCCCGATCCGCCGCCCGTTTGATCTCTTCCGCATCCGGTGAATTCTCCCGCGCATGCAGCAGCAAGGGCTCGACGAGTTCGGCTTCCAGCAGGGCGCGCAGTTGATCGGCGGCGAGCTCGGGATTTTCGGCGCGCAGGGCGCCCGAGGCCATCAGTTGGGACAGGAGGGCTGCCACGTGCGTCCTCAAGGCAATGGTCTTGGCGAAGAACAACTTGCCGATGCCCGAGCGACTCGCCTCGGCGATCATCAAGCGTCGCGAAGCGACAATGTCCGCCGAGCACATGAAGTTCAGGAAGCTGGCGCCAAAATCCCGCAATACGACGTCCGGATCGGGCCCCGATGCATCCAGCAGCGAAACAGTGCTGGTGATGTAGTCCTCCGCCGCGGCCATCATGCATTCAACGAACAATTCCTCCTTCGACGGGAAGTGGCTGTAGATCGTCGCTTTGGAGCCGCCGACTTCGGTAGTGATTTGGGAGACGGATGTTCTGTCGAACCCCTGCGTCTTGAACAACCGGAAAGCAGTGTCCAGGATGGCTTGCCGCTTGGCGTCGCGCTTGGTCATGTTGCGCTCCAGAATTGAACTGAACCAGACAGTACGATTTTTCGGCAATCGCCGCAAAGTTCGCTCGCGGTACTAAGGCATGACAGGCGCGTAGGCCCTCAGGAACACGGCAATGGCCCGATTCGCCGCCCGCATGATTTCCACCTCGTCCGGCGTACCGTCCCGCGCGTGCAACAGCAAGGGTTCGATGATTTCCGCAACCGACGTCTTGTCGAATCCCTGGGTCCGGAACAGCCGGTAAGCGGTGTCCCGAATGGCTTGCCGCTTGGTGTCGCGTTTCAGTATTTCTTGCCCCATAAAAAACCGTACCGTACGTTACATTTTTGATTGACAAGCTCTGGAAGTCAAGTTTATAAACTGTACTGTACAGTACACATTGGAGCGAAACCTCATGAATGCGACCCTTTTCCCCCGGCCTTTTGGCCACCGGCCTGTCCTCTGGACGTTGCTGGCGGCCAGCCTGACCACCGTCGGCGGATGTGCCCATATACCCGATCTCGGTCAGGCGCCCGTCCTGAAACCCGTCGAACAGCTCGCCAGCGCTGAATCCTTCAGCGCCCCGGCCGTGGCTTGGCCGGGGGATCGCTGGTGGGAGGCCTATGAAGATAAGCAACTGAACAGACTGGTCGAGGAGGCGCTGCAAGACTCGCCAGACCTGCAACGGGCCCAGGCTCGGTTGCGCCAAGCCGGAGCGGCGGTGCGGGACGCGGGGGCGGCGCTCAAGCCGGAGGTGAGCGGCAACGCCTCCCTCACCGAAGAAAAACAGAGTTACAACCACCTCGTCCCGCGCGCGGCCGTGCCGCAGGATTGGAACGACTATGGCCGGGCGACGCTGAATCTGTCCTGGGAGCTGGATTTCTGGGGCAAGAACCGCGCGGCTTTGGCGGCGGCGACTTCGGAGCAGGAAGCGGCTCGGGCCGAAGTGGCGCAGGCCCGCCTGGTGCTGTCCACCTCGGTGGCCTCGGCCTATGCCGGGCTGCTGCACCTGTTCACCGTGCGCGACAGCGCCGAAGCCGCATTGGACTTGCGCACCAAGACGGTGGACATGTTTCTCTTGCGACATGAACATGGCCTGGAAAACCTGGCCAGCGTGCGTCAGGTCGAAGCCAGGCTGGCAACGGCGCAGGCGGAACTGCTGTCGGTTGATGAACGCATCGCGTTGCAACGCAACGGCATCGCGGCGCTGCTGGGGGCGGGGCCGGACCGGGGTCTGAGCATCACCCGCCCGAACACAGGCTTCGCCGGGAGCACGGGACTGCCGCCCAATCTGGCCCTGGAACTCCTCGGCCGCCGGCCTGACATCGTCGCGGCACGGCTGCGCACGGAAGCCGCCGCCAAGCGCATCGACCAGAGCAAGGCCGGTTTCTATCCGAGCGTGAACCTGATGGCCTTCGTCGGCTTCCACTCGCTGGGTATCGACAACCTGTCCAGGTCGGGCTCCGACGTGGGCAGTTTCGGTCCGGCGATCTCGCTGCCGATCTTCAACACCGAGCGGCTGCAAGGCCGGTTGCGCGGCGCCCGTGCCGAATACGACGCGGCGGTCGCCGGCTACCACGCGGCGCTCGCCAACACCCTGCGCGAAGTGGCCGACGCGGTGACCAGCCGCAAGGCGCTGGCTGGGGAACTCGCCGCTTCGCGCATCGCCGTCGACGCCACCGCCGAGGCGCACCGCATCGTCAGCCGGCGCTACGCGGGCGAGCTGGCCACCTATCTGGAAGTGCTGACGGCTGAAGACGCGCTGGTATCAGCCAAACGTGCCTTGGCCGACATCGAAACCCGCGCTCTGGTGCTGGATGTGGCCCTGGTGCGCGCCCTGGGTGGCGGCTTTCAGAGTGCCGACCCGCTGCAAGTGGCTGCCGCCACATCCAATTGAACAACCTGAACTACCCAACCTTGAAGGAGCTTTGCCATGAACGCGCCTAGCGAAATGTCCACATCGACCGAGTTGAACCGCAACGACTCGAAGCACAACGAAACGCCAAAACTCGAACCAGGCAGCGGCAACCCCGGGCGACGCAAGACCCTGTTCGCGGCGCTTGCCCTGGCGGTGGCGGTAGCCGGCGGCGGCGCCTGGGCCTACTGGGAGCTGGTAGGCTCCCGCTATGTCGAAACCGACAACGCCTATGCCGCGGTGGAGTCGGCGCAGGTGACGGCCGCTGTCGCCGGCACCATCGCCGAAGTGCGGGTGAAGGACACCCAGCCGGTGAAAAAAGGCGACATCCTGGTGGTCATCGATCCCACCGACGCAAAACTGGCCCTGGCCCAGGCGGAAGCCGAACTCGGCCGCGCCATACGCCGGGTGAAGAGTTATCAGGCCAACGACGCCGGACTCGGCGCCCAGGTGACCGCCCGCGCGGAAGAGGAAAAACGTTTCTCGGCCCAGTTGGTCTCCGCCTTGGCCGATCTCGAACGCGCGACCATCGATCTTCAGCGCCGGAAAGCGCTGGTGTCTTCCGGCTCGGTGTCCGGCGATGAGCTGACCAAGACGCAGAACGCCTATGCCTCGGCCGAGGCGAATCTGCGGGCGATGCAGGCCGCCGTGGCCCAGGCTCGCGCCAGCCGCAACGCCGCCATCGGCACCAAGCAGGCCAACGCGGCGCTGATCGACGGCGTCGTCTTGGACGAAAACCCTGAAGTGGCTTTGGCCCGCGCCAAGCGCGACCAGGCCGCGGTGGACCTGGAGCGTACCGTGATCCGCTCGCCGGTGGATGGCGTCGTCGCCCGCCGCCAGGCCCAGCTCGGCCAGCGGGTGCAGCCGTCCACCCCCTTGCTGGCGGTGGTTCCGGTGCAGGAAATGTACGTCAACGCCAACTTCAAGGAAGTGCAGCTCAAGGCGGTGCGTCCGGGCCAGAAAGTCGAACTGATCTGCGACCTGCACGGCGACAAGATCGTCTACTCCGGCGTCGTCGATGGCTTCTCCGGCGGCACAGGCGCGGCCTTCGCGCTGATCCCGGCGCAGAACGCCACCGGCAACTGGATCAAGGTGGTGCAGCGTCTGCCGGTACGCATCCGTCTGGACCCCGACGATCTTGAAGCGCATCCGTTGCGCGTCGGGCTGTCGATGACCGCGAAGATCGACCTGCACAGCAAGTCCTGAAAGGGAGGACACCATGTCGAACGCTACGACCGCTGCAAGCGGGCAACCCGGTCAGCAGCCCGCCCTGAGCGGGGCGATGCTGTGGGTGGGGGCCATCGTGCTGGCGCTGGCCAATTTCCTCGCCGTGCTCAACATGACCATCGCCAACGTCACCGTGCCGAACATGGCCGGGGCGTTGGGCGCCGGCTCCAGCCAGGGCACCTGGATCATCACCGCCTACGCCGTGGCGGAGGCCATCACGGTGACCCTGACCGGGTGGTTGGCCGCGCGTTTCGGCGCGGTCAGGGTGTTCTCCCTCTCAGTGGTGGCGTTCGGCCTCTTTTCACTGTTATGCGGCCTGTCGACCTCGTTGGGCATGCTGCTCGGCATGCGCGTCCTCCAGGGCGCGGCCGGCGGTCCGTTGATGGCGTTGTCGCAGACCCTGCTGCTGCGCATCTTCCCCAAGGAAAAATCGATGCAGGCCATGGGCCTGTGGGCGATGACCACGCTGCTGGCGCCCGTGGTCGGCCCGGTACTGGGCGGCTGGCTGTGCGACAACTACAACTGGTCGTGGGTGTTCCTGGTCAACGTGCCCATGGCGCTGGGCTTCGGCGTCATCGCCTGGGGTTTGCTCAAGCGCTATGAGGAACCCCTGGCCAAGCTGCCGGTGGACAAGATCGGCTTCCTGCTGCTGGTGGTCTGGGTCGCCTCCTTGCAGATCATGCTCGACGAAGGCAAGGATCTGGATTGGTTCTCCTCGACGAAAATCATCTTACTGGCCGTGATCGCCGCGATCGGCTTCATCGCCTTCGTGATCTGGGAACTGACCGAGAAGCATCCCATCGTCGATCTGCGTGTCTTCCGCCATCGCGGCTTCGGCACCAGCATGTTCGTGCTCGCCCTGGCCTTCGGCGCCTTCTTCGGTCTCAACGTGCTGACGCCGCTGTGGTTGCAGTACAACCTGGGCTACACCACCACCTGGGCCGGCCTGGTGGTGGCCTGGGGCGGCCTGCTGTCGGTGGTGTTCTCGCCGATCGCGGCCAACCTGGCGAACCGCTTCGACGCCCGCTGGCTGATCTTCATCGGCATCTTCTGGCTGGGCGGCGACACCCTCTGGCGGTCTGTCGCCACCTCGGACATGGACTACTGGACGATCATCATTCCGATGTTCTTCATGGGCGTCGGCATGCCGATGTTCTATGTGCCGCTGACCGGCCTGGCCATGGGTTCGGTGGATGAACACGAGACGGCCTCGGCGGCCGGCCTGATGAACTTCGTGCGCACCATCTCCGGGGCCATCGCCACCTCCCTGGTCACCACGGCCTGGCAGGACAAGAGCTACACCGCCCACGACCAGTTGGCCAGCATCGTCGACCCCACCGGTGACGCCGCCAGCCTGATCGCGGGTGCGCCGGAGATGGCCGGACAAATGGGGGCCGGACCGATGGCGCGCGAGATGCTGAACAACCTCACCACCAGCCAAAGCCTGCTGCTGTCGACCAACGGCCTGATGATCGCCATCGCCGTGATCTTCTTTGTTTCCGCCTTCGCCATCGCCCTGGCGCCCAAGGCGGCCCGGGCGGTGGATGCCGCCGCGATCGGGCATTGACCATGACAAACAGTAGAATCCTGATCATGGGTCTCGGCGCCGACGTCACCGAGTCGGCTATCCGTTCCTGGCCTGGAATCATGACAAAGCCGATCTCGCGCATCTTGCTTCCGCTCATTCCGAGCCTGTGGCTTGTCGTGCCGTCCACATTTGCCGCCGCCGCAACACAGACCTGGGTGAGCGCGACGCCGGTTGCATCGGTACAGGCGGGCGTCGAGTCGAACCACCCGGCCCTGCCGGTTACGACAATTGACGCAACCGAAGGCAGGCAAAACGCCACTCCGGGCAACAGCTTGACCGATACCCGGCCGGACAGCGCCTTGCTTTGGCTGACGGCCGCCGATGAGCCTGGCCTGTCGGTCAATGAGCCCATGTACTTCGTCTTGGGTGGCAATGGCGATGACTTCACGGCCCGTTTCCAGTTGAGTTTCAAGTATCGGCTTCTGGATCCGGACAGTCTGCCCGTCGAGTGGTTTCCCCCCTTGGCTGGCCTGCATTTCGGCTACACGCAGACTACGCTCTGGGATCTGGGTGAGGACTCGGCGCCGTTTCGCGATACCAGTTACCGTCCCAGCCTGTTTTGGCAAGGCACGCTATCCGGACAGGGATGGATGCCGACCCTGCTGCGTACCGGCTTCGAGCATGAATCGAACGGCAAGGATGAAGCCAACTCTCGCAGTCTCAACCTCCTTTTCGCCCAGCCTGCCTGGCACATGGCGTTTGCCGACGGCAAGTCATTGATCTTTGCGCCCAGGTTCCACGGCTATCTGGACAAGGATGACAATCCGGATATTCAGCGCTACCGGGGTCATGTTGACTGGATCTTCCGCTACGGTCACGAGAATGGCTGGCTATTGACCGGGCAGTTGCGGCGAGGTGCGGCCGATCATGGCAGCGCCCAGTTGGACCTGACCTATCCGTTACGCAGGCCACTGTTCGCCCGCACCGGCGGTTTCCTGCATTTCCAGTTGTTCAAGGGATACGGCGAGAGCCTGTTGGACTACAACGTCGAGCAGGACTTGCAGGCAAGAGTGGGCATTTCGATTGTCCGTTGATGAGTGTGTTGCACATGACGATCTAACGGTCCGGATGGCACCGTCACAGGCCTATTGCCATGGCGCGTAAGCCTGCGGCCCAGGCACTGATCACGCGTGAAAGCATCATTGACGCCGCCGCGACACGCTTCGCGGCGCAGAGTCTGTCACGCACCACGCCGCAGGACTTCGCAACTGCCCCCGGCGTGGCGCGCCGCGCGATCTATAGATCCGGCCCGATTTATCCGTGAAACCGTAGGGTGTGCCATGCGCAGCATTCCACGTTAAACGGTGCGCATGGCGCACCCTACCGCCCGACCGGCAATCGCGGATAACTCTGGCCGTATTAATCGCGCAGTGTCTCGGTCGTCGACAACCTGCCGGCCGGACTGCCGGAATTGGCCGTCGAGCGTGACCCCGGGGAGATTTGCCCGCCGCGCGCAGCACGAGCAGTGGGCGGCGGCGCTCAGGGCCGCGCTTCGTACACCAGGTTGAACGGTGTCTGCGTTGCGCGCCTGAACTGCGTGAAACCGGCGCTGGTGACGACCTCGCGCATGCGCGCCTCGCCCGCCTGCGCGCCGAGCGCCAGGCCGACTTCCTGCGCCAGCGAACACGGCGTGCAGATCAGCGTCGAGCCGGCGTAGTAGGCGCGGCCGACGGGGTTGAGGTTCTCCTCGATGCGGTCGCCGGCGTAGGGCTCGACGATCATCCAGATACCGTCGGGAGCAAGCGTCGTCAGCACGTGGCGCGACGCGCCGACCGGATCGCCCATGTCGTGCAGGGCGTCGAACACGGCGATGATGTCGTAGCCGCGGCCCGGGTAGTCCTTGGCGCTGGCAACTTCGAACCGGCAGCGATCGGCCACGCCAGCCGCTTGTGCGCGGCGGTTCGCGGAGGCGACCGATTCGGCGTGATAGTCGAAGCCCGTGAAGGTGGATGCCGGGTAGGCCTGGGCCATCAGGATGGTCGATGCGCCGTGGCCGCAGCCGATGTCCGCCACCCGCGCGCCGGCGCGTAGCCGGTCTTCCATGCCGGCCACGGCGGGAATCCAGTGCCGCGTGAGGTTGCCGATGTAGCCTGAGCGGAAAAAGCGTTCGATGCCGTGGAACAGCGCGTGATCGTGCTCGTGCCAGCCGATGCCCTCGCCACTGACGAAGGCGTCCTTCAGCTTGCCGGCGATACGTCCGGCGGCGAGCGTGGTCTGGAAGGCGCCGATGACGAAGGCTGGGCTGTCCTCGTCGGCAAAGGCGAGCGCCTGCTCGGGCGAAAGCCGGTAGCGCCCACTGTCGGCCAGGTAGTCGACATAGCCGGATGCCGCCTGCGCGTTGAGCCATTCGCGCACGTAGCGTTCGCGGGTGCCGGTTTGCGTGGCGAGTTCGGTCGAGGTCAGCGGGCCGTGCGCGGCGAGCGCCTTGTACAGGCCGAGCTCCTCGCCGATCAATACCAGCGGCGCGATCGATACTGCGCCGAAGTCGACCACGACGCGGCCGAGCAGTGCATTGAGTTTGTCTTCGTTGATCGGGGTGTTCATGTCAGTCTCCTTGAACAGTGAATGGAGACTGCATTGTTGGTCTGTCTGCTCGCGCGCAATTTGCCGGCCGGCCGTCGATCTTGTCCGCCCCGCCAGACTCCGCTTCGCGTTTGATCGCGGCGCCGGAATACTTGCCCGGGCGTCCGGCGCGCGCCTACACTGCCCGCATCATGGATGCCCTTTCCAGCCTGCTGCGCGCGGTCAAGCTCTCCGGCGCGATGTTTTTCGATGCCTGCTACGGTGCGCCGTGGCAGATCCTGTCGCCGTCGTCGCGCGTGTTCAGCGGGCTGGTGGCCGAATCTTCCAACCACATCATCGAGTTTCACCTGATCACCGAAGGGCGGGCCTACGTGCGCGTGGGCGACGAAACCACGCCCATTGACGCCGGCGACATCGTCATGCTGCCCCACGGTGACCCGCACCACCTGGGTAACGGTGTGGGTGCCGAGCCGGTCGATGCCTCAAACTCGCTGCCGGCACTGCTGCGCGGCGAGATCAAGCGGTCCAGCGGCGGTGGCGGCGGCGAACCGACGCGGCTGATGTGCGGCTACCTTGCCTGCGAGTCCAGGCTGATCCAACCGCTGCTGGCCGGTTTGCCGCGGGTCTTGCGGGTACGCATTCGCGGCGATGCGTCGGGCGAATGGCTGGAGAACATGATCCGTCACACCGTCGGGCTGGTCGCCGACGCCTCGCCGGGCAGCGAGGCAATCGCCGGCCACCTCGCCGAAGTGCTGTTCGCGGAAGTGCTGCGCCGCTACGTGCTGCAACTTCC
>JAGUXX010000193.1 GCA_020061585.1 Betaproteobacteria bacterium | reverse complement strand
GCCGCGCGCGAACACACTGCCGCGCAACCGCTCGATCACCGCCCGCGCCTGATCGCCACCGCGCGCCTGCAGCGACAGAAAACGCAACAGCGTCGCCTGGTAATCCTGACCGAGCGCGCGCGCGAATTCACCGAGAACTTCCGGCGCCAGACCATGCGGCCAATCCGCGCGGCTGACGAAAGCCGGATTGGTCGCCACCAGCGCCAGTCGCGACACTTTGTCGGGATGCCGCGCCGCCAGCGCCAGCGCCACCATGCCGCCCAGCGACCAACCGCAGACCATGGCCGCATCCGGCAAGGTTGCCGCCAGCGCATCGGCCAGGGTTTCGGCGCGATAAGGAAACACCGAAGGAAACACCGAAGGCGACACCGAATCGGTTGCGCCATAGCCCGGCAAGTCAGGCGTCAGACAGGTATATTCCGCCGCGAACGGCGGCGTCGTTTCCGACCAAATGCCGCCATGCAAGCCCCAGCCGTGCAGGAAAACCAGGCTCTTCTCAGCCATGCGCCAGCTCATGCAAGGCCGCCGCCAGGGTTTCAACGTCGTCCAGACTGTGCGCGGCCGACAGCGAAATTCGCAAGCGCGCCTCGCCCGCCGGCACGGTAGGCGGGCGGATCGCCGGCAGCAGAATGCCGCGCGCGCGCAAGCCCTCGGCCAGGCGCAAGGCTTCGCTGTTGCCGCCGATCATCAGCGGCTGGATCGGCGTGTCGGAAGCCAGCAGCGGCCAGGGCAAACCGGCCAACCCGGATTTCAATCGCCCGATCAGCGCGGCCAGATGCGCGCGGCGCCAGCCATCGGCGGCAATCACTCGCAGACTGGCGCTGACCGCCGCCGCCAGCAACGGTGGTTGCGCCGTGGTGAAGATATAGGTGCGCGCCCGGTTCACCAGCCATTCGATCAGCTCGACCGAGCCACCGACGAAAGCCCCCGCCACGCCCGCCGCCTTGCCCAGTGTGGCGAGATAGATCAGACGCGCGTCCGGTTCGCCGTTCAGCAACGCCAAGGCGCCCTGGCCACGCTCACCGAGCACCCCGAAACCGTGCGCATCGTCCAGGTACAGCCAGGCGTCGTGGCGTCGCGCCAAGGCCAGCAATTCCGCCAGCGGCGCCAGATCGCCATCCATGCTGAACACGGTGTCGCTGGCGATCAGCTTGACCTTGGCGGAACTGCTCGCCAGACGTTGCTCCAGCATGGCCATGTCGGCATGCGGATAGCGCGTCAGCTTGGCGCGCGACAACACCGCCGCATCGACCAGCGACGCATGATTGAGCTTGTCCTCGAACACTTCGCCATGCCGATCCAGCAACGCCGGCAAAACGCCCAGGCTGGCCATGTAGCCGGTCGAAAACAACAGCGCGGCGGGCAGGCCGACGAATGCGGCCAGTTCAGTTTCCAGTGTGTGATGCAAACGATGATGGCCGGTCAGCAAATGCGCGGCGCCGGCGCCAACACCTATGCTGACACCCGCTTGCCGCGCCGCCTCGGCCAGCGCCGGATGGTTCGCCAAGCCGAGGTAATCGTTGCTGGAAAAGGACAGATACGACTTGCCGTCCAGCGCCACCCGCACGCCTTGCGGCCCGTCCAGCACGCGCCGCACCCGGCGCAGGGACTGGGCGTCCAGTGCAGCCAAAGCGGGTTGGAGTTGGTCAGGCGTCATGACAAAACCAGACCGTCATTCCCGCCTGCGCGGGAATGACGAAGAAAATCTAATGCCCCGCGCAACGCCGTCCCTGCACCGGTTCGGTGTGCAATCCCAGCCTGGCGAACAATGCCGAATCGGCGCTGACATCCGGGTTGCCGGTGGTCAGCAGTTTGTCGCCGTAGAAGATCGAATTGGCGCCGGCCAGGAAGCACAGCGCCTGCATGCCCTCGCCGAGTTCCTGACGTCCGGCGGACAGACGCACATGCGATGCCGGCATGGTGATGCGGGCGATGGCGATGGTGCGCACGAACTCGAACGGATCCAGATCACCAGCGCTTTCGACGATCTCCGCCAGCGGCGTGCCCGGCACTTTCACCAGCATGTTGATCGGCACCGACTCCGGCTGCGGATCGAGATTGGCCAGTTCCAGGATCAGGCCGGCGCGCACCCGGCGCGATTCGCCCATGCCGACGATGCCGCCGCAACAGACGTGGATGCCGGCATCACGCACCTGCGCCAGCGTGTCGAGGCGGTCGCCATGGCTATGGGTGGTGACCACCTGACCATAGAACTCGGAAGCGGTATCCAGATTATGGTTGTAGTAATCCAGCCCGGCGTCCTTCAACTGCTCGGCCTGCCCCGGTTTCAGCATGCCCAGCGTGACGCAGGTTTCCAGCCCCAGCGCCTTCACTTCGCGCACCATCTCGGTCACCGCGCCGAGATCCTTGTCCTTCGGTCCGCGCCACGCCGCGCCCATGCAGAAGCGCGTCGCGCCGGCTGCTTTGGCGGCCTTGGCGGTGGCGACGACTTCCGCCACATCGAGCAACTGCTCCCGCTGCAGACCGGTATCGTGGTGCGCCGACTGCGAGCAATAGCCGCAATCTTCCGAACAGCCGCCGGTCTTGATCGACAACAACGTCGAAAGCTGCACCGCATTCGCATCGAAATGCGCCCGATGCACGCTCTGCGCCTGGAACATCAGATCATTGAACGGCAACGCATAGAGCGCTTCCAGTTCAGCCAGCGACCAGCGCTTGCGGGCTGCCACGGCAGCCACCGGTTGGGTCATGTCGTTCATCAATGCGCTTCCTTTTCGACTTCGAGATCCCGCCAGTTTTCCTTGCCGGCCTTCCACACGTCGTACAACGCCCACGGCACCAGCGTCAGCAGCATCAATGCCCAGACCCCGGCCCAGCCGGTGGGCAGATGCGCCAGATCGTTGGACAGCACGGTCAGCGTACCGACCACCGCGTAATAGCGATAGCCGGCCCATTTGTTGTAATGCCGCACGGTCAGATCGGGGTGGTGCGCGATCGACGCATAGACGAAGATGGAGGCCGCCAGCCAGATCATGATCGGCGGCAGCGACATCGCCATCGGCAGGAAGGCCAGCTTCTTGTCGGCAACCAACTGGCCGATGCCGAACAGGCTGGCGGACAGCAAAGTCGTGCCTACCGCGAGCATATTGAACAAGCGCGCGCTCAACTTGCACGATGCGGCGCTGATGTGGTGTTTCTCGGACATGGAACAGAACCGGCGACAAAGAGCCGGGATGGTGGGGGAGGTACCGGTCATTGTCAAACTTCGATAGCTCGATCTTGAACAAGTGCTCAAGATTTATGCAATCACGCTTGCCGCAAGCCTGCTTTCTGTGCGGCACGCGGGTCATCGGCCAGTTGCTGTGCGCGGGATGCGCCGCCGATCTGCCGGCGCTGACCGGCGGGGCTTGCCCGCAATGCGCCCTGCCGACCTCGAATGGCGAGATCTGCGGCGCCTGCCTGAAACATCCGCCCGCCTTCGACCACGCCTTGGCCGTCTACGCCTATGACTTTCCCTTGGATGTGCTGGTGCAACAATGCAAATACGCGCATGTCACCCCGCTGACCGGGGTATTTGCCGAACAGATGGCGCGGCGGATCGGCCAGCCTGAGTCGCGTATCGATTATCTGCTGCCGATGCCCTTGCACCCCGAACGCCTGGCGCAACGCGGCTTCAACCAGGCCGCCGAAATCGCCCGCCGCTTATCGCCGCGACTGGGCATACCTTGGCTGCCCGACGCCTGTCGGCGGCTGCGCAACACGCCATCACAAGCCGGCCTGGATCTGCAAACCCGGCAACGCAATCTGCGCGGCGCCTTCTCCTGCGGCATTGATCTGAGCGGCAAACGGGTAGCGCTGATCGATGACGTGATGACCAGCGGCAGCAGTCTCGACGAACTGGCGCGGGCGGCCCGCAAGGCCGGAGCGGCGGAGATTCACGCCTGGGTGCTGGCGCGCACGCTTTGAGCCGGCAGAGCCAGCACCGGCAAGCGCCTGATCGCCGCCGCGTTGCTCCAGGAAAAGCATTTGTCGGCCGCCTGATCGCAGGGCAACCAGAGCTGGTTGAGATGCTCCCGTTCGGCCAACTCAACCGGAACCGCGGTCGGCACCAACAGGCTGAAGACCTGTTCGCTGTTGTGCGTCACACCGGGGGCATAGCGATGCCGCCAGCGTGGATAAATCTCGAACTGATTGCGCATGCCCCACTCGTACAACGGATAGGCCAGCGCGTCCAGACCGGTTTCCTCGCGCACCTCGCGCGCGGCGGTATCGCGCAAGGTCTCGCCCGCTTCCTGGCTGCCGGTCACCGATTGCCATAGACCGGGGAAATCGGCGCGTTCGATGAGCAGGACTTGCAGGTCGGCGGTATGAATCACGACCAGCACGGAAACGGGAATTTTGAACGTCATCAAGACGACGCCGGTTGGTTACCGGCGGTCGGTCATCGCTCAGAACAACTCGATGTCGGAAGCATCGCCGGCCTGCTGCTGCTTGAGCCGCACATACTCATCCAGGGCGGCCTGGACATCGCCGGTCTCGATCAGTTTGTCGAACATCAGCTTTTCATCCTCCATGGTGTATCGGGAACGGATTTTCTGCTGCAAGGCATGCCAGGAAAACGGGTTATACAACCGCGCCGGATCGTTCACGATGCCGCTCAACTCGTCCAGACTGCGGCAGGCATGCGACAAACGCTGCGACAAACGGTCATAGAACTGGAAGGCGACGATGGCATGCTGCATCTGCCCGGAAACCGCCGTGCCGGATTCCTCGATCGACTGCTTCACCGTCGAATCGGGCAACGCGTGCGCGGCCTCCACCAGCGCCATCAGATTGCCATACATGCCGGTAAACGAATTGGTCAGCACTTCGACCGAACCGCTCGATTCCTTCAGCGCCACCTCGATCTGAGCAACCGCCAGATTCAGCATCAAAATGGTCTCGCGCACCTGGCTCCAGTCCAGATCAGGGCGCGCGGCGGTGGAAGGCGTCACAACGAAATTCAGCGGATGATCCATTGTCCCTCCGTCATCATCGCTATCAAGGCAATGTACCCAGATAAATGGCCAGAGCCGCGATTTCCGCATCGGACAGCTTCTGCGCCACACCGGTCATCCGGTGATCCGCGCGGCCAGCCGTACCATTGCGGTAATCGGTCAGCGCGGTGATCAGATAACCAGGCCGCTGACCGGCCAAGCGGGCGATTTCGCGCGTGCCGTAGCCGTTCGCGCCATGGCAGCCGACACATGCCCGCGCGTAGTGCTTACCCCCGGCAACCGCCTGCGCGCGGTTCGCGGCGGGCGTCGGCGACACCGGCTGGGCGGCGTAGAACACCGCGATATTGAAGCGCTCATCCGGCTTCAGCACCTTGACCAGACCGGACATGAAATCATCCTTGCGCCGACCGTCGCCGAACATGTCGATCTGATTCAGCAGAAAAAACGCATTCTGCCCGGCCAGATTGGGGATGTTCTCCAACAGACTGATGCCGGTCTCGCCATGACAATGGGCGCAGAAAAAGGCCGCCCGCTTGCCCGCCGCGATCGCCGCCTTGTGCGCCACGGCATCGGATTGCAGCCGCGCCAGTCTGGCTTCGATTTCCTTGGGTGGCGCGGAAGGCAGCCAGACATAGGCGGCCTGGGCCGACGCCGCCAGTGTCAGCAAAGCCAAGCAGAACATCCGCGAGAAAAAACGCAAACACATGCCAATGTCTCCCTACTCAAAGCGATTGAAACAAATTTGCATAGATTGTAAGCCGCCTTCACTCTGGATGAGTGCAAGTAGAATCATCTCCATCCCAAAGCCGTCCGCTTACGTTTGCCTACCGATCCCGCACCCCACACGCCGATGATGCAGCAGTACCTGCGCATCAAGGCCGAACATCCCGACATGCTGCTGTTCTATCGCATGGGCGACTTCTACGAGCTGTTCCATGACGATGCCGAGAAAGCCGCGCGGCTGCTCGACATCACGCTGACCACGCGCGGCGCTTCCGCCGGGCAGCCGATCCGCATGGCCGGCGTGCCGTATCACGCGGCGGAAGCTTATCTGGCGAAGCTGTCGCGGCTGGGCGAGTCGGTGGCGATCTGCGAGCAGATCGGCGATCCGAAAACCAGCAAGGGGCCGGTGGAACGCCAGGTGATGCGCATCGTCACGCCCGGCACGGTGACCGACGAGGCGCTGTTGGACGACAAGCGCGATGCGCTGATGCTGGCGCTGAAGCCGGAACGCAAGACGCTGGCGCTGGCCTGGCTGACGCTGTCCAGCGGCCGTTTCGCCGCAAAAACGATACCGGCCGAGCGGCTCGGCGCCGAACTCGTGCGCCTGAACCCGAGCGAGATACTGCTGCCAGAAGACTATCAGCATGCCGATCTGATCAATTTCAAATGCGCCCTCACCCGCCGCGCCGACTGGCAGTTCGACGCGCAACGCGGACGTCGGCTGCTGCTCGACCAGTTCGGCGTCAACGATCTGACCGGCTTCGGCCTCGAAGATCAACCGGCGCTGCACGCCGCCGCCGGCCTGCTGCTGGAATACGCCGGCCATACGCAACGCGCCGCGCTGCCGCACATCACGGGCCTGAGCCTGGAACAGGACAGCGAATACGTGCTGCTGGACGCCGCCGCGCGGCGCACGCTGGAAATCAGCGAAACCTTGCGCGGTGAAGCCGCGCCGACGCTGTTTTCCGAACTCGATCGCTGCCTCACGGCGCTGGGCAGCCGCCGCCTGAAGCACTGGCTGCACCATCCGCTGCGCGACCGTGGCGTATTGCATCGGCGCCACATCGCCATTGCCGCGTTGATGGCGGCGCCGGAAGCCATCCGCGGCGCGCGCGACAGCTTGAAAGGCATGGCCGATCTGGAACGCATCGCCGCCCGCGTCGCGCTGAAAAGCGCGCGGCCGCGCGACCTCTCCGGCCTGCGCGACAGCCTGCTGCGACTGCCGGCGTTGCAGGACGCGCTGCTGCTGGCCGGTCCGGATCTGGCCGGACTGATCGAACGGCTGATCTTCCCCGCCGAATCGCTGGACCATCTGGCGCGCGCGTTGAAGCCCGAACCCGGCGTGGTGCTGCGCGAGGGCGGCGTCATCAATGACGGCTACGACGCCGAACTCGACGAATTGCGCGCGCTGCAATCTGATTGCGGCGGCTTCCTGATGGACATGGAAACCCGCGAACGCGCGCGCACCGGCATCGCCACGCTGCGTGTCGAATACAACCGCGTATCCGGCTTCTTCATCGAAGTCGGCCGCGCCCAGGCCGACAAGATTCCCGCCGACTACCACCGCCGGCAGACGCTGAAGAATGTCGAGCGCTATCTGACCCCGGAACTGAAAGCCTTCGAGGACAAGTTCCTGTCCGCCGCCGAACGCTCGCTGGCGCGCGAGAAGCTGCTCTATGAAGCGCTGCTTGAACATCTGGCCGGCGTGCTCGCGCCGTTGCAACAGGTTGCCGACGCGGTCGCCGAAGCCGACGTGTTGAGCAGTCACGCGCAACTCGCCGGCGAACGCCGCTACAGCGCGCCGGAATTCTCCGCGCAGTGGGGCATCCGGATTCAGGCCGGCCGCCATCCGGTGGTGGAAACCCGGGTCGACGCCTTCATCCCCAACGACCTCCAGCTTGACCCGACGCGGCGCATGCTGCTGATCACTGGTCCCAACATGGGCGGCAAATCGACCTATATGCGGCAGATCGCGCACATCGTGCTGCTCGCCTGCTGCGGCCTGTATGTGCCGGCCAGGGCGGCGCTGATCGGCCCGGTCGACCAGATCTTCACCCGCGTCGGCTCTTCCGACGATCTGGCTGGCGGCCGCTCCACGTTCATGGTGGAAATGACCGAAACCGCCGGCATCCTGCATGGCGCCACCGAACATAGCCTGATCCTGATGGACGAAATCGGCCGCGGCACCTCGACTTTCGACGGTATCAGCATCGCCTGGGCGGTGGCCCGCCACATGGCCGAGAAAACCCGCGCCTACACCTTGTTCGCGACGCATTATTTCGAGCTGACCCAGCTCAACCAGGACTACAAGACGCTGGCCAACGTCCATCTCGACGCGGTGGAGACCAGCGCCGGACTGACCTTTCTGCATGCCGTCGAAGACGGACCGGCATCGCAAAGCTATGGCCTACAGGTCGCCAAGCTGGCCGGCGTGCCCGGCTCGATCATCCAGGCCGCGCGGCGGAAACTGCTGATGCTGGAAAACCAGCAGATCGCGCCGTCCGGCCAGGGCGACTTGTTCGCCCAAGTCATACAGCCAGCCGCGCCGCCGGAACCGACCAGCAGCCCGGCGCTGGAACGCCTGGCCGAGATCGATCCCGACGAACTGACCCCGAAGCAGGCGCTGCAAGCGCTGTACGATTTGCGGCGTCTGCTATAAACCGCCGCGCGCTTACTTCGCCGCCTGCGGCGCCTGCGGCGGCACTTGCTGCGGCACTTGCCACAACTGGCTCCAGGCGTTGGGATCCAGCGGATTGAAGTAGGGCTGCGCGCTGACCGGCGCGCCCGGCGCGGGCAATCCCGGCACCGTGAACAACTTGGCCAATGCGGCGGGATCCAGCGGATTGGTCGTCACGCCATAGCCTGGCGCATTCCACGATGCCGCGCCGCTGCCCGGCGCGGTGGCGCCCGGCGCCAGGAAACCTTTCCACATTTCGCCATACGAGGCCGGATTCATTGATGCGCCCAGCCAGCCCAGATAGGCATTCGGATTCATCGGCGTCACCATGGCCTGCAACCAGCGTGGATCGAGCGGCGACATCAGCCATTTCAGATACATGTTCGGGTTGAGCGTCTGCAAGAACATGTTGACCGTTTTCGGATCAACCGGCGACATCGCCCAGCGCATCATCTTGCCCGGATCGCTGAACTGGGTCAGCAGCGCGGTGTAGAAATTCGGGTCCAGCGAAGCCGCCAGCCATTTCAGGTAGACGTCCGGATCGGTCATCAACGGCATCCACGCCGAGTAGGTATTGGGATGCATCATGCTGTTGACCATCAACGCCCACATCGCCGGATCCATCATCTGCATGCCGAGTCCGGAATAGAAGCTGGGCTCCAGCGCCGCGTTCAGCCACGGCACGAACTTTTTCGGATCCTTCAGATACTCCGGATTCCGGGTGAAGTCCCACATCGTCGCGGCCATGGCTTCCGGTGTTTGCGGCAGTTCGGGCGGCGCCGCATCGGCGCCGATGGCAAACCCGCTTACCCCGAACGACAAACCGACAGACAAAACCAAAATACTGAGTTTCATGATCTTCCCTCTAATTGTAATGACGGCGATATTGCCTCCCCCAATATAGAAAATGCGGCCGCCGATGACAAATCGTCCCTGCTGTCATGTCGGGATTGACGTTCAACACCAGCTCAATCCAGCCGCGCGAAGCGGATTCCCGTATTCGAAAATATCGACTTCTTGTTCAATCAAACCGCCCCGCATCCAGCTTGCCGGGCAGATCGCGTTTGACGTCGTCAAATCGCAATATCCGTTTGCCGCCGTGGTCACGCAGGAATTCCTCGGCATCGGCGCGGCTGGCCAGCGGGATCAACTCGTGGCCCATCGGCCCCAGCACGTCGGAGCCGATGACGTACCAGGCGGTACGCGCGTCGATGCGTTTGACTTCGTAATACTCGGTGACGCCGATGCGCGCGATGTCCAGCGCGCGATGACCTTTGGCGTAGCGCGGCACATCGAACAGATACTTGAACAGGTCCTTGGCGCCGTCGAAGTGGTGCGCGTGACCATCGCGATACACCACGGTGGCGATCCAGGGCGGATATTTGGACACCACCATGCCGCACACCGGACACAGGTCGCGCGGTTTGGGGTCGGGAAATAGCCGATCAAGCTGATCGGCCGCCCCGGCCGGCAAGGCCAGGACCAGCAGCAGCAAGGCAATCCAGCGGCGCATCAGCCAGCTTTCTTCATCATGTGCCGGCGACGCTCTTCACGTTTCTTGCGGATCATCAACGTGTCCTGCGCCAGATCGGCATAGCTGGCGGTCAGCGCATCGGCAAAATTCCCCAGTTCGCCACCGGTCTTGGCCTGCGCCGCCTGCGCTGACGCCTGACTGCCGAATGACACCTTGCTGCGCTTGGTCATCACGCCGGGGGTGCCGCCGCCGATCAGGTAGGTGGCCTGATCGACGTTGATCAGCGGTTTGATCGCATCGGGGCTGCCATTGTCCGGCGCGTAAATGGCCTTGGGCTCGCGGTCCAGATTGATCGCCAGCGAGATCGAAAGACAATGGATGGAACAGGTGCCATCGACCAGATCGTCGGCGTACTGCACCAGATGCCGGGCGTGGTGATATTGGCTGCGATCCATGCCGCAATACGGACACTTGGGATACTTCTGCAACTCGTTTTCCAGCGGGTTGGCGTCTTTCGGGGTTTTCGGAATGAACTGGTTGGGCGTGCCCTCGCCTTCGCACCTGGCGACGGCTTGCGCCGGAACAGACGCGGGAACGGCAGCCAGCGCGGCGGCAACCAAAGGCAATTTGAAGAGATCGCGACGTTGCATGAACTTCTCCCTAGAAAATATGCTGCTCAGAGGTGCAGCATGACCTGAAAAAACTTGTACCCCGCCCAGATGGCTTGCAGCCCCAGGCCGATCACCAGCAAACCGGCGGCGCGGCGCAGCCAGACCCGTGCTTGCGCGCCCAGCCAGTGCGCCAGGCCAGCCGCCAGCGCCATCGCCGGCACGGTACCCAGACCGAACACCAACAGCCAGGCCGCGCCGGTGGAGACGGACGGCGCGGTGGCCGCCTTCAGCGTCAGCGAGAACACCAGCGCGCACGGCATCAGGCCATTGACAAAACCGGCAACACCAAACCGCGCCGTAGGGTGCGCCATGCGCACCGATTCATTCGTGCCTCCGATGGTGCGCGCGGCGCACCCTACGGAACCCCGCATGGCCAGCGCACCAGACACCACCACAAGCACCCCGGCGATGACATACAACACCGCCTGCGCCAGCCCGACCTCGCCGGTCAGCACGATGGCCTGGCCGATGCCGGCGGCCAGCGCACCCAGCAACGTGTAGGCCAGCACCCGCCCGGCGTGATAGCCCAGGTGCGGCAGCAACTGTTCCTTGCCCCGGTTGCCACAACCGCCGCGGCGCCCTACAAACAAGCCGCCGACCAGACCGCCGCACATCGCCCAGCAATGCCCGGCGCCGGCCAGGCCGGCGAGGAAGGCCAGCGACAAGGTCAGTTCAGCGTCCATCGAGCAACTCCAGCACCTTGCGCTCGAACACCGCCGGCGTCGCCTCGCCGACGATCTTGCCGCGCACCACGCCCTGGGCATCGACCAAGAAGGTGATCGGCAACGCCTTGACGCCATAGGCGCGCGCGGTGGCGCCATCGGGGTCGAGCAATACCGGATAAGCGATGTTCAGCGGTTCGACAAAACGCCGCACGGTGTCGCGGTCCTGCGCCACGTTGACCGCCAGAATTTCCAGACCGCGCCCCCGCAGACGGGCGTAGACCGGCTGCAACTCGGCCATTTCCTTGCGGCAATACGGGCACCAGTCGGCCCAGAAACGCAGCGCCACCACCTTGCCGGCCAGTTCCGCCGGCAGGTTCACCGCGCCACCGGCCAGCGCGTTCAACTGGAAAGCCGGCGCCGGTTGGCCGTTGGTCGGCGCCGGCGTGTCGGAGCCGCCGCAACCGGCCAATAACAAAAAAACCAACAAAGCGCCGACGATACGCATGTCACATCACCAGATTCGAACGCCACAGATAGAACAGCACCGCCAGACCGAACAGTCCCAACGCCGCCACCGACAGTTTCGCCAGATTCGTCGCCACCCGCGGCGCGGCCTCGCGCAAGCTGTCGGCGCGCGTTTTGGTTGCACCCCCGGTGCCCCCCCCGGTGGCAACCCCGGCGGCCAGGCCGGCGCCGATCCCGGCGGCGGTGCCGACGAACAACGGCAGGTACAGCACCCAGCCGGCATAGCCATGCTCGGCCTGCAACAGGCAGAACGGGCAATGGTGGTTCGGCTGTTCGTAGATATAGGGCGCGATGAAGGCGATCACGGCGGCCAGCGCCAGCGGCAGATGCAGCGCCGCGAGCAGACCGAAACCGCGTCCGAATAGGTAACCGAATACGTGACCCAATCGTCCGCGCGCGATGAACAGCGCACCGACTACCAGCGTCAGCAACCAGCCGCCGAAGAACGCCGGCTGGATGAAGCCCAGCGGCAAGGTTGCCAGATCGGCGGCCACCCCTTCCGCCGCCGGCCCGAACAGACTGCCGCAGCAGGAGGTGATGACTTCCGGATTCAAATTCAGGTAATACAGCCAGAGCAGCACCGCCTGCGCCAGCGCCAGCGGCGCCAGCAGCAGCAACAACCGGTATTTGCGGCGCATCAGCGGCGTATCCCAGCCCTGGTTATCGAGATGGTTCAGCACCAGCCAGGCGGCGGCCAGGAAGAAGCCGACCAGCATGGTCAACAGCGTCGGCATGCCCCAGGCATTGACCTTGAGGCTGCCCAGCGCGCACATCGCGCCGGTGAAGAACGGCGCCATCGCATCGGCGTTGTGCACCAACAGCGCCATCGCCGGCAGCCCGATCAGCAGCGACAGGCCAACCAGTGTCGACACCAGATAGGTGCGTCGCTCCAGCGCGATCTGGCGTTCGCTGCCGCTGGCCGGATTCCAATAACGCAGCAAATGCAGAGCGAACCCGGCGGCGGCCAGCAACATCAGCGCGTTGAGCGTGGCAGCCAGCAACAGGGCCAACGCGGCGGGCTGGAAGATCATGACTGCGTCATACCGGCGCAAGCCGGTATCCAGTTCAGTAAACGCGGCAATCCTGGACCCCGGCCCGCGCCGGGGTGACGTGGCCAATTTTGTTCCGGCCGAATCGGCGCGATCACGCCACCACCCCGCCATCGCGTATCTCCACCACCCGCTCGACCAGGCCGAACTCGAACACCAGCGGATCGTGGCTGGACAGGATGACGCTGCGGCCCTGCGCGCGCAGGTCGGCGAAGATGCTCAGGATCTGGCGCGACAGGACGCTGTCCAGATGCGCGGTCGGTTCGTCGGCGAGGATCACTTGCGGGTCGTTGACCAGCGCCCGGGCGATGGCCACCCGCTGCGCCTCGCCGCCGGACAGCCATTGCGCCTTGGCCTCGGCGCGTCCGTCCAGATCGAAATCGGCCAGCAATTGCAGCGCCCGCGCCCGCACTTCGGCATACGGCCGCCCGGTCGGCGTCGCCGGCAGCATGACGTTGTCCAGCACCGACAGACCGCGTATCAACTGGAACTGCTGGAACACGAAACCGAAGGTGGCGCGGCGCAGTTCGGTCAGGAAACGCTCGGGCAAGGCCGAGATGTCGCGGCCGTCGAAGCGCACGCGGCCGCTGGAGGGCCGCGTCAGACCGCCGATCAGACCGAGCAGCGTGGTCTTGCCGGAACCGCTCGGGCCGCGCAACGCGGTGACCTGGCCTGGCTCGATAGCGAAGCTGACCTCGCGCACGGCGGTCAATTCGTTCGGCTGGCCGGCGTTGAAGGTCTTGCTGACCTGGACGAGTTCGATCATGTCGTTGCTTTCACCTTCATCATTCCCGCATCACTTCGTCCGGGTCCAGCGTCGCCGCCCGCCAGACCGGGGCGAGGGTGGCGGCGACATAGGGCAGCACGGTGAGGAAGAACAAGGTGGCGATCTGCGCCAGGTCGATTTGCGGCGTCAGGCTGAACTTCGGGTAGAGCACCGACCAGCCCTTCAACACGGCGGTGAACAGCGGCGCATCGGCATAGAACACATGCAGCCAGGCCAGCACATAGCCGGACAGGAAGGCGCAGATCGACAGCAGCGCGCCTTCCCACAACTTCATGCGCAGCACATCGCCGGTATCCCAGCCCACCGCCTTGAGGATGCCGATCTCGCGCCGCTCCTCGGCGGACAGGCCGGAAGCCTTGTCCCAGGCCAACAGCGCGAAGGCCAGCAGGATGGTCGACAGAAAAGTCAGCAGCACCCCTTGCCGCCAGTTGAACGCCGCCTCGTAAGTCCGGCGCATTTCGTCGCGGGCGATGACCCGCGCGCCGGGCAGGCGCTCCAGCACCTTTTCCGCCACCTTGCGCACTTCGCTGGGGTTGCCGACCTGCAACGCCAGATCGGTGTAGCGCCCCGCCTCGATGCCGAAGAAGGCGCGGAAGTCGGCGGCGTTGACGCGCATCAGATCGGCGCTGGCCAGCTCGGATTCGGACTCGAACACGGCGGCGATGTTGAATGCAAAGGGTTTTCCATCGTAGCCGCGCAGCGACAGCACATCGCCCACCGCCACGCCGCTGGCCCGCGCCAGCGCCGCGCCGATGCCCGACGAGGCGCCGGTGAT
>JAGUXX010000185.1 GCA_020061585.1 Betaproteobacteria bacterium | reverse complement strand
GCCGCTTCGCAAGCCGCCAGCGCCTGAGCGCGCGACCGCGCCAGCACCAGGAAATTGCCGCCGCCGACCGAGCGCAGCAGGCCGGTGGATTCCTCTGCGAGGAATTCGCCGTCCATCACCGGGATGCGCCAGAAACGGCGGCCGGCGATGACTTTCGACATCTGCCAGCCATCGCCGAAATAGCGCAGATTCTTGCCCAGCGGCAATTGTTCTTCGCCCGTGCAGCCGGCGAACAGCGCAGTCGAAGGACAGGTCAGCACGCATTGGCCGACGCGGCGTTCGAGTTGCTTGGCCAGCTCCTTGGTTGAAACCGCGAACAGCAGGCCGGCCACGCCGGGCCGGCCGTCCGGGGTTTGCTCAGGCGTCAGTTCCTGTTCTATCGCCGCTTCGCAACCGCAGGCGATCACCGAAGTGGCAAAACCGAATGCCGCGTTGGCGGCGTGTTTCGCCCAGGTCAGGGAATCCGCCGTGATGATGATGCGGGTGGCCTTCATGCCGAACGCTTCGGCATAGGTGTCGTCGATCAGGACGCCATTGATAATCATGCCGCCCTCGCCTTGCACTGGTGCGGAATCAGCTTGCTGGCGCCGCAACGGCACAGCTCCTCGTCGCTGACCTTGATGTGTTCCATCTTCACCGTCATGTAGCGCTCGAAGTATTCCTTCAGCGGCTTCTCGATGCCCTTGTCGTACTCCGGCTTCACCGCGTGCACCGCGCCGTTGACCACTTTCACCACGCGGCCGTCGCGCACGATCAGCTCGCCGTCCTTGAACACGTATTCCGGCTTGGCGAACATCGCTTCGCGGTCGGCGTCGTCGCGGTAGACCACGATGTCGGCCGCCGCGCCCACGCCCAGGTGGCCCCGGTCGGACAGGCCCAGCGAGCGGGCGGGTGCCGCGCGGGTCATGATGGCGATCTCGTACAGGCTGTATTCCCGCTGCATGCCGCGCAACTGGCTGTGGGCGGCGGCTTCCGGGTTGATTTCATCGAGCTTGCTGTTGCGGAAGCCGCGATCCATCAGCAGCCGGATCAAATGCGGGTAGCTGGTGAACGGCGCGCCGTTGGGATGATCGGTGGTCAGGAAGATGCGCCACGGGTCGGTGACGCGCAGGAACAGTTCCAGGCCGATGGCCCATTGCAGCGCGTTGACGAAGTTCTTGTCCTTGTACTTGAACGGCACCACGCCGCAGCCGGCGTCGCATTCGATGTCCATCACCACCCACTTGTCCGGGCTGGCGTGGCCCCGGTTGCGGTGCTGCGCCATGTTGTCTCCGGAGGCGGTGACGGTCTGGCCGAACAGGATCTGGCCGACATCGGCGCTGACATTGCTCATGCGATTGATGGCAGCGGCGATGCGCTCGGCTTCCGAAGAAAACTTGCGTTCGCCCTCGGTGCCGTAGCTGTGGAACTGGATATGCGTCAGGTGGATCGGCAAGCCCTCCGCCGCCGCCATGGTGGCCAGCGTGGTATCGGCGTTGCCGGGAATGCCCAGGTTGCTGGCGTGCACATGCAACGGATGCGCCACGCCGAGGTCATGCACCGCGCGCGCCAGCGCCTTGATCACCTGACGCGGGGTGACGCCGTAATACGGATGCGCCTCCTCCAGTTCCAGATTCCGGGCGTTGAACTTGAACGCGGAGATGCCGCCCGGATTCACCACCTTGATCGCCATCGCCTGGCTGCTGTCCAGGGTCCAGCCGACGTAGTCGTTGATCAGGCGCTGATCGGCGCCGCTGGCCAGCAGGCGCAGGAAGAAGTCGTCGCTGCCGAGCATGGCGTAAGCGCCCTTGTCGACCATCGGCGTATCGCCCATTTCCAGATGCGCGTGGCGCGCGTTGGCCGGCAGCATGGCCGGCTCGAAGCAGGCGGTGTAGCCCATCTCGGCGTAGCGATAGCCGGTGGTCCAGGTCGACGGCGCGGCGTGACCGCAGCCGGCGCGCAGCTCGCCGCCCGCGCCCAGATGTCGCGCCGGCAGCGGATCGCGACTATGGTCTTCCGGCAACAGCGCACGCGCGATATTCATCTTGCCGCCGCCGATATGGGTGTGCAGGTCGATGGCGCCGGCCATCACCACACTGCCGCGCAGATCGATTTCATGGTCGATGACCGCATCCGTGCCAGGCGTGGCGACGATGCGGCCGTGCTCGATGTAAAGATCGCGCAGTTCGCCGTCGATGCCGTGGGCGGGGTCGTAAACCCGGCCGTTGTTAAGCCGCAGCATGCGAAATCTCCTGTTGAATGGCGGCGAGCACCCGCGCCACGCTGAGCAATTCAGCCGGCGCCGGGGCATGCAAGGGCAGCGCCACCACCGCATCCATGCGATGTAGGAAGCCGGCGTGCTGCACGCCCGGCACAGCGACCGGGATGAACACCTCGGGCGGCTGGGCGAAAGTCATGTCGGCGCGGCCAAGCACGATCGTCGGGCAATTGGCTTTGGGTGGCGTGCGCGCCGGATCGAAGGCCGAAATCCAGACCAGCGCGTCCACCTCGCCGGCCGCCAGCAATGCGGCGGTGGCGAACAAGCTCGGCTCATAACGCGGGCCGCCCGACTCGAACGCCAGGCGCAACGGATAACCGGTCTGCCAGGTGCAGACCTGGGCGGCGGAGGTATCGCCATCGCTGCCACCGAGCGGCAGGCCTGACCAGCGCGTGCTCTGGTTGAGATCTTTGACCAGATCGACCATGGCCTGAATGGTCAGGTCGGCGTTCGGGAAATCCAGATCGGCCGCGTTCCACAGCAGCACGCCATAACGCGCCGCGCGCAGCGCCTCCAACAACGTATCGACTTGCCACAGATCGACACCTTCGATCACCGGATCATGGACACGACGCCCCGCCAGACGGGCGCGCAAGGCCAGGAAAAAATCACCTAGCCGCTGGTTCGGCATCGGCATGGAGAACGCCACATCGACCGGATGTTCCGCCGTCGGCAACGGTTGGTCCCCGACAACGACGTAACGCCGCCGCAGGTCGCCAAACTGGGATGCTTGTTGCGACTGCGGCGGCAGGCAGCGCTCGAAAAAGCGCGGGAAGCACGTAACTAAACGCGCGATATCGACACCGGCCAGCACGATCAGATCGGCGCGGTTGCGCACTTCGGACAGCGTGGTGGTCATCCAGCCGCCATCCTGAAACACCCGCCAGTTGCGGAACTGCGCGGCGCCGTTCATGTGATCGACCACGCCGCCCAGCTGTTCCGCCAGCGCCAGCGCGGCGCGGTGGCCGGTGACATCGCAGGCCAGGCCGCCGATCAACGG
>JAGUXX010000132.1 GCA_020061585.1 Betaproteobacteria bacterium | reverse complement strand
CTGATCGCTACCCGGCCGACGGCGGTGAACCTGCGCTGGGCGGTGCAGCGCGTGCTGA
Organism: Betaproteobacteria bacterium; assembly: GCA_020061585.1. Classification (GTDB taxonomy): domain Bacteria; phylum Pseudomonadota; class Gammaproteobacteria; order Burkholderiales; family Thiobacillaceae; genus PFJX01. The sequence continues at coordinate 4,074 of JAGUXX010000132.1, read as the reverse complement.
CGCGCTTGCTGGCCTTGCCCGAGGCGCAACGGCTGGCTGCCGCCTGGAGCGAGGCGGCGGCGATCTGCGAGGAGGATGTGGCGCAGAACCGGGTGATCGGCGCGCATGGCCTGGTCTTGTTGCGGTCCTTGGCCGCCCGGAAATCCGGACCGCTCAACATCCTGACGCATTGCAACGCCGGTTGGCTGGCGACGGTGGATTGGGGCACCGCGCTGGCACCGATCTTCGCCGCACAGCAGGCGGGCTTGGAGGTGCATGTCTGGGTCGATGAAACGCGGCCGCGCAACCAGGGCGCCAGCCTGACCGCCTGGGAACTGCAACAGGCCGGGATTGCGCATCATGTCATCGTCGACAACGCCGGCGGTCATCTGATGCGGCACGGCGACGTCGATGTGTGCATCGTCGGCACCGATCGCACGGCCGCCAATGGCGATGTCTGCAACAAGATCGGCACCTATCTCAAGGCTTTGGCGGCGTTCGACAACGGCGTGCCGTTCTACGTGGCGGCGCCGGGGCCGAGCATCGATTTCAAGCTGGACGATGGCGGCGGGATTCCGATCGAACAGCGCGCCGCCGACGAAGTCGCCTACATCCAGGGTTGCGATGCCAACGGTCGCCTGGTCAGCGTGCGCTTGACGCCGGCGGGCAGTCCGGCGGCGAATCCGGCGTTCGATGTCACGCCGGCGCGGCTGGTGACCGGCCTGATCACCGAGCGCGGCGTTTGCGCGGCCAGTCGTGAGGGATTGGCGGCGATGTTTCCCGAGCGCTGCGCGGCATGAGCAAAACCACGACCTTGTGCATGACCAATCTGCGACCCACGCTGGCCGGCGCGGCGCGCGAGAGCGTGCATTGCGGCCTCAATCAGGGCAGTTCCGGCAACCTCAGCGTGCGCTCGCGTGGCGGTTTTCTGATTACACCGTCGGGCGAGAACATGGCGTCACTGACGGCGGACGACATGGTTGAGATGACGCTGGGCGGCGAAGTCGAGGGCAATGGTCGGCCATCCAGCGAGTGGCGCTTTCACCGCGATATTTATGCGACGTTCCCCGAAGCCGCGGCCGTGGTGCACGCGCATTCGCCGTTCGCGGTGGCGCTGGCCTGTCTGCGACGAGATATTCCGCCGTTTCACTACATGGTGGCGATGGCCGGCGGCACGGATATCCGTTGCGCGGCCTATGCAACCTTCGGCAGCCAGGCTTTGTCCGACGCGGTGCTGGCGGCTTTGCGGGAGCGCCGCGCCTGCCTGATGGCGAATCACGGCCTGGTCGCCTGGGGGCGCGGTCTGTCCGCCGCGCTGGCCCTGGCGAATGAGGTGGAGGCGCTGTGCGGCCAGTATCTGCGCGCCTGCCAGATAGGCGAGCCGATATTGTTGAGCGATGCCGAGATGCGGGAAGTGCTGGAAAAATTCAAGGATTACGGGAGTCGGGACTGATGCGTTGGCTGGTGTTGTTGCTGTTGTCGCTGTTGTCGCTGGGCATGTTGCTGGCCGCGACGTTTTGGCTGGTCACCGATGCCCAGCCGTTGCTGAGCCGCGACGCGCGGATCAGCATGCCGGATCTGGAACGCGGCCAGCGTATCGTCAAAACGCTGGGCTTGCGCCGCATGCGTGAGGGTGAAGTGCGGCAACTGGTGTTGACCGAAACGGATCTCGACACCGGTGTCAATTATCTGGTGCATCGTCTGGCGCAGGGCAGCGCCGACGCCCGGATTGCCTTGTCGCGGTTGGTCGTGCGGGCCAGCGTGCCGGTGCCGGGACTGGGGCGATACCTGAATCTGGAGTTGATCATGACGCCGGGGGAGAGGCTGTTGAAACCGGTCGGCTTGCGCGTCGGCAAGTTGCGTTTGCCGGCCGTCGCCAGTGGCAAGCTGGTGTACTGGGGGTTGGCCCGTTCCCCTTACAGCGAAGATCTGGCGGCAGCGCGCGCGTTGCTGGACAGTGCCATGATCTCCGGCCAGACCCTGGCGTTGCGTTTTACCTGGCGCGGCGCCGCGCTGAAACGAATGCTGGCGGGTGAAGTCACTCAGGGGGTCGATGATGCGATCCTGAAGGTCTACCGTGATCGCCTGGCTACGCTTCGAGGCGGCGATTTCCCGATATTCCTGGGCGAGATGTTCGCCCTGGCGGCGGAGCGATCGAAAATCTCCGATCCGGTACTCGAGAACCGCGCGGCATTGACCGTTCTGGCGGAGAAAACCCTGGGCAGCCGCTTGCTGTCGCGGCAGGGGATGACCAGAACCGACCGGCGCACGCCGATCAAACTCGCCGGACGCAACGATTTCGCTCAGCATTTTGCGTTGTCCGCGTTTCTTGCCGCCACCGGCGGTGAAAATTTGTCGGAGATGGTGGGTTTGTACAAGGAATTGAAGGACGCCCAGGGCGGCAGCGGCTTTTCCTTCAACGATATGGCGGCGAATCGCGCCGGCTCGCGGTTTGGCGAAACCGCGACCCATTCGCGCGCGGCCGCCTTGCGCATGCAACAGCATCTGGCGGGCACGCGCGATGCCGGTCTGTTTTTTCCGCGCGTCGACGATTTGCCGGAATTCCTCAATCAGGCCGAATTCCAGCGCCGCTACGGCGGCGTAGACCAACCGGCTTACCGGAAGATGCTGGACTACATCGACCAGCGGATTGCCGCGCTGGGCGTTTATCAATCTTGATTAGCGGCGCAGGCCGCGCCCTTGAGTCCGATATCCGGGTCGAGGATGACCGCCACCGGAACCTCGCGCATCCAGTCCTGGTAGCGTCCCTTGGCATGAAAGCCGGCCAGAAAGTCGCCATTCGCCAGCACCGGCAGCAGTTTCGGGGCGATGCCGCCGGCCAGGAATATGCCGCCGCGCGTTTGCGCGGCCAGAGCCCAATCGCCGGCGGTCTGGCCGTAGATTTCCACGAACAGGCGGAGGCAGCGCGCGGCGTTCGGGTCGGTCTGGTCCAGACCGGCCTGACTGATCGCCGCCGCCGGATGCGCCGCGTCGAGCAGCGGGCTGGCGTTGGCCGCGGTTTCCGCCAGGCAGAAGCGGAATACATCGACCAGCCCCGGCCCGGACAGGATGCGCTCGATGGAGACTCTGCCGTACAGCGCCCGCAGGTAGACCAGCAGGCGATCCTGCTCGGGATTGACCGGCGCAAAGCCGATATGGCCGCCCTCCGAAGCCAGCGGTCGATAACCTCCGCCCTGCCAGGCGCACAGGCTGACCCCCAGACCAGTGCCGGCGCCCAGCGCGACGCGCGCCGCGCCGGCAATCGGCTGACCAGTTTGCAGGATGGACAGGGACGCGTCGGTCAGGCTGTTGAGTCCCCAGCCGACGGCGGAGAAGTCGTTGATCAAACGACACCGGGTAAAGCCGAATTGCCGGCTCAAATCCTGGGTTTCGATGCGCCAGTCAAGATTGGTAAAGCGCACGCTTTGTCCGTCGGTCGGGCCGGCGACCGCCAGGCAGCAGGTTTCCGGCAGGACATCGGCGTAGCGGGTCAGGATGGCGGCGAGATCCGTGTACTGGTCATTGTGATAGCGCAGCACCCGGTGCAAGGCGACTTGTCCGTCCGCCAGTTCGGCCAGCGCCAGACGGGTGTGCGTGCCACCCAGATCGCCCACCAGTACGCTCGTCATCTCGCGCGGCTCAAGACCAGAGACGCCGCTCGCCACGCAGGAAGCGCAGACGCAGCCAATGATCGACGCTGAGTTTGCCGGGGCCGCACAGGATCAGCGGCAGCAGCATCGCCAGATAGATCAGCGGCAGTTTCCAGCCGCCGGCGGCGATGGTGTAGCCCAATCCGGCATGCACGGCGCTAATCGCCACCAGCGTCAGGATCGCCAACGCCAGCGCGAAAAAACGCGTTCCCAGACCCAGCACCAGGGCCAGCGGGCCGACGATTTCGAAAAACGTGGCGAGATTCCAGCTCAGCTCGGGTGAAAACAGGTTGAATGGAAAAGGAAACCGCTGGTGGATGTCGATGAACCAATTGGCGCCATTGATTTTCTCGATCCCGGCATCCCAGAACTCTTTGGCGAGGACCAAGCGCAAAGCCAGATGCCCCAGCCAGTTGCCGCCGATATCGAGTTGTTCCAGCAGTCG
>JAGUXX010000205.1 GCA_020061585.1 Betaproteobacteria bacterium | reverse complement strand
CGCACCGGGCTCATCGCTGACGCCGGCCCGTTCCCGCCGGGCCAGTGCGCACGCCGCCCAGACGGCGATGCCGGCGCTGGTCAGCAGGCTGAGGTCCACCCCGGCCACCGCCCAGTAGGGGTTACTGATCATGGTCTTGAACAGATGGTCGCCGGTGGTCAGCCAGTTCAGCCCCACCGCCGCCAGCGCCAGTAGCGCAACCCCCCAGCATTGCTCACGCCAGGCCGGGTTCATGCCGCCTCTCGCCACCGGGGCGCTGCGCATCAAGGCGTGCGACATGGCCAGCAGCCAGAATCCCCAGAATGCCAGTTTCTCCCAGTCACCCTTGCCCATCATGTCAGCCGGCAGCAGGCGATTGACCACCAGCATGCCGATGGCCGCGATGACCATGCCGGTGACGGTGGTCACCGCCAGCGCGTCGACCACGCGGGCGCCCTGACTGCCGACTTCGGCGTGCTGCTTCTTGCGCTTGCCGACGAAGAAGAGGAAGCCGGTGGCGATGCACACGCAGCCCAGGAGACCGCCCAGCACGTACAGCCAGCGCAGCAGCCAGTGTTCGAAATGTTGCAAATGCAGGCCGGTCAGAAATTCGTTGATGCTGCCCACCGCGCTGGGTGGTGGTTCCTCGCGCAGCAGCTCGCCGGTGCTGGCCTTGAAGTGGATGGCCTGCCCGACCAGCGCCACCTGGTCGCTGCCGGCGCGATACAGGCTGACATAGCCGTTGGCGTCGTTCAGGTGTTCGATCTGAAGAAAGCCGACTTCACCCGGCATGTCGCGCGCCGCCCAGCGGCGCTTGGCTTCCGCCACCATGGCATCGACCGACGCCAGTGGCGCGGCGACGCCCGCCGGTTCGCGCGGCAGGCCGGTGCGCCGGGCTTCCAGTACCGCGTGCTGTTCATGCAGCGGTTTGAGCAAGGTGTGGCTGACCGGGAAGTACAGCGTGCCGGCAAAGATCACCAGCCCGGTGAAGGCGAAGAACAAGTGGAAGGGCAAGGCCACCACGCCGGTCAGGTTGTGCAGGTCGAGCGTGCTGCGCTGGGTGCGCTTCCACGGGCGGAAGGTGAAGAACTCGCGGAAGAACTTGCGATGCATGATCACCCCGGTGACCAGCGCCACCAGCATGCTGAAGCCGGCCAGGCCGACCAGCCAGTAGCCCAGGTTGAGCCACGACCAGTTCAGGCGGTAATGCATGGGATAGAACCAGTCGCTGCCGATCTTGAGCTGGTCGTCGGGCAAGAACTCGCCCGAACGCGGGTCGATGGTCGCCCAGCCATGCACGTGCGCGTGCTCGTCGGTGTCGTCTTTGAGTTTGTTCGGCACGTCGAACTCCGCGCCGATGCGCAGCACCGGGTCGCGGTGCGTGGTGTAGGCCCAGAGCGAGGACATGGGCATGGTGTCCGGGTGCGGCAGCGGCCCGATCACGCGCTTCTGCGTGGCGATCATGTCGTCCGGATGCGGCTTGAGTTGGACATACACCGATTGCAGCACCGCGTCGAAGCTGGGCATCGGCCGCGGCTCGAAGCGCGTTTCGGGAATCGCCCAGCGGTCGATCTCGCGATCGAACACCGACAGCGCGCCGAAGAAGAAAGCGGCCATCAACACGAAGCCCAGCACCAGGCCCAGCCAGGTGTGCAGCCAGGTCATCGCTTGGCGGAAGTTGGTGAACATCGTCGGACCTCCGTCAGATCAACATGATTCGCTGCAGCCCCCAGGCCGTAGCGCTCATCAACACCGCCCCGCCGCCCAGCACCCCCCAGACGCGGCCAAGGCTGGTCACCGTGAAGGCCCAGAGGAACAGCGGCAGAAAGATCAGGAAGGCAAGCAGCAGCATGGCCGTCTCTGCCTCGTGATAATCGACGCCGAGCGCCACCAGCCCCGAGACTCCCAAGGCGACCAAGCCCCAGGTGAAGGCGTAGCCGCCGAAGATGCCGGCCAGAACATGACTGCTGATCGTGGACCAGTGAAGCGACGTGTCGCGCATGGTCAGAGCTTGTAATCTAGCGAAATCGACAGGGTCCGGGGTGCGCCGTAGATCGCGCCGTACTGGACCGTCCGCAGGTATTTCTCGTCGAACAGGTTGTTGATGTTCAGACGCAGGGTCGCCTTGTCGCTCAGTTCGTAGGCCGCGAAGGCGTCGGCGAGAACATATGCATCCTGCCACGCGCCGCCAGTCTTTGAGACGTCGGACTGCCAGCGCACCGCCGAGCCCACCCGCAGTTTGGGCAGCGTCGGAAGCCGCGTGTCGGCGCGGAGTTTCAGCGTGCGACGCGGCACCCATTCGTAGATGTCGTTGCCATCCGCTCCCGTCAACTTGAGCCAGGTGAAACCGGCCGTGAGTTGGGTGTCCGCGCTGATGCGACCGGTGGCCTCGATCTCGAAACCGCGCGAGGTCACGTCCTTCGGTTCGTAGTAGTTCTGCTGGGCGACGGCGTCGAAACCGGCGATGGTTGCCAGTCCCTGCTGTTCCGCGCCGAAGACCGCTGCCGTGGTCAGCAACTTGCGGTCTAGCCACTCGGCCTTCACGCCGACTTCGGCATTGACTCCCTTCATCGGCGCGAGGAACGCGCCATTGACGTCGCGCTGATCCTGGGCCTGGAAGATGTCGGAGTATGAAGCGTAGGCCAGCGTGTCCGGCGTGATGTCGTAGGTCGCGCCGATGTATGGGCTGACCTTCTCGGTCGTTTCGTTGTCGAGGTTGGTGCCGCCGCCGTAGATCGCGGTCCCGTCGCGTTTCAGGCGGATGGCGTTGATGCCGACGATGCCCTTGAGCTTGTCGGTCAGTTCCAGACGTGTTGCGGCGTACAGGCGGGTGATGTTCTGCTCACCGTCCGCTGCGACACTTTTGGCGCCCCAGATGGGTTCGGCATAGACGTCGCCGGCATATGGAAACGCCGGCAGCACGGGGAAGGTGGCGCCGGCGTAAGACTCGGTCAGACTCTCCTGCATCGAATGGCTCAACCCGAGCACGGCATCGTGCTGGCGGCCGAAGGCATGGAAGCGGCCGGTGAGGTTGACATCGAGGATGTCGCTGTTGGACTCGCTTTCGCTGCGATACGGCCAGCCGTTCAAGCCGGTATTGTCATCGTTCAGGAAGCCGGTGAAGGTGTAGGCGTAGAACAGCTTGGTGTCACCGGTACCCTTGGTGTGGTTGTAGGCCACCTTGGCCTCCCAGTCGGGCGACAGCGTCTGGGAGTACTCGACAAAGGCGTTGTAAGAGCGGTTGTTCCAGCGTGTCCAGTCCTGCGAGGTCGAGGCCGAGACATCGAAGTCGGCCAGCGTGCCGTCGGCATAAGGCAGCGTCAGCGAGCCCCACATCGGCGAGCGCTGTTTGGAATCCTGGTAGGTCAAGCCCAGGGTCAGCACCCCGTCAAGACCGATCTGCCCTTCGACGACACCGTAAAGGGAGGTGCGCTTGTCGTTTAGGGCGCGCAGGTGCGAGTCCTTGTCCTCCTGAGCCACGACCAGTCGGCCCGCCCACTTGCCATCCTGCGACAGCACCTTGTTGTAGTCCAGGGCCAGGCGCTTGAGTCCATGCGACCCGGCAGTAAGCTGGACCTCGCCGCCGTCCTTGTTGGTGGGCCGTTTGCGCACGTAGTTGATGGTGCCCGAGGCGTTGCCGACGCCGGTGAGCAGGCCGTTCGCTCCGCGAATCAGCTCGATTTTCTCGAATAGAAAGGTGTCCAACTGACCTTCGACAAGACCCCAGTCGTTGGTCATCCCCAGGCCGTCAACCTGCGTCAGCATGACATCGAAACCGCGCGCGTTATAGCCGGTGCGGTTGGTCTCCCACTCCTCGACGTTGATGCCGGTGCCGAAGCGCAGCGCATCGTTGCTGCCGGTGGCGCCGAAATCGCGCAAGGTTTCCTTGTCGACCGTGCTGATCGACTGTGGCGTGTCCTTGACCTCCATGGGCAGGTTGGTGGCGCCCTTGGAAACGCGGAATTCACGTTTATGTTGAACGGTGACCGTGGGCAAGGTTTTGATATCAGCCTCGGTTACTTCCGCGTCAGCAACAGGCTGTCGCACAAGCTGGACCACTACACTGTTTCCATCGACGGATGCGGTCAAATGGCTACCTGCCAGCAGCCGATCCAGCGCCTGCCGCACCGTCATCCGCCCCGACACCGCCGGCGCCTGCTTGCCCGACACCAGCGCCGCCGGAAAGGTCATCTGCAGATTCGCCTGCCGCGCCAGGTCGTTCAGCGCCTGCCCCAGCGGCTGCGCCGGGATGTTGAGGGTGATGGCCGCTGCTGTGGCGGCCGTGCCGCTCTGGGCATGGGCCAGCGGCGCGTGGCCGGCGGCCAGCGCAATGGTCATGGCGGCCGCCAGGGCCAGGGGTGTTGGGCTGAATCGCTGGTGCGGCGGCGTCGAACGCATGGGTGAAAACTCCTGGGTCAGTGGTTGATTGCCGGGCCGGCGCGGCGTGCGCCAGCCCCTTCAATGGATGAAGACGCATCACCCCCGCGCAATCCTCACGTTGCAAATGAGAATTTTTCCGGAATTATTCATGGTCCCTGGTTGCATCACTGCGCCACCACCTCCGTGATTTCTCCCCGGCGCACCAAGCGCACGGGCAGCACCTGCGGCAGGGTTTCGGCAAAGCGTTGCCACTGCTTCAGACTGTAGCTGCCGCCAACCGGCAGGGCGGCCACGGCGGGGTCGCGCACCACCAGGCCGGTGCGGCCGTAGCGTTCGAATTCGGCGATTGCGTCGGCGAGCGGGGTTTGATCGAAGCTGATGCGGCCGTCTCGCCAGGCGGCGATGGCGGAGGTTGACGCGCCAAACGCCGGGCCGAGTTGGCCTTGCGCATTGGCGGTCACCCGGTCTCCGGCAATCAGATCGGTGTGCGTTGCCAGCGGGGTCAGGCCGTCCGCCGAGACGCGGGCTACGCGCACGCGACCTTCTTCCACGTTGACCACGGTGTGGCCGGCATCAAGGCCGGTCGTGGTGTGCCGCACCGAGAAGCGGGTGCCGATGACGGTGATGCGCAGGGCGCCGGCCCGGACATGGAAAGGGTAGTCGGCGTTGGATTTCACCGTGAACAAGGCCTGACCTTCCCGCAAGTGGATTTCGCGCCGGTCCCGGTACAGGCGCGCTTCCAGCCGCGTGGCGGTGTCGAGATGCAGCGTGCTGCCTGTCGTGGCGTCGTCGGGCAGGGTGACGGCCAGTTGCTGGCCGCGTTCGGTGGCATAGGCCTGGACGAAGGTGGGCTGTTGCCGCCAGTGTTCCCAGCCCATCCAGGCGCCGCCGACGGTGACGAAGGCGAAGGTCGCGGCAAAGGCTTGCGGAATGAGCGGCAGCCAGCCCAGCAGCCAGGCGCGGCGGCCGGGGTTG
>JAGUXX010000278.1 GCA_020061585.1 Betaproteobacteria bacterium | reverse complement strand
GCAAGCCGCGGCCACCGCCCGCCTGCCCGGCGCGCGCACGCCCGTCGCCCCTGTCATCGACGGCCTGGTGCGGACGATGCGGCATATCCACGCCGAACGGCGGCTGGAACTGGTCATTCCGCCGATCTCCGCCGACCTGGCGTTTCGCGGCGAAGCCCAGGATCTACAGGAAATGCTCGGCAACCTGCTGGACAACGCCTGCAAGTGGGCGGCACACCGGGTTGCAATCAAAGCGCGCCGTGAACAGGCAAGACTTGTTATCGAAATCGACGATGACGGAGTCGGCATCCCAGCCGAACAGCACCATGCCGTGCTGCAACGCGGCGTCCGGGCCGACCAGCAAGCACCCGGCAACGGACTCGGTCTGGCCATCGTCGCCGACCTGGCCGCCCTGTACGACAGCCAGATGACGCTGGCGGCATCCGAACTGGGCGGTTTGCGCGTCAGCCTGTCACTGCCCGCGGCTCGAACCGCACGCTGAAGGGGCATTTAGCGCGCAAGCTGGGCATCGGCTTGCGAACGCCTTACCGCAAAACAGAAAATCGGGCGTTATAAGACCTTCGCTCCGATAGAATTTATCCAATTTCATTCATTCAACATTGGAGTTAATACCATGCGCATGCGCTTTGGCCTGCTTGGACTCATTGCCAGTTGCACCGCCTCCGCCGACGAAGTCACCTATCGCAACGACATCCGTCCGCTCTGGCAACAGAAATGTATGGCCTGCCATGGCGAAAATGCCCCCTCGCTGGCCGAGTTCGACGAGAACAAGGAAAAATACAAGCAGATGTCACTTGGCCCGCGCATGGACAGCTACGCCAATCTGGTCGCGTTCGTCGGCTGGCCGGATACCGGCGCCTTGATGCGTCGTCTGGATGACGGCACCAACACCAAGGACCACAAGCCCGGCAACATGTACGAGAACCTCGGCACCGACGAAGCAGAGCGTCAAAAGAATCTGGCTCTGTTCAAGGCCTGGGTGGGTGAAGGCGGCTGGTTCCTCGGCAAGCTGAAGGAAATGGACAAAGCCACGCTGATGAAGATGAAAGTGGCGGAATAGGTGCTTATTGATCCGGCAACAGCCTGAACTGCCTTGATGAGCGAGCAGACCTTTGTCCGCAATGGTCATCAGCTAAAGCCGAACCGGATGACATAACTAATTCTTATAACCCCATCAGCGAAACTGTTGATATTAGTTGACTGTTTTTGTAAAGTATCTCCACCAAGCGTGATCCAGCCCATCTTTTTGGCTCGCTTAGTTCAGTATTTGCTTATTTACTAACACTGGAGATTGCATCATGTCACTGATCAACGGATTCAACAGCGATGGCGTAGTCACCATCAACCGCGTCATTCTCAAGCAGGAATACAGCACCGACGATCTGGAAATGCGCGTCGCCGAATTGTGTGAAAACGTCAAGACCTATCACTCGGATACCGGCTTCGTCGGCGGTTTCGTGGCGATGAATTCAGGCCAGGTATCAAACGAGGGTTCGACCATCGGCCAACCGGTGGACAATCCGCTGAAGAACAGAGAGGCGTTGATCGTGACGTTCTGGCAAAGCTTCGAGGAGCATGAAAGATCGCATCGTTCCGAAACCTTCCAGCCACTGTTCGCCAAGGTGCTGGAGTTATGTGAGAACGGCAACGAAGAAATCGCCTACAACATGCTCTGGTCCGGCAAGGCCTATAGCCATGCAGAAGCGCTGGAGGCGCGTGCCGCCAAACAACGCTATCTGAAGGCGGCATGAGGCCTTCGTCAGGCGTCGGCAATTGATCGGGTTGCAAAGATCATCTCGACGCGGCGACGCCGCGCCGAGGTGATTGAAAACTGGCTCAGGACCCGTCAATCAAGCAGGTGCGACGCCAGGCCATCGGCGAGTTTCGGTTCGAACCAGGTGGATTTCGGCGGCATGACTTCATTGGCGTCCGCGACCGCCATCAAGTCATCCATGCTGGTCGGATGCAAGGCCAGCGCCAACGCCATTTCGCCCGAGTCGACCCGTTTTTCCAGTTCGCCCAGGCCGCGAATGCCGCCGACGAAGTCGATGCGCTTGTCGCGACGCGGGTCGGCGATGCCGAGTATCGGCGCGATCAGGTTGTTTTGCAGCAGGCTGACATCCAGCCGACCGACCGGGTCGCGCGGAATCAGATCGGCGCGCAGGGTCAATTTTGACCAACGGCCGTTGAGATACAGGCCGAATTCGCCGGGGCGTTGTGGTTTGACGGCTTGCTCAGCCATCTCGATCATGAATCCATCCGCGACACGCGCCATGAACTCGGCTTCCGAGAGTCCGTTCAAATCCTTGATGACCCGGTTGTAGTCGAAGATGCGCATCTGGTGATGCGGAAAAATTACCGACAAAAAGTAGTTGTAGGCTTCATCACCACTGTGATTTGCATTGGCGGCGCGGCGCGCGGCGCGGATGCGACTGGCGGATGCCGAGCGATGGTGGCCGTCGGCGATGTACAACGCCGGCATCGCGTCGAACAGTTCGGTCAACCGCGCCAACGTCACGGCATCGCGGATCGTCCACAGCGTATGGCGCACGCCGGATTCGGCGACGCCATCGGCATCCGGCTCGGACTGGGTGGCGGCGGCGAGAATCGCGTCGACTTCCGGTTGCGACGGATAAGCCAACAGCACCGGACCGGTCTGGGCATTGAGCGCCTCGATCTGGCGCACGCGGTCATCTTCCTTGTCCGGCCGGGTAAATTCGTGTTTGCGGATGCGATTGGTATCGTAGTCGGCGACGCTGGCGGCGGCGACCAATCCAAGCTGAACATGCTCGCCCATGATCAGGCGATAGACGTAATAGCCGGCCAGCGCGTCCTGCACCAGCACGCCGGCTTCGATCATCGCGCGCAGATTCTCGGCGGCCTTGGCATAGACCTCCGGCGCATAGGGATCGGTGTCGGTCGGCAGATCGATTTCCGGCTTGGAGATATGCAGGAAACTCCATGGCCTGCCCTCGGCCAGGATGCGTGCCTCAGCGGTATTGAGCACGTCGTAAGGCGGCGCGATGACCTCGGGAGCGCGGCCGGGCGCGGGTCGAAGGGCGGGAAACGGGCGTATCAGAGACATGAACGGCTTTCAGAATGCGAGACGGGCCTGAATTCTATCGCGTGGTTTTCGATCCGCGTTCAGCGTTGCTTCGGATACGATGCGCTTCTCGTTCATCCCGATCAGCCGTGAAGTTCGCCAACCTGACGCTCGCCATGCCGCCCACTCTGTTTAACCGCCCGCTGTCGCACCTGGATGAAAGACGGCGCAACAGCCTGGATTGGTTGTTGCAAGCGACGCTGACCACGCTCCGCCTGTTCGTGAAGAACGAACTACAGAATCATGCCGCCGCCACCGCTTTCTATTTTCTGCTGGCCGCCGCGCCCTTGGTGCTGTTGCTGACTTACGCGGCGCAATATCTGGCGATCGTGGCGGAAACCTCGACGCCGGCGGTGATGTTGCTGGCGGCGCTGTATCAGCAGTTCGATCTCGATCAACTCTCCGATCTTGGCCTGATTCCGCAACAGGCGCAGATCGCCGCCAGCGGCGTGGGTCTGCTGACGCTGATCCTGTCGTCGCGCGGTCTGGTAAATGCCGTGCAGAGCGCCTTCCGGGTGATTTTTCCGGATGATTCCAAACGCACCTTCGTATTCAAATGGGCGTTGCCGCTGATCGTCATACCGCTGTTGTTCGGCCTGGTCGCAGTCTCGGTCGCGGTGCAGGCCAGTCTGACCTTTTTGTCCAGCGTGGAAATGCTCGGCGAGTCGCGAGCGTACTTGCTCAAGGGGCTCAATTCCCTGTTCGCCCTGCTGATGATCTGGGGACTGTTCTATGCCGCCATGCGCCGCTTGCCGATGAGACGCCCGCCGCCGCGGCCCACCTTGCTGATCAGCGGCCTGGCGGCGCTGACCTGGGGCGCCTTGTTCTACAGCTTCGGGCTATTTTTTCAGGTCGAAAGATACCAGGCGGTGTACGGCGCGTTGGGCGGCGTGGTGTTCATCCTGATCGGCGCTTACTTCGCCTGCATGGCCTTCTATTTCTGGGCGCAGTTCTTGTACTCGCTGTCCAAAGTCGATGTCGCGGCGCTGGAAAAGCTGTTTCTCGGCGGCTCCGGCGAAGGCGCCAACAAGCTGGAATCCATCGTGTTCGCCCGCTCCAACCGACTGCTGGCGAAATTTGGCCGCCATTACACGGTAGGCGAAACCTTGATCGAAGAAGGCGATACGTCACGCGAGGCGATTTTTCTCTATGCTGGCGATGCGGGCGTATTCAAGCGTTTCCCGGATGGAGAAAAACGCTTGATGGGCATCAAGGAGGGCAATCTGCTCGGCGAAATGGCCTATTTGCTCAACGAACCGCGTACCGCCAGCGTGCGCGCGGAAACTGAGGTCACCGCGCTGGTCCTGCCGCCGGCCATGCTGGAAGACCTGATGCGCTACTCCGCGCCGTTGTCGCGGCGCATCATCGGATCGTTTGCGCAACGACTGATGCGCATGAATCAAAACGCGCGGGGGTGAGCACCGGTTTGTCGCGCGGCGATTCGGCCAAATCGCTTGGCTGACTCAGTTGCGCCCCGGTCGGTCATCAACGCCCGCCGCGCAAGGTATGCGCCAACATGGCAAGAACTTCGGCAATTTGCCCCGCCGTTTCCGGTGCCGGCAATGGCAGTTTAAGGCTGGCCGCGCCGCTATCCGGGTCTCGCTCGACCCAAGGATGCGCCGGCCCGGCGGGGTTGCCGGCCGACCCAAGCGCGGCAACCAACTGCGTGCCAAGCTGCGCCAATGCTTGCCAGGGATCGGCCGGGTTGGGCGGGGCAGGCGGCGGGGCGTGTTCCGGCACTTGTCGCGCGGCGGGATCAGGGATCGCCGCTTCGTCACCGGCAGCGACCGGCATGTCCTGCGGCTCAACTGGAGTCGCCGGAGCTTCGTTAAGGGTCGACCCTCCCGCCGCTTCTTCGACAGGCGTCATCGATTCACCCTCACCCATGCGGCCCGTGACGTTCTCGACTTCCTTCATGAAGCGGTTGAGGCGGCTGCCGCCCAGCGCTATCTCGCCCGCCGCGCCATCAAGAATCCCGGCCGACAGTGATCGTTTGAAGGACAGCACCGAGAGCATGCCCTCCTCTATCGTCCCCTTGGACACAAAATTGACGATCCGCACCGGCCGCTTCTGGCCCATGCGATGTATCCGGGCGATGCGCTGTTCGAGCAGTGCCGGGTTCCAGGGCAAATCCATATTCACCAGGGTTGAGGCATGTTGCAGATTCAAGCCCGTCGCCCCGGCATCGGTCGACAGGAACACACGGCAGTCGGGGTCGTCGCGGAAGCGTTCCACCAGCGCCGGACGCTTCTCCGAGGGCACGCCGCCATGGAAGCTGACGTAGCCGATGCCGCGCTTTTCCAGGCGCCGGATCACGATGTCATGGGTACGCGTCCATTGGCTGAACACCACGGCCTTGGCCTCGGCTTGCTCGAACAGGTCGTCAAACAACGCCGCCAGTTCGTCCGCCTTGACGCCGTGGTCGCTTTCCTGATCAAGCAGATAGGTGCTGTTGCACGACATGCGCATGTTCTGCAAGGCGCAGGTCAGCCGGCGTTGATCCATGTCGGAAAGGAACTTCATCTTGCGCCAGCGCTGGACGATTCTGGTCACGATCTCCGCATTTTCCTGATGATAGGTCATCTGCAATTCGGTCATCGGCACCAGCAGAATCTGGTCGGCGCGGGCCGGCAACTGTTTCAACACTTCGGATTTGCGGCGGCGGATCATGATCGGCGCCAGTGTCTGGCCGATTTTTTCCAGCGAGGTATAGCCGGTGACACGACCGCTATCATCTTTGAGCTGATGCTCGTGCAGCAGCCTCCAGGTAGGCCCCAGACGATACTGATCGACGAACTGGACAATGGAAATCAACTCCTCCAGTTTGTTTTCCAGCGGCGTGCCGGTGAGCACCACGGCATAAGGACTGTCAATGCGCTTCAAGGCTCGGGCAGCGAGGGTGTTCCAGTTCTTCACCCGCTGCGCCTCGTCGACGATGACCAGTTCCGGCTCCCAGGCTGCGATCAGATCGAGGTCGGGCTGGAGCTTTTCGTAGTTGGTAATCTTGCAGAAGTCATCCCGTGCGTAGTCTTGCTGGCGCTGGGCGCGCCCACCGGCGATGACGCGCGATTCTCGCCCGGAAAAACGCATGATCTCGCTTTGCCACTGGTACTTGAGCGAGGTCGGACAGATCACCAGCACTTTCGAAACACTGAAATGCCGGGCCAGGATCTCGGCCGCGGCGATGGCCTGGATGGTCTTGCCCAGCCCCATTTCGTCGCCGATCAGCGCCCTGCCCGCCCCGACGGCAAACAAGGCGCCCTCGGCCTGGTAGGCATAAAGCGGCACCTTGAGCAGTTGCTTCAGCGATGGGTCGGCCGCGCAGAGCGGGAACCGCTCAGCGAGAACTTGCAAGCGGCGGTCGGCATCGCGGCGCCCGGCCAGAAAATCGAGTGCATCGTCATAAGCGCGCAACTCGTGGCCACTTTTTGCCGCCAAGGCGAACAAGCCCTCCAGCCCATCCCGCTGCGAATCGCGTAACCGCTAGTCGCGTGCCTCGTCGAACAACACCGCCGCCGCCTTGCGCACAGCGGGCGGGCAATCCGTGCCGGGGCGGAAGTGCACGCCGCGCGTGCCGTCGCCGCGCAAATATAGTTCGGAAAACGCCGGATGGTAGCCGCGCGAAAACGCCGCCTTGGCGCCGCGTTTCTTCTCCAGCGCGGCGATGACGAACTCAATGTGCTTGCAGGTGCCCAGCTCGTTGGTGGCGTAATCCGGGCAAGCGCAATAATTGTCACCCGGCTGCTTGCCACGAATGACCACGCGATAGACGCTCTTCGACTGCGGATTGCTGACTCGGAACTCGGAAAAAAACGGCTCGGCGCCGATATTTTCCAGCCCGAACGCCTGCTCGCGACCGAACTGGCGACGCAAGGCGCGCTGCCAGTCCAGCGGCGAAATTTCCGCCGGAGCGTGCGTGCGAGAGAGCTTGGGTTCTTTTACGGGTTTGTTGGCCTTGCTCGCTTTGGCGTTGCGCGGCTTCGATGTCATGCAAGTCATCCTTGACTAAAGCTGGTCACTCCCACTCTATTATCAACAAGGACGTAATCGTGTTGATTTGTAAGGAATATTTACCGTGATTTGTGCTTGATACCATGCTTTGTGCCACCTGGAAAACTTGCTTGTAGTTGCTTGGTCCTGCCAGGCATTGCTTGAACTGGCATCATGAAACGCGACTATACGACAGTGAGGTCCATTCGTCTCAGTGGGTGACTACAGCGGGCAATCATGGATGTCCTGGAGGCCGGCTGGCCGCCCTACTCCAGCCGATTTGGCACCAGCAATGAGCCCCTGTTCGCACCAAGCGCCGCTGCAATACGCCTCTTGACTGTATCTCATAGGAGATACACAATTCATGCAAACGGAGGAACGAATCATGGCCCATTCCACGATGCTGCACGTCCGGGTGGACGACGAAATCAAGACTCAAGCCAGCGAGGCACTGGCCACCATGGGGCTGTCCGTGTCGGATGCTGTCCGAATTCTGCTCAAGCGCGTGGTCAATGACCAAGCCTTCCCGCTGGAACTTAAGGTGCCCAACGCCCAGACCCGTGCAGCAATGGAGGAAGCCCGCGCAATTGTGAAGGCCCGTGCTGCCCGTTTTGATTCTGCCGATGCATTGATTGATGACCTCGAAAAAGGCCAGTAGCAAGCGGGCAACGCCGCCCAGGGCGTGCGACTACACCAAGGCCTTCCTTAAAGACTGGGAACGCCTCTCCCGCTCGGGCCGCTATGACCTGAAGCGATTGAAGGAAGCGATGCTGTTGCTCATCGCCAACGATGCGCCACTGGGCCCCGAGTGGTTAGACCATCCGTTGAAGGGTGACTGGGCCGACCACCGCGAGTGTCACATCGGCGGCGACTTCCTGCTGATCTACCGGCTGGATGGCAACGCCATTATCTTTGTGCGCGCGGGCACCCACTCAGAACTGTTCGAGGAATAAGCCATGGGGGTTGAATCGCTGCCAAATTTCACCCCACCGGCTCGCCAACGCTGGGAATCGATCACTGCCCAGATCCGTCAGCGCCTGCTGGCCAATGTCTGGTGCGGGCAGTGTCGTCACGAAGTGACGATCACTAATTTCAGCGGTGCCATCAAGGGCGGCGACCTGCTGCTGGTTGGCAAGTGCGCCGAATGCCACGGTGATGTGGCGCGGGTGATCGAGGGTTCGTAGCCCAGTCAAGCTCAAGCCCAGCCGCCACCCCTGCTTGGCTAGACAAATTGTGCGTGGGCGACTCTCGATCAGGATGCCACGTGATTACACTCCTACGCGGTGTCATTTCCCTGAGTCCTCGTGATAAATTAGCACTCCGTGCAACAGGACACATTTATCAGGCGTCGTTACGACAAACATCGAGAGACACATCGACACAATCGGCCGCCCATCCATCCCCGGATCACATAACCGTTGTCTTCATCAGGAGCCCCGAAACCACAGCCCAATGACACGAAAGATGGTCATCGCCATCTGACCGACAACGTGGAGGTAAATCAGAAAACGAATAGGGAGCTGTCGCTTTTATGCGATTTTCAGGAGAAAAAAGTGGTTGATCCAGTTGAATACATCACACAATTCGATGAAGTACCTTACATGGTGGCCGTCGCCGCCGAGACGATGGGCATCGCCACGCACAAGCAGGTTCCGTGCGTGTTCAGCCCGACCGAGCTGGTGGATCGAGCCGAATCCGCCATCTTCAAGTACCCCGTTCATGCCTATGAGATCGGCCTGGTCACATTGGCCATGTTGGCGGACGGCATTATTCCCGACACCCCAGGCAGACTGGTGCTTCGCGAGCAATTCGTACGGATTGGCGATGCGATTCAGGATGCCGAGAATGACCAGCCGCCCCATACGACCTGAGGGCTTCCAGCGCGCCTTTGATAGCAGGTGGTAATTCGTTGCCTCAGATATGAGCATCGCGCCGGCCAATAATGACGAGATTGACTGGCCAAAGACGTGTCCCGATTCACCAAGCACTTTGCCTGTGCCTCCGCATGGAACCGGAGGCCTCGATCCCAACGATCCAGCTGAAGCCTGAACGTTGCAAACGGCGACTCACGACGATGACAGCGAGCCCACCGAAACCGACTTGACCGATGGCTCCCTATGGCCAGGCGATCATGCCACGAACCATGCAACCGATTTATTGATAGGCGTATCGGGATACAAGAAACCACATCACGCCCATATAATGCCGCGATGAACAACCAACACCCACCAGAAACGCCAGCCGCTCTTTTACTGCCTTGCGTGAAGGAGTCGGACTCCCCTGCCCTGCTCCCACCTCGACTGCCGGATATCGAGAAAAAGCCGGCCGTAAAAAGAAGCTTGTCGCCGGAACATCAGGAGTTGGTGGACATCCGCCTGAGGCTTGGCTTGTCGCAAGCCCAATTCGCGGAAGAACTGGGTATCGGCGTCCCCCGACTGTCGTCATACGAGTATGGCCGTGCCGGGAGCATACCCGAATGGGTCATGACGGCCGCCCGTGAGTTGGCGGCGAATAACGGCGAGGCCCAGGAATCCAATCGCAAGAAATACGAAGGGCTGGAGATGCCTGTCATCCTGGCCGGTTGGGCAAAGGCACTCGGCGTGCCCTACGAGGACAACGGCCAACTCGCCGCGTTGCTCGGAACCTCTGTCTCCACCTTGACCAGATGGAAGAACAAGCTCACACGCCCTAGTCTGCATTCGCTGGCTTTCCACGAGCACATGGTCGACCAGGCCAAGCAGAAACTGGCCAAACAGAAGGCATGCATCGAGGAGTTGGCCGGAGGGAAACCAAAGCGTCGGTAGATTCCGGACGTCTTCTCTATCCCCCAGAACGACAGATGTATTGTTGATGGTGTATAAGTTGAACCCGTGCGTCATTACACATCCACGCAACAGGTGAACAAAATGGCAGATAAATCCAAAGATAAACCCGCCCGACAAGGCCGCAAGACGGCCAACGCGGCCAAGACACCTGAAAGCCCTGTAGGCGCCGCGCTCATCGCGTCACTGTGGGAGCGAATGGGCGAGCGTAGTCATACCACGAAGGAATTGGCCGATGCCCTCGGCATCACTTATGTGTACCTGATGGCCCTGGCGCGGGGCGAGAAGCCTATCCCCCAGGTCGGCCGCGAAGTTCTGAAGCGCGCCGCAGACTATCTGGGTACACCCGTCGCCCAAGCCTATCTGCTCGCCGGCGCCTTGAACCCGGAAGACTTCGTCCTGAGTCCCACGATGGACGAGCGGATTGTGCGCATCCGAGACGCCATGACCCATGACGCAATGTGGTGCGGGCTCGCCCTGACCGATGAAGTCTGGCAGCAAACGCCGCAGGAGGCCCGCCTGCTGATTTGTATGCTTTACGAGCAGTCGGCGAAGACGACCTGGCTGGACTGGACGATGGTTCCGAAAGGAACGACTTCGAAGGTCAAGCTGGCTTCGTAGGACTGACTTGTCCTTCGGGGCACCTTGGCTGTTTCAAGGCCATTCGAGAATCGTCACTGCCACGACTCCCCGGCTCGCCAGTTCACGTTGAGACGGCCCTTCGCCGCGACCGTTGCCAGCACCGGCAACAGGAATGTCCGCAGATCGGCGATCACAGTGGCCAGTGACATTGAATCGATGGCATTCTTGCGCAGAAAAGCCTGCCATTGCTTTTCTTTCTGGGCATCCGTGATGAATTCGTCGCTCAATCCGATCGGTACATCATTGGGGATTGCCGTGCGTCGACGGTCGAACGTCGCCGCGACCGCCTGTGACAACACGGCCCCATCAAAATCCGTGTACCTGGCCAACACCCAGAGGTCGAAGTAATCCTTCATCCGGCTGTTGAGCATACCAAGCGAGGTCAGCGCCTCTAGTTTTTCCGCAACCACCGTATACCGGGGATAGACCCGCAGTTGCGGCGCCGACATCTCGCCAAGAATGACCGGATATTGGGCTTCATCCGGGCCGGGCACGACGGCATCACCAAAGCCGATATCCACCTGCACTGGGCAGCGGGCACTACCTAGCAGGCCCATCAGGGTGACGCGGACGCCCGCATAGTTGGCCTCTTTGCGAATCTCCGCTGCCTTCACCGAATCGGGCTGAAACACGATTCCGTCTTCGACCTCAATGCGGCAGATATCCTGGAATAGCGCTTCGACATGCGGAATCTCCGCCGACCCAAAGCCAAGGAAATCGGCATCATGGGTAGGCCGATGCGGCACGTCGAACCATAGGTCGAAAAGCAGCGCCCCCTTGAGTAAAAACTGGTCGCGCTGTCCGGAGACGCTCAAACGGTACAGCATGCGCTCCAAGGCATATCGAGTCAGTAGTAGGTTGTAGTCAAGTTTTTCAGAGCGAGCCTTGTTGAGCAGCCGATCACGGATGGAGGCGCCAATGTTACGAACGCTCATGCCAGGCTATCCAGATAGGGGCGCATCACGTTGGCTACACGGCAGACCTTGGCATAGTGCCAGAGGTCGTCGCTGGTCATGCGCTTCTCGTACCATGCGCTTCGCAGTGCCTCCAGCGCGACATCAAGGCCAATCTTGTTTCGGTACTTGAAACAATCAGCGACGGTCTTGGCGACACTGGTGACGCGAACGGTTACACCATCCACGACATGCTCCTCCACACCGTCGGTCAGCGCCCCGCCGGAGAAACGGACGATGCGCAGCGGCGGATAGTCGAGCTTCGGCGCGATGGCCTTGTTCTCGATGGCCAGCCACACCTCGAAGGGGGCTTGGGTTGTCAGGCCGTGAAATCGAAGCGCCGAGAGCAAACAGACAATGCCCTTGGGCACCCTGCGCGCCACCTCCGCCAACGCCCCATGGACCGAGACTTCACGGCCGGGCAGACCATAAAGCCCGCGCCCGACACGTTCCAGTTGTCCGCGCCGGACGGCACGGGTCAGGGAAACGCGGGGGATTCCAAGCGGCACCAAGTCACAGGGGCGAATCAGCCCTTGGGATCGGGCCAGATCGATCAGCCTGACAGCAGCAGTATTCATGCGGCTAGGGTGTTCCATAACATAGGTAGATGTCAATAACTGCCAATATCAAGGAACATACTTGTAGCGATCTTTCCTGGCTACCGCGCAATAGGCGAACACCGCTGCAATATGCGCTTCCAGCCATTACGGGCCGTGACGGCTTCGCGAAGGATGTCCATGTACTCGTCGGCATTCACCCGTTCATCCGCCGGCATTGGCCCCAGTTCGTGCTCTGCAAGCAACCGCTGCCGCCCCTTGGCGCTGTCGGCTAATTCGTGAATTCGGCTGTAGGCCTCGCAGGCATAGGCAAAGGTCTCGCGCTTCCCATAATTGATTTCAAGCAGCCACTCTTTCCGTCTGGTTTCAGGCAACCCGATCGTGACACGCTTGCAGTTGTGGAAGATGTGCGCCGCTTCGTGCACCAGGAAGTCATCGAAGCGGCCAGACTGATCGAAGTATCCCGCTGACAGATAGCAGGTTGTTCCCTCGCTCAGCCCAGCAAGATAGGGGGCATCTTCCCCAAGGAGATCGGCGCCACAGTCGGCCAGATAGAGATTCGCAAGTTTCCAGGCCGTACTGAGCCAAGGCGGCTGTTCAAGCACGCCATCGATTGTGGCGGGTGTCAAAAAAACGACTGAACGCGCGAGCGTATCCAGAACCTGCTCTTGTTCCGCCGCCGGAAACAGTCCGCGCACCATGGGCGTGACTTTCCCACGAGTAAACGCAACGACATCCATATCGATCAAGGCTTCTGGGTACGTGGCATGCCGAGTTCGCTCGCGGACCGCGGAGATCAGGGCACGGCGCAGTGCAGCATTGCCGGATTGAGTACGTGCCAGGAAATCCTTTCCTGGCCATGCCCGGAACGCTGAATCGTGCTGGCCACTGAGAAGGTAAACCTCGATCTCATGCGTCGGGATCCCCGGCAATTCGTCACACCCTGCCGCCATCACCCACGCCTTCTACTGCAAACTTGAGTATCTGACTGGCATGGAACGTGGTGACCCGGCGGGCATGGATGGGCATTTCCTCGCCGGTCTTCGGGTTGCGGCCTGGGCGCTGGGGTTTGTCGCGCAGCTGGAAATTGCCGAAGCCGGACAATTTGACTTCGCCTCCGCGCTCCAAGGTCACGCTGATCTCTTCGAAGAACGATTCCACGAACTCCTTGGCCTCCCGCTTGTTCAGGCCCACCTTC
>JAGUXX010000336.1 GCA_020061585.1 Betaproteobacteria bacterium | reverse complement strand
TGGAGATCTGGTTTTCGTCGACCGCCTGCTGGGCGTGCTGCCGTTCAGCCATGCCGGCCGCACACTGGAATCCTTCGCGGCCATGGAACAGCTCGACCCGGTCCGCATCGTGCCCGGCCACGGCGAGGTGTGCGACCTCGACAAAGCCCGGCGCGAGACCCGCGATTACCTGAAACTGTTGGTCGATCACATGAGCCGCGCCGTCGACGAGATGGTCGAGCTGCAAGTCGCCATCGACAGTCTCGATCAAAGCGCCTTCGCGCATCTGCAACACTACGAGCTGATCAAGGGCGGCAACGCCAGCCGGGTCTATCTGGAGATGGAAAGCCGGTAATACCTGTTGCCTGCGGCATAGATCGAAGGCAAGGACAACAGCAAAGTGGTGGACATTGCCCAGCTCAATGCCGAGATGAAATCACCGTCGTCAAAATCGACTGGCTGCGTGGAGAGAATGACGCCATGGTGGCCGAGATTGAAGGAAATGCCGCATGATTCTGACCAACAAACTGGGTATCACCGATCAAATTGAATTAGCCAAATCCGAAGAAAAAATCAGCAAACAAAAAGCCAGGCAACTGTTTGATTCGGGCGATATTGACAAAGTAGAGGTGGGCAAATTTGCCGGGTTGGCGTTTATTCATGTCTATTTATTTGAAGACATTTATGACTTTGCCGGAAAAATACGCGATGTGAATATCGCCAAAGGCGATTTTCGTTTTGCACCGCTGATGTACCTTGAAGCCTCGCTTAAACATATCGACGCCATGCCTCAAGGAAACTTTGAGCAAATCATCGAAAAATATGTCGAGATGAATGTGGCCCATCCATTCCGCGAAGGCAATGGCCGCGCCACCCGTATCTGGCTGGATCTGATGCTGAAAAAAGAAATCCGGCGGGTCGTGGATTGGAACCAGGTCGATAAAGAAGAATACCTCTCAGCCATGCAGCGCAGCCCGGTGAAAGACCTGGAAATCAAAGTCCTGCTCAAACAAGCTCTAACTGACCAAATCAATGATCGCGCCCTGTTCATGAAGGGCATTGATGTCAGCTATTACTACGAAGGCTATAGCGAATTCAAAACGGAGGCGCTGTAGGCATGGGCCGCATTTACGCTTGTGTCGGTGATGCCGGCTGCACGCTGGAATCCTTCGCCGCCATGGAACAGCGTGACACCCGCGATTACGCGCGCCTGCCGGTTGATCACATGAGCCGCGCCGTCGACGAGATGGCCGAGCTGCAAGTCGCCATCGACAGCCTCGATAGCAGCGCCTTCGCGCATCCGCAACACTACCAGCCGATCAAGGGCGGCAACGCCAGCCGGGTCTATCTGGAGATGGAAAGCCGGTGATGAGAGAAAGTCGGGGATGATGTAAAGCCGCTGATGCCTACCCACTTCGTCATCTCCGGCGTCGAAACCAGGCTCTGGCTGCCGCCGCTGGTGGCCTTCATCCTGTCGTTCTTTTCGGCCGGGGTGGGTTGGCGGGAATGTATCTGGGGGCCGCGACGCAAAAGCATGTTCCCCAGCGTGTGCTCAAATCGGCTTGGGTGTTTTGTTGACGGGTCTGGGCGCTATGTATTTGTCCTGAATGCTTCGGTTGGACCCGCGTCGCAGGCGCTCCGCTTGCGCCGCGATTGTTGTCGGATCAGCCCGCAAGCCGCGCTCACCTGTGGCGCAGTTTAATGAACTGCGCCAATATTGCGCCACATCTACCTCAAACGGCGCCAAAACGGCCATGTCATCCACCACTGACTTACTGAACAGCATTCAGGCATCCGAGAACGGACTGATGTTGGCCGAGCTCCTGACCAGGCATCCGGGCATGGCCAGGCGAACAGCACAACGCCAGATCGCGAAAATGATCGAAAACGGCCAAGTGACCGCCCGGGGTGAAGGCAGAGCCCGCCGCTATTTTGTCGCCGTCGCCGACGTCGGCGCCGGCCCGCTGACCACCAGGGCCGATGGCTTTCCGCCGTTCATTCCCTTGTCTGCCGATAGTCAGGACATCCTGGCCTATGTTGACCAGGCGCCGGAAGCGCGCAAGCCGGTGGGCTATCAGCACGATTTCCTGGCTGCCTACCGCCCCAATGAAACCGGGTATCTGTCCGAGTCGCTACGCCGCCAGTTGCACAAGATGGGCAGAACCAGCGACGTGGATAAGCCCGCGGGCACCTACAGCCGCGCCATTCTGAATCGATTGCTGATCGACCTGTCATGGGCGTCGAGCCACCTGGAAGGCAACACCTACACGCGGCTCGATACACGTGAACTCATCGAGCAGGGCAAGGCCGCCCGCGGCAAGGCTGCCATCGAAACGCAGATGATCCTGAACCACAAGACGGCGATCGAGTTGCTGGTCGAGAACATCGACACTGCCGGGTTCAACCGCTACACCTTGATGAACCTGCACAGCGCCCTGGCGGAGAACTTGCTGCCCAATCCGGCAGATGAGGGGCGGATTCGTCAGCATGCCGTCGATATCGGAAAAAGCGTTTACCGTCCACTGTCCACACCTCAACAAATTGACGTCGCACTGGATGCGCTGCTGGGCAAGGTCAGCCAGATTCGTGACCCGTTCGAACAATCCTTCTTCATGATGGTGCACTTGCCCTACCTGCAACCCTTTGCAGACATCAATAAACGCACCTCGCGACTGGCCGCGAATCTGCCGCTGTTCCGCGCCAACCTGTGTCCGCTGACCTTCCTGGATGTCCCCGAGCAGGCCTACAGCCGTGCCACCCTCGGCGTGTACGAAATGACCCGGGTAGAGCTGCTGCGCGACCTTTTTGTCTGGGCCTACGAGCGCTCGACACAGGAATATCTGGCGATCAAGCAAGACCTGGCGGAGCCCGACCCGCTACGCCTGGCCTGGCGAAACATGATCAAACAGACCCTCCGCGAGGTCATCATCCATCCGGAACATGACCCGATCTCCCGCATTAAACAGTCTGTGGCGGAGCATGTTCCAGAGCCAGAGCAAACAGACGTGCAAGCGCTAATCATCGAAGAACTCCGGCGGCTGCACGAGGGGGTGCTGGCGCGTTACGGTTTGCGTCCGTCCGAGTACACCGCATGGAAGGCGATGCATGGACATTGACGGAAAGTCGAAGTCGCGTTCTGAGCCCTTCGGTTGTCCGCTTCCGGCAAGGCCTATAGCGCCTGCTTCAGCTCCCAGCTCCGCTGGCCGAGGCGCGCGGTCGGCACGAAACCGTCGACGAACAGCAGCAATTCACCAGCATGCGCCTTGAGGGTGGACTCGCGTGCCTGTTCCGCCGCATCGCCGGCAGCGGTTTGCAGCGTGGGGTGCTAATCCAGGGAATTCAATTCGAACAACAAGCGTTCCATGGAAGGCGCCGAGGAACGGGTTAACGATTCGGTGCAGCCAGTGCATTCCTGAAACGACCGCCAGGGTGCCGGTGGCGTAAATCCGTATAAATTTGGTGGTAGATAATGGCGGCGTGACCTGGCTGCCAGGCTTTCAAGGGCTACGGCGTCAATAAACTGACAGCAGACGCTCGGGATTGGTGGTCCACGGTCAGTAGTTCGGCCTTATGTTGAGCTCCACATAAGGCCGACGAGCCGGCATTGGGTAGTCGGTTCGTATGCCTGCTCGACTCAGTAAGCCACCGTAAACAGCAACCGCACATTGCGTAAAAAAACCAAGGTTTCTGCCCTTACGGTGTCCGTCCGCCGCGATAGCGCAGCCTTAACTTGTCCAGCAGTTCGTCCTCGCTGATGCGGCCGTCGTGGTCGGCATCCAGCGTTTCGAAATCGAGCAATGCGCAACGCGCGCGACCTCTGGGTTGGGCTGCCTCACGGCGGCGTTCCTGGCACTGGGCGCGCAAGTCAGCATATTCCTCGCGGCTGAGATAGCCATCCCGATCCTGATCGTGCACCGAGAAGGCCTGTGGCTCGGCTCGGTTCGGTCCGGCGGCAAGGCCGGACAGCGGCGCGATCAGGAGCGCGAGCATCAAGGGCAAGGTGCGCATCAGCGGGCCTCTTTCAGGTAATCCACCAGGGCTTGCATGTCGGCATCCTCCAGGGTGAAACGGTGGGAGCGAATCTTCCCCGAGCGCAGCAGCGCCGGCACGTCATCCGGCGGGGTGTCGAGGCTGGCCGGGTTGGCGTCGTGGCAATAGACGCAGTTGCTGTCATACACCGCAGCGCCGCGTTGCGCCGAGGATTCACCCGCTTCCGTCGCAGCCAGGACCGTCGCCTCGATGGGCCGGTAGAAGCTGCTCCGGTCCCAGAAGCCGGGTTCGCTGCAACCCAGACAGGGATGGCCGGATTCGACCGGATTGCTCACCCCGTTCCAGCGCACCGTGGAACAGGCGTTATGCGTCAGCGGCCCCTTGCAGCCCAACTCCAGCAGACACCAGCCGGACCGCGCACCGGCGTCGTCGAAGGTCTTGGCGAAACGGCCGGCCTCGTAATGGCCGCGGCGGGAACAGCGGTCATGCACGGTCTCGCCATAGAAGGCCAGGGGCCGGCGTTGGGCGTCCAGTTCCGGGAAGCGGCCAAAAGCGACGCGATGCGCCAGTACCGCGCTGATCACCTCGGGGATGGGTGGACAGCCCGGCAGATTGACCAGCGGTCGACGCGGAACCCAGTCGCGTTGCATCAATTCGGCAACGCCCATCGCTCCGGTCGGGTTCGGCGCGGCGGCGGGCAGGCCGCCGAAGCTGGCGCAACTGCCCAGCGCCAGCACCGCCTCGGCGGCCTCCAGGCAGCGCCGCAACAGGCTCAGATTGTCCTCGCCGGCAATTGTCGAATAGACCCCACCCAGCGCGGTCGGCACGGAACCATCGACGACCAGCAGCAATTTTCCGGCATGCGCCTTGAGCGTGGCCTCGCGGGCCTGCTCGGCCGCCGCGCCGGCGGCCGCTTGCAACGTGTGGTGGTAATCCAGGGAAATCACTTCAAACAGCAGGCGCTCCATGGAAGGCGCCGACGAACGGGTCAACGATTCGGTGCAGCCGGTGCATTCCTGAAACGACAGCCAGACCACCGGCAAGCGCCGGGCCTTCTCCAGGCCTTCGGCCAGCAACCGGGCCGCGCCGGGCGGCAGTGCCAGTAGCGAGGCGGTCAAGGCGCAGAACTTGAGGAAGGCACGCCGGCCGATGCCGGAATCCGATTTCAAGAAGGTTGTGCTTGTCATGGCTTGCCTCGCTGCAAGAAACCGGACCGACCTCCCCGCGAGGCCGGTGGAAAGGATTTCTCCGCACTGGATTTCACTTCAAAACGCCGCGCGTTTGCATGCGGTCACAGGCGTTCTGACGCGGCACATTGAGTGTCACGCCCTTGTCCTGGGCGCGCGCCGCGATGACGGCGTGATGCTCGGTCTGGATGGCCTTGCATTCATCATAGGTCTTGGCGGCCCATATCTTGTTCTGAAATTCGCTGCGTTCCGCTGCGGTCATCAGGGTCCAGCCCGGCGTGTTGTCCTGATTGAAACGGTAACGACCCGGCTCGGCTTCAAGGCTTGCCGTGCCCAACGTGGCGGCCAGCACAGCGGTGACGAGAAGTAGTTTGCGACTGAAAAGGGAGGGTTTCATGATCAGCTCCACAAGGTTGTTGAGGAAATCGAAGAAAAAGTCTTCAAGACTTTTATCTCCTGATTTCATTCAAGACCAAACGAGCGGTATGAACGTATCAGCCTGTTACCAAGTGTTACACCGTGGAATTCCAGTGCTTTTGAAAGTATTTCGCGTTCGTTGCTCGCGCTGTTCTCCTTGTCTGTTGCGACTACACCGTTCAGCTTAGAGGACGAATGACCATCGCGATGGATGCAGTGCTCACATGAATGCAGTGTTCACATATCCCAGACCAGCTTCGCCGCCACCGCCAACAGCAAACCGCCATACAGGCGCTTGACCCAGGCTGGCTTGGCGCGCCGGGCCATGAACCAGGCGCCCAGTTGCGCGCCGGCAAGCCGCCACGAAAATCCACCAGCCCCTCGCGGGCATAGCGGGCCAGCGCGGGCACAGCCATGCCGGGATACCTATCCAGCGCCGTTTCGGTCCAATCACCGTCCCCAACGGTTCTTGTCCATTTGTCGCGCCAGTTCCTGTTCTTCCTCTTCGATCGAACTCGCTGTGGAAGTCGGGTCGCACGCTGGATCGGCCGCCATCGGTGGCGCCTCACTCTCAGGATAGACCGGCGGGGAGGGCGGATTGCCGGTGCCATCCCAGGCGTAGGGGTTGCTGAACTTTGGCGGGTCCGGCAGGCAATCGTTCTTGTAGGACGGCGGCCAGCCGGTCTCGTAGGGCAGGAAGGAGATGGTCTTCTCGAACACCAGGGGCTTGCCGTCGGGCGTGGGTGGCAGCGGCGGCATGGACTGGATCGCTTTTCGGGCCAGTTCCGATGCCTTCGCCGAGGTGGACCACAGTTCTTCCGCCTGGGCGAGGCTGCCGTCCGGGTTGATGGTGATGCGGAACCGCACTTGCCCTTGGTCCGGGCCCGCCACGGCGGTGCCCATCTGGCTGCGCACCTGTTGCCCCCAGGCGTTGCGATAGCGCTTGCTGTTCTTCAGGGTGTAGGTGGCGGCCAATCGCCATTCCTCGGCGGTGGGCGGGGGTGGCGCGTCCAGGGACGCGGGCGTCGGCAGTGGCGGTGGTTCGGCGGCCGGCTCGGGCTGCGGTTCGTCGCGGGGTGGTGGTTTCCGCTCCGGCTGTTCT
>JAGUXX010000106.1 GCA_020061585.1 Betaproteobacteria bacterium | reverse complement strand
GCGGGCGGCGGCCAGCAGCGCGTCGCGGGTCAGCGCCGCATCGGTGGTGTACAGGATGATCGCCTCGCCGCGTTGCGGATCGACGCGGCTGGTGGCGGCGTGCATCAGGCTGGGCGAGGCGCTGACCGCGAGTTTCTCCACCACTTCCAGCGACACCATTTCGCCGGCGATCTTGGCGAAGCGCTTGACCCGGCCACGGATGTGCACAAAGCCCTCCGCGTCGATCTCGACGATATCACCGGTGCTGTACCAGCCCGCGCCCAGTTCCGATGCCGGGGGTTCCAGTTCGCCCGGTTTTTCGTAGCGGTAGTAGCCGCTCATCACGTTCGGTCCTTTGACATGCAACAGGCCGCCGTTGTCGATGCCCGGCACGGACACCAGGTGCGCCCGCAAGCCCGGCAACAGTTGGCCGACGCTGCCGCTCCTGTAGGCCATCGGTGTGTTCACCGCGATCACCGGCGCGGTTTCGGTAGCGCCATATCCTTCCATGATGCGGATGCCGAACTTCTCGAACCAGGTCGCGCGCACCGCCTCGGACAGTTTTTCCGCGCCGGCGATGACATGGCGCAGACGGTAGAAATCATACGGATGCGCGAAGCGGGCATAGTTGGCGAGGAAGGTGCCGGTCCCGAGCAGCACCGTGCAGTTGCGGTCGTAGGCCAGTTCCGGAATCACCCGGTAATGCAGCGGCGACGGGTAGAGAAACACGCCGGCGCCGGACAGCAGCGGCAGCAACGTGCCGCCGGTGAGACCGAAGGAATGGAAAATCGGCATCGCATTGAGGAATTTGTCTTCCGGCGACAGATCGATCACCGCGCGGATCTGCGCAATGTTGGCCAGCAGCGCGCGGTGCGACAGCACCACGCCCTTCGGCTTGCCTTCCGAACCGGACGTGAACAGCACCACCGCCGGCGCTTCCGGGTCCTGCTTGGGGGCCGGCAGATATTGCGCGATCAGCACCCACAGCTTGTCGAACAGACCGACTTGCTGCGCCAGGTCTTCCAGATACAGGATGCGCTGCTGGTTCAAGCCGGTTAGCGCCGGTTCCAGTTTGCCGGCGGCGATGAAGCGGCGCGAGGTGATCACGGTGTCCACTTTCGCGGCGGTACAGGCATTGCTCAGACCTTCCGCGCCGGCGGTGTAGTTGAGCAGGGCGGGAATTCGGCCGCGCGCCGACAAGCCGAACAGCAGCGCCACGGTGGCGGCCATATTCGGCAACAACACGCCGACCGTCTCGCCCTCACGCGTGGCGCGCGCCGCGACCCGGCCCAGGCCCAGCGTCATGCGCAACAGTTCACCGTAGGTCAGTTCAATCTGCTTGATATCTTCCAGCAGCGGCCGGCCTCGGCCATAGATCGCCACGGCATCGACGAAAGCGGCGAACAGCGTCTGTTGCGGTCGCGCGGTGAACACCATTTCCTGCATCACCCGTCGCATCGCTTCGCCGGCGTGGCGGCGGCGCTGCTTGGCGCTACCCGTGTCCGGCATGGCAATACGTGTGGTCGGCAGGATGGTCAGGGTGATGCGCGGCAGAAACTGCTTCGGATAGCGTCCGGAAGTGCGCGCAAACCAGGAGCGCGAAGGGCCATCCAGCCGCACCGGCAGAATCTCCGCGCCGGTCTTGGCCGCGACGAACGCCGGGCCGTCATAGACCTTCATCAGGCTGCCGGTCGGGGTGATGCGTCCCTCCGGGAAAATCACCACCGGCCGCCCGGATTCCAGCAGTTTGACGATGCTTTTCATCGCCATCGGATTGGTCGGATCGACCGACAGGTAATCGACCAGCGACAGCACCAGGCGGAACAGCGGACTCTTGGTGACCCCGGTATGCACCACGAATACCGGGTTCAGCGGCAGCGTCACGCCCAGCAGCAGGCCATCAAGAAACGACTCGTGATTGGCGATGATCAGCAGTTTGCCGGACCGCAAACCAGCTGTGCCGCCCTCGACACGCAACCGAAACAGCAGCTTGAAGACGCCGCGCAGCAGCACGCGTATGGCATTTTTTATCATGGTTGCTCCCGACTAAATAACTAAGTAATTGGTGATGTTTGCTTAAAAAAATCAGTAATTTTCCCGGATGTAGTCCAGCACCGTGCCGATGGTGTCGGACAGAAAAGGCGCGTCGATCCAGAAGAACACTTCCTTGCCGATTTTTTCGGAACGCAACACCCCAGCTTCGTGCAACACCCGCAAATGATGCGAAATCGCCGAGCGAGACAACGGCGAAGCATCGACAATCTGACTGATGTTGAGCCGCTCGCCACGCTCGAACAACAGCAGGATGCGTTGCCGCTGCTCGTCGCCCAGGGCCGAGAAAACCTTGGACATCGAAATCCATTCCGGGGACAGAGCGTGTTCGTAGCTGTTTTTCATGATCACAAATTTAGTTATTTAGTTTTGTTCTGGCAAGCTTTTTTTTGTTTGGGTATCCGAATTCCAGTGCGGAAGCGGGTTCTGCCTCCAATCAGGTGAAAAGATTGATGCAATCAAAGCTCGGATTGTTTGAGCTGCGTTGTTTTCGATGGAGCTGCCAGGACTATGCGGCTACGACACCGCTACTTTGTGCCAGTCGCCCCCTCGGATGTGTTCAATAGATGATTCAAGGACACCGGAAGGGCGGCCAAGGCTGTATCCGCGGTTTCGCGGCGGACCTGCGTGGATATTCATCAACTTATTGATACGGCTCAAAGTTTCGTGCGTTGCCATTTGGTAAACAGGGTGTCCTTTTCCATGTCACAAGAGGGGTCGCCATGCAACGTCGAGAATTTCTGGTCCTTGCCAGCTTGCTGATCGCGGGATGCGCGACCAAGCCATCCGCGCCGCCGGAAGTGGCCGGCATGCGCTTCTCGGATGCGGAACGCAAGAAGATCGTCGATTTTTACGCTTCAGCCGGCGGTCGCGCGCGAACCGGTCCGGTTCCCGCGCAACGCGCCAAGGCGGGCGATCTGCTCGTTTCCGGGCAGCGTCCGAACAAGTTGCCGGTGGATCTGGCCAAGCTGCTGCCCGATCTGCCCGAGCCCTATACGCGTTTGGTACTGGGCGCCGATGTGGTGCTGGTCAACCGCGACAGCCATGCGATCCTGGATGTCATTCCGCAGATCGCCTACTGAATTCGGCCTAGCGGCGGCTGGCCCGCCCGGGTTGCCGGCTCAGTAGTGCGGCGGAATCTCGTCCCGCAAATCGCGTTCTTCCTTCGGCATCAGCGTTTGCAGTTGCTGATGCAGCAGGCGTAACTGCTGTTGCATGCTGTCGAGCTGTTGCTGCTGACGGAACACGCTGCGATTCAACGTATCGATCAGGTCTTCGGCAAAGCTCAGCTTGGCTTCGAGTTCGTGGAGTCGGTTTTCCATGGGCGCCGCGGGTCGGTTCATAGCGATTTCGTCTCTGTCTGGGCCGCCGCCTGGGCTGCCGCGAGTCTGGCCGCCGCACTGTCGAGCATGGCGCGGCGCGATTCCGGCGTTTCCAGACTGATGCGACCGAGCGTGCCGCCACGGTAGTCGGTGAGCAGCAGCATGGCGGCGCGTTCGAGATCCAGCTCGCCGGCGCGGCCTTTCAGCAGACAACCGCGTTTGCGCGCCACGCCTTCGAGCACGCCCGCCGCATCCAGGCCTTGCAGCGACAATCCGTAGCGCGCGGTGATCAGGTCGCCATAGCGTTCCAGCAGGATGCCGGCCAGAAAAATGGCGACTTCTTCTTCCAGCACCGCATTGCGGCCGATGGCATGGCTGGCGGCGAGCATGTAGCCATCGCTGTCATGTTCGATCTTCGGCCACATCAAGCCCGGCGTGTCGACCAGAATCTGGCGCGGGCTGAGGTTGATGCTCTGCTGCGATTTGGTGATCGCCGGTTCATCGCCGACCGCCGCGACCTTGCGCTTGACCAGCGCGTTCATCAGCGTCGATTTGCCGACGTTGGGGATGCCCATGATCATCATCCGCAGCGGTTTGAAGTTGTCGTCGCGATGCGGCGCGAGACTCTGGCAAAGACTCGGCAGGCGCGCGACCTCGCCGACTTTCTTGGCCGACAACGCAACCGCCTTGACCCCCTTCAGGCTGTTGAAATAATCGATCCATGCCTTGGTCACCAGCGGGTCGGCGAGGTCGGACTTGTTCAGCACCTTGAGACACGGGCGCTGGCGGAAGGCGCGCAATTCATGCACCAGCGGATTGCTGCCGGCTTCCGGCAAACGCGCGTCAAGGACCTCGATGACCACGTCGATATTGGCCATGGTCTCGGCGGCTTTCTTGCGCGCCGAGGTCATGTGGCCGGGAAACCATTGGATGGACATGGCGATTCTGGATTGGGGCTAGGCTGGGCATTATCGCGGCAAGCGCCGCGGAAGGCGCTTATTGCCGCGCCTGTTCGCGCAAGAAAGCGCTGGTTTTGCGCGTCCACAACCAGACATAGCGCACCCCGGAGCCCGCCACCGCCAGCGCGGTCAGCCACGCCAGCGGTTCGATGCTGGCATCCTGACCGAGTTCAAGCGCCACATCGGCCAGCACCCAGGACACCAGCACGAACTCCATGAAGGTCGCGATCTTGCCG
This sequence comes from Betaproteobacteria bacterium, assembly GCA_020061585.1. GTDB lineage: Bacteria > Pseudomonadota > Gammaproteobacteria > Burkholderiales > Thiobacillaceae > PFJX01. The sequence continues at coordinate 6,680 of JAGUXX010000106.1, read as the reverse complement.
GACAGCGTCGGTGTTACATCGAGTTTGCCGGTCAGTCGCCGGTAGCCTTCCGCGCCGGCCAGAATGATCAGATCGCGCACCGCCACCACATACAACAGCCACATCGGCAGCAAACCGGTCAGCGCCAGCATCGACAGCGTGGTCAACAACATCACCTTGTCGGCGATCGGGTCCAGCCACGCCCCGAGCACGCTGCGCTGATTCAGCCAGCGCGCCAGATTGCCATCCAGCAGATCGGTGAACGCGGCGATCACGAACAGCCAGAACGCGCCCTCGACATCATGTTCCAGCAGCCGCCAGGCGACGATCGGCGCCAGCACCAGACGCGAGGCGGTAAGCAGATTGGGCAGCGTGAACACGTCGATTTATCCTGCGCAAGAGTTCAGCGGAAAGATACCAGTGTCGCGCGAGAATGTGGGCTTGGTTTCCGCTTCGTTTCACGCCGGCGCGGGGCTCCCGCTTTAGGAAGCCTTAAGGTTCCCGCTCAAAACATGGGCGGCGATCAACGGCTATCTTGGCCGAACCGCAACAGGGAGTCAGGGGCGCTCAGTTACCGCCGCGGTGCAGGCCGCGCATGCCCAGACTCAGTACCCGCTGAGCGCCGCCTGGGCGGTGGCCGGCCATTCGCAAAGCGGCTTTGCGGCTTTGGCGGCGGCCGAGCAATGGGGCTATCAACTGGCATCGGCCGCCTTCACCAATGCCTACAACGGCCTGATGCTGGCCCACGGGCTGCAGGCCCAGCAGCCGGACCTGATGCTGGAGAACATGCTCGACCCGGCGGCGCTGCCGTTGGCGGAATTGGCGCTGGACGATGCCGATTGCAGTCAGGTTGGGCAAAGTCTGGGCGAACGTTTGCAAGCGCAATTTGACGCCAATGGCCGCCTGGATGCGCTTCCCGGCATACGCCGCGATCTGTTGACCCAGCCGGGCATGCTGCCGCTACTGCAGCGCAACAGCCCGGGTCAGCGCCGATTGAGCGTCCCGGTCTTGCTGATCCAGAGCACCGAAGACACCCAAACCCCCATCGGCGCGGCGCGCGCCCTGGTGACGCGGATGCAGGCGCAAGGTACGACGCTGAGCTATGTCGAGATCGAAGGCGGCAACCACGATACGACCTACGACGAACGTCGTGACGAGGTGATGGCCTTTCTGCGCGAGCACCTGACGCAGCCTGTGGGGGCTGGAAATTAGGGGTAAGGTCAGCAAGGGATTGCCACCCTACGATGATGGGCTGGAGCCCTCGTAGGTCGGCAATCCCTTGCCGACTTCCTTTTCGCGGCGGGGTCGAAGCCCGATTACTATGCTGGCTAAGGCAGCTTGCAAATCAGGATACGTTTTGAGCGAAAAGTCAGGACTTGGCCGGCCAGACAATCTGTATCTGCCGATGCTGTGTAACGCAGTCACGAAGATAAAGATTGATCAGGCTCTGGTAGGGGACGCCGGCTTCCTCCGCCATCCCCTTGAAATAGACCACAACATCTTCAGACAGACGCATGGTGACAGGCTTCTTCAGTTTCGATGCGTAGGGGTTCCTGCGCGACTTCATCTTGGATAGATCGTATTCGGCTTTCATGGTCGTCCGGTTCCGTAGAAAACACTTTCGCGCTTGGTGGCCTTGCGAGCGGTAATGATGCGGATGATGTTTCCGGACTCGCGCTCGCAGTGGCAGACAAGCAGCAATCTGGCTCCTGTGCTCATGCCCAGTAACAGGAACAGCTCTTCAGTGGTCGAGTGGTCTTCGTCGAAAAATTGCACAGCAAATTCATCATAGAAAACAGACTGGGCTTCCTCAAAGGACACACCGTGCTTCTTGAGGTTTGCCGAGGCATTGGCCGAATCCCACTCAAACTTGATCATACGTACAGTGTATTGATAGAAGATATAAGGTCAATGGCGATCAACGGTGTTTCATTCGGCGGAAGACGTTGCGCTTTTCCGCACTACGCGCCTTGGTGACGCGGATGCTGGTGCAAGGCTCGACAGTGAGCTATGTCGAGATCGAAGGTGGCGACCACGATACGACGTACGACGAACGTCGCGACGAGGTGATGGCCTTCCTGTACGAGCAACTGATGCAGCCAGTGGGGGCTGGAAAATAGGAGCAAGGTCAGGCGTGGGACAGCAGACTTTCATAAGGAATCTTCAACCCATCATGCAAGCGCTTCACCATGCGCAAGCTGAGTGCCCGTTTGCGGTTCAAGACCTCGGAAACCCGACCACTCGATCCGATGAACGGCTCCAGATCCTTTGCGACCAGACCTTGCTGCTCCATGCGGAATTTGATGGCCTCCACTGGATCGGCCGGCCCGACCGGGTAATGCCGGTTTTCATAAGCCTCCACCAGCGCCACCAGAACCTCCATCTCGTCCGCCTCCGGCGACCCTTCGGACGCCTGGAAGACGGACTCCAAGCGGACGAACGCTGCCCGCAGATCGTCGTCGTTGCGAATCGGCTTAATAGTCATTGATGGTCTCCACATTGATTTGGTCGTAACGCGCGTGCGTCCCGACGAATTTCACTCAGGCGATCCCCGCTGCAAATTTGGTCTGGCTTTCAGGCGTCATTCCCGCGCATGCGGGAATCCAGTTTCAACCATCAAATCAGTCCATTGAACAACTGATTTGACCAACGACCTGGATTCCCGCATGCGCGGCCGCGTCACCGGCCCGGCCGGTGGGACTGGCGCGCGGCGACTACGCCGGCGTCACCGAACATCTGCAAGCCTGGCTGCAACACCGCATTGCCGCCGACCGGGTGACGGGTTTGAGCATGGCCTTGCTCGATGATCAGCAACCGCTCTGGGCAGCCGGTTTCGGCCAGGCGGACAAGGCCGCTGGCCAGGCAGCGACGGCTCAGACCCGCTATCGCGCCGGTTCGATTTCCAAAGTTTTCACCGCTGCGGCGGTGATGCAACTGGCCGATGCCGGCCGGCTCGACATCGACGCGCCGCTGGCGCGCTACCTGCCGGAGTTTTCCCTGCGGCAGCGCGACGATACGGCCGGGCCGATCACCCCGCGACACTTGCTGACCCATCATTCCGGCCTGCCCGGCGACCGCATCGAAGGCATGTGGACGCGGAACCCGGCGCATTTCGGGACGTTGCTGGACTACCTGCGCGACGAGTACCGCGCTTTTCCGCCCGATCTGGTGCACGCCTATTCCAACATTGGCTTCACCCTGCTGGGTGTGCTGATCGAGCGGGCTTCCGGCATGGATTTCCACACCTATATGCAAACCCGATTGCTCGATCCATTGCGCATGGGCGCTTCCGCCTTCGCCAGCGCCGCGCCGGCAGGCGACAGGGCGGTGGCAGCGTATGACGAGTTCGGCAAACCCGGCGAGGAATTGCCGTTGCGCGACACGCCGGCCGGCGGCCTGAACAGCACGGCGCTCGATCTGCTGCAACTGGCGCGGCTGATGTTTGCCGAAGGCATCTTCGAAGGTGAAGCGTTGCTGTCGCCGGCCGCGATCCGCGCCATGACCACGCCGCAGAACGAGGACTGCCCGCTCGATGCCGATCTGCGTGTCGGCCTGGGTTGGCATTTCGCGCCGGACGCGGTTCAGGGCGGCGGGCCGGTGCTGTTTCACAACGGCGGTACGCTGTGTCACCGCGCCGTGTTGATGCTGCTGCCGCAACACCGGTTGGCGGTGGCGGTGATGGCCAATTCCGCCAACGCGATGCCGACCTTGATGGATGCCGCCGGCCATGCGCTGGGGCTGCTGCTGGAGGCGAAAAGCGGCATCGAACCGCCGCCACGCCAAATCAATAAGCAGGACGCACGTTATCCGCCCACTGCACTGGACAGCTTTCCCGGCAGTTACGACACCCCGCTCGGCTTCGTCACCATCCGTAACGATGCCGGCCAACTCCGTCTGCACGCCGGTGGTCAGCGCTTGCGCCTGAATCCGCGCGCCGATGGCTACCTGCGCCTGGAATACCGGTTGCTCGGGCTGTTTTCGCTCGACCTCGGCAAACTGGGCGACTATGCCTACACCCGCGCCCACATCGCCGGCCGCGAAGTCTTGCTGGCGCGCAATGCGGGCGGTTGGTACCTGGCCGGTGAGCGGCTGGAGCCCGTCCCCATTCCGCCGGTCTGGCGAGCCCGGCTGGGGGTTTACGAGTATGTCGGCGGCGATGCCCTGGTCACCGGCCTGATCGGTCGCACCGAACTCAAGGAAGATAGCGGCTTTCTGCTGGTGGAAACGACCAGCAAGGAAGGTCGCCAGCAACTGGCTCTGGCGGCGCTGGATGACGACACCGCCATCGTGCGCGGACTGGGGCGCGGGCGCGGCGAGAGCGTGCTGGTCCGGCGCGATGGCGGACGGGAAACGGTGCTTCATGCCGGCCTGGCTTTCCGTCGCCAGGAGACACGATGAGCTTGGCGCCGCGTGCTTCTCGGCGTCGCGGACGGTGGGCGCGAACGCCATGAAGGGGCATGCTGCCGTTCATCCATTGGGTGAACGATATCAGCAGCTTCATGCCGCTTTCCACGCGGCTTTCGAGGTTATCGTTGGGTTTCAACTGAGTTTTAGAGGTTGAGTTCACCTGCCGAATTCCGCGCGCAATCGGCGATGAAGCCGGCGATATGCGGCCATGTCGCTTCCGCCGCGCGCACGCCGGCATGCAGCCGGCCGGGCATGCCGTGTTCACCCAAGCGGAGTGCCGCCACGCGCCCTTGCGCCGGGCTTGCCGCCCAGTCCGGCAACACCGCCACGCCCTGTTCGAGCGCGGCCAGTTCGAGCAGCAGGGCGGTGCTCTCCAGGGTCCGCACGCGCGCCGGTTCAACGCCCGCCGGCCAGAGAAAACGGGTGAAGATGTCCAGGCGGCTGCGCGCCACCGGGTACACCAGCAGCACTTCGTCGCGCAGGTCTTCCGGCGTGATGAAGGCGCGCCCGGCCTGGCGATGGCTGGGCGCGACCACCAGACGCATCTCGTAGGCGAACAGCGGCGTCCATAGCAGCCCGGCTGTCTCATGCGGATCGGGTGACAGCAGCACATCGACACTGCCCTCGTGCAATTTCGGCAACGGGTCGAGGCTGGCGGACAGCAACACATCCAGTTCCACGCCGGGAAAGTGCGCGCGATAGCCGCGCAGCCGGGGCAGCAACCATTCCAGACAACTATGGCACTCGCTGGCGATGGCCAGCCGGCCGTGTTCGCCGCGCGCCAGGGACTTCAGCCCGGACACGGCTTCCTCCACTTGCGGCAGCACGCGTTCGGCCAGTTCGAGCAGACGCAGTCCGGCCTGGGTCGGGCGGGGCGGGCGAGCGCTGCGATTCAGTACGGCCAGCCCGAGACGATGTTCCAGGTCCTTGAGCTGGTGCGACAGCGCGGATTGCGTCAGATGCAGGCGCTCGGCCGCCGCGGTCAGGCTGCCGGTTTCGGCCAGGGCGGCGAGGGTGCGCAAGTGGCGAAGTTCAATCATGAATATTCCTCATTGATTACTGAAAATAACTCGTTTGTATTCATTATCTGGCGCATGGACACTGCGTGTCCCGTTTTTATGAAAGGCACATCGACATGACTCCCATCCATACCCTGGGCATGCCGCGCATGGGGGCGAATCGCGAATTGAAGTGGGCGCTGGAGCAATACTGGAAGCAGGAAACCTCCGCCGAAGCCTTGCTAAGCGTGGCGCGTGAACTGCGCGCCCGGCATTGGGCGCTGCAGGCCGAGGCCGGTTGCGCCACGGTCGCGGTCGGGGATTTTTCGCTCTACGACCAGGTGCTGGACATGAGCGCACGCCTGGGCGTGGTGCCGGCGCGCTTCGGCTGGCGGGGCGGCGAGGTCGATCTCGACACCTATTTCCGCATGGCGCGCGGCAGAGCCCCGAGCGGGACGCCGGCGTTCGCCTGCGAGATGACCAAATGGTTCGACACCAATTACCACTTTCTGGTCCCGGAGCTGGCCGCCGGCCAGTATTTCGCGCTGTCGCGCAACGACCTGTTCGAGCAGGTCGATGAGGCGCTCGCGCTGGGCCATCGCCCCAAGCCGGTGCTGATCGGCCCGTTGACCTGGCTGTGGCTGGCGAAAGCCGAAGGCGATTTCGACAAGCTCGACCTGCTCGACGATCTGCTGCCGGTGTACGGGCAAATCCTGTCGCGGCTGGCCGGGCAGGGCGTCGAATGGGTGCAGATCGACGAACCGATCCTTGCCCTGGACTTGCCCTACGCCTGGCGACGCGCCTTCGAGCGGGCCTACCATGTCCTGCACAGCGCCGGCCTGAAAATCATGCTGGCCAGCTATTTCGGCGGCCTGGAAGACAACCTGATGGTGGCGGTCAAATTGCCGGTGGCCGGTCTGCATGTCGATGCGGTCAGTGCCGGCGACGAGTTGAACCAGATAGTCGACTGGCTACCCGCGACCAAGCTGCTGTCGGTGGGCTGCGTCGATGGCCGCAACGTCTGGCGCGCCGATCTGGATGCCTGGCTGGATCGCCTGGAACCGCTGCGCGAGCGGTTGGGCGAGCGCTTATGGCTGGCGCCTTCCTGCTCGCTGCTGCATGCGCCGCTGGACCTGGCCGTGGAGACTGGCTTCGACCCGGAGATACGCCCGTGGTTGGCGTTCGCGCGGCAGAAACTGGCGGAATTGTCCGTGCTGTCGCGGGCGTTGGCCGACGGCCGGCAAAGCGTCGCGGCCGGGCTGTTGGCCAACCGGGTGGCGCTGGCCACGCGTCGGG
>JAGUXX010000296.1 GCA_020061585.1 Betaproteobacteria bacterium | reverse complement strand
CGGCCGCCGCGTCAGTGGCGGCAGCGTGTTTCGGCGTCCCCGGCGGCGGCAAGGCGCTGGCCGTGGGCGGCTCGCCCACTGGCAGAGCGGTTTCCGCTTCGAAAGCGCTGACCAGTTCAGGCCAGTCTGGTTCGGTCTTCTCGTTGCCCAACACCAACGGACGCAACGCGGGTTCCATGTTTTTCACGATCTGCACCGCGATTGCGCTGGTAAAGCGGTAATCGGCCGCCGCCTCGCCGGGTACGAACACGGTCATCACGCCGAAAAAGCGTTCGCCGAGATAGAACGCGAAGGTGGCGGTGCGGTTCATGACTTTCGATTCGATCACCGTGCCGTTGGCGGCATAGACTTCCAGTCGATGGTCACCGGTACCGGTCTTGCCGCCTATTTCCAGACTACCGCCGCCAGGCAGCGCGAACGTGCCGTGCAGTCGCCGCGCGGTGCCTTCCCGCACCACGCTGGACAGGGCTTGCTTGACGATGGTGGCGATCTCCGGGGCGAAGATCTGTTCCGCTTCGGGCCGTACCCGCCGCATCAGGGTGTGATAAGGCGTGTTGGCGGCGAACTCGACACGGGTCAGGGTGATCGGCGGCAGCTTGGCGCCGTCGTTGACGATCACGCCCATCAATTCGGCCAGCGCGGCGGGCCGGTCGGCGGAAGAACCGATGGCGGTGGCGTAGGACGGCACCAGGCTGCCGAATGGGTAGCCCAGGCGCCGCCAGCGCTTGTGCAATTCCTGGAACGCCTCGATCTCCAGCCGCGACAGGATGCGGCTGTCCTGGGCATTCTTGTGGCTGGTGTTGATCAGCCATTTGTAAACTTCGATGCGTTGATTGGCGCTGGCATCGACGATTTCGCTCCAGCCGGCGTTGGGTTTCGCGCGCAGGTAGCCGACCAGCCAAAGCTCCAGGGGGTGGATCTGGGCGATGTAGCCGCGATCAGAGAGGTCGAATTTCTCTGGTCCGTAGGTATCGTAGAGAAACTGGAAGTCGCCTTCGTTGAATGTGCCCGGATTGTTCATGCGGCTTTTGATGAAGGCGGTGAAAGCGGAAATATCCGCCTTCGGGTCGAGATAACGGTACACCGCCGCCAGCCGTTTCGGGTTGGCGGTCAGGTGGTTGAGCAGCGCCGCGGTCGCGGCTTCCGAATCCAGTCCTTTGTATTTCTTGATGAATCGGGACAGGTAGGCCTTGCCCTCCTTGTCGGCGAATTGCTTGAGATAGATGTCGCGACGCGGGTCTTTCGGATCGGCCAGGATCAGCGCCGCGCCCTTTGGATCGCGGTAAATGAAGTGGCGCACAATGTCGCGCATCAGGCGGATGAACGGCAGGTTGACCGAGTGGCGCGTGGCCTCCCACATGTCCATGACCTTGTGATCATCATCGGCTTTGAAATTCGAGAAACGATGCACGCCGCCGCCGGTGAAAAAGGCTTCCGTCGTGCTCGCGGAATAAGGCCGAGCCATCGCCGCTTCGAGCATCGGCATCAACGACTTGTCGTCGGCGTCGGTCAGATACCGCACCACCCATTGCATCAGATGGTCCTTGTCCGATACCGGCAGTTTGCGCAGATCGGCGGGGCTCAGGCCGGCATATTCGGCGTGCAGTTCCTCGACCAGTTGCAGATAGGTGATCAGGGTGCGCAGCTTGGCCGACGACCCCATGTCCAGCTTGGCGCCCTTGTTGATGTCGAACGGTTGGTTGAGATTGTCGGCCTGAACCCGCAGCAGGGCGCCGTCCTCGGTGTTTTCGTACAGTGTGAAACTGTAGATCGGCTTGCTCAGGTCGTTGTTCTCGCTGAGCAGGTAGGGGCCGAACAGGCCGGCGGCTTCGACCACGATGGGATCGGAGAGTCGCCGCAGAAAGGCCGCCACCGCGCGCTGCGTCGGCGCATGCAAAGTCGACGTGATCGCGACGTCGAGGCGATCCAGATCGTAGAGGCGCTGCATGCCCAGGCGCCCGGAAAATTCCGCGCGCAATGAATTGGCCGCCTTGTTGTCGACGAACAGACTGTCGTTCTTTTTGCGGCTATTGCTATGAAAGACGATCTGTTGCCGAATCGCGGCGTCACGAAATTCCGGCGTGATGACGTTGGCCTCCGCCAACAAACGCAGGTGGGAGTCGGCGGCGCCATTCAGTTTGGCGCGGCCGGCCAGCAGGTAATGGGATGGTTTGCGCTGCGAAATCAACAAGGCCAGGACATGTTTGAAGGCATGCGCGGCTTCCGCCGTGGGGCGGGGGTTCATCAGCAGGCGGGTGGCGTGCTCCAGCTCGATGCCGAACCAGGCGTACAGGCCATCGCCGATGCCGTTGACCTCGCCGAAGCCGGGCGCGGCGGCTAGCGGCACGGTGTTCAGGTAATCCAGCACGATGCGGCGGCGGTTGTTGCGCGTGTCCTCGCCATCCAGATAGGCGCGCAACGAGGCGGAAGCCATCTGGCGCAGCTTGTCGCCGGCGGTCATGGTCAGGCCATCGGGCGAGTGGCGGTATTTCTCGATCTGGGTCGCCAGGGTCGAGCCGCCGGGCACATTGCGCGAAGGGTCGATGGTCTTGAGGGCTTTCTCCAGGATCGCCGCGCCGAGGCGATCCCATTCCACGGCTGGATTGCGCTGCGGATGATTGGGGTCGAGCAGTTCGCGGTTTTCGATGAACAGCAAGGTGTTGGCGATGATCGGCGGCACCGCGTTGAAGTCGCTGAAAGTGAAGCGCGGATGCTGGCTGTCATGCATGACATCGCCGCGACAATCGAACAAGGTCAGGCCGGCGACGGATTTCTCGTTGTAGGGCAGGAACAGGCCGAAATCGTCGATGCGCGCCATTTCCGGCGAGATCCGCGCCTGTCGGGTGACTTCGAAGTCCTGTTGCTTGAGGCGCCGCACGAACTCCGGCAGTTCGACATAGCCGAGACGAATGTCGTAGGGGCCGGCGCTGGGTGTGCGCAGCCCGGGGTTTTCGCCGGCCTCGCTCTGGAAAGTCAGTCGCTTGCCGTAACCCGCCAGCACCATGGCCTGGAACGGCGAGGCAATCAGTTCATAGGCCGCGACAGCGGCGCCGGCCAGCAGAAAAATGATCAGGAAAGCCCATAGCCAGGGATGACGACGGGGTATCTTGGGCGGCAACTTCGATTCGTCGATGGCGTTGAGCTTGGCTTCCGGCATGGTATTTATGATTCTTCAAGACAGGGGCGCCGTGACGCGGCACGGCGCGATTGAATCAGGCGTTCAACCAGTCGCGCGGGCGCAAAAAATCACTGTACAGCCTGGCTTCCTCGCTGCCCGGTTCGGGATGCCAGTCGTAGCGCCATTTCACGATCGGCGGCATCGACATCAGGATCGATTCGGTGCGACCGCCGGATTGCAGTCCGAACAAGGTGCCGCGGTCGTACACCAGGTTGAATTCGACATAGCGACCGCGACGATAGGCCTGGAAATCGCGTTCGCGTTCGCCATAGGGCAGATCGGCGCGGCGTTCGAGGATCGGCGCGTAGGCGGACAGGAAATGGTCGCCGACCGATTCGGTCATGTTGAAGCACTGTTCGAAGCCGCCGTTCGACAGATCGTCGAAGAAAATGCCGCCGATGCCGCGCGGCTCGTTGCGATGCTTGAGAAAGAAGTATTCATCGCACCATTGCTTGAAGCGCGGGTAGCAAGCGGTATCGAACGGGTCGAGCGAACGGCGGCACATGGCATGAAAGTGAATCGCGTCCTCTTCGAAGCCATAGTAAGGCGTCAGATCCATGCCGCCGCCAAACCACCAGACCGGTTCCTCACCGGGTTTTTCCGCGACGAAGAAGCGCACATTCATGTGCGTGGTGGGGGCGTACGGGTTGCGCGGGTGCATGACCAGCGACACGCCCATCGCCTGCCAGCGCCGGCCGGCGAGTTCCGGGCGATGCTGCGACGCGGAGGGCGGCAGTTTGTCGCCTTTGACATGCGAGAAATTCACCCCGCCGCGCTCCAGCACATGGCCTTCCTCGACCAGACAAGACAGGCCGCCGCCGCCTTCGGGACGCTGCCAGGCATCGCGGCGGAAGGTCTTGCCATCAATTTGCTGCATGCGTTCGACGATCAGTTGTTGCAGTTCCAGAAGAAATTCTTTGACGCGCTCGGTTTGCATGATTTCCGCCTGAAGAGGTTGCCGAATTTTAGCTGTATTCGCGGCTTCGCCAGTGCATGCGAGGCGGCAATTTCGCGTATCGGGCGGCAGCTTGCCCGGCATTCCGTCAGTTGCCGGGCGGGGTGATCAGCAAGTCGCGAAAGCCGCCGATGGGCATCGGCCGGCCAAGCAGATAGCCTTGACCGAAGGCGCAGCCACGCTGGCGCAGCGCGCTGCGCTGGGCCTCATGTTCGATGCCTTCGGCGACGACCGGCAAACGCATGCCTTCGGCCATCGCCAGGATGGTTTCGATCAGAATCAGGCTGTCCTGGTCGTCGATCATGTCGGCGACAAACGAACGGTCGATCTTCAGGCGATCGATCGGGAAGCGTTTCAAATAGGCGAGGGATGAGTATCCGGTGCCGAAATCGTCCAGATCGATGCGCACGCCGAGCGCATGCACGCCGCTCAGCCAGGTCAGCGTCGCCTCGTTGTCGGCCAGCAGCACGCCCTCGGTGATTTCCAGCGCCAGTCGGTTGCTCGGCATGCCATGCCTGTCCAACAGCTTGCCCAGCGCGGCGAGGCTCAGGCCGCTATGGATCTGGCGGCTGGAAATGTTCACCGATACCGTCAGGCCGTGCATTTCCGGCGCCGCGAAATCGCGGCACACCTGCTCCAGCACCCAATGCCCCAGTGGATTGATCAGGCAGGTTTCTTCCGCCAGCGGGATGAACTGGTCCGGCGCGATCAAGCCGCGCTGGGGATGCCGCCAGCGGACCAGCGCCTCGGCGCCGACCATGCGGCCGCTGGCGAGGTCGACGATAGGCTGGTAATGCACTTGCAACTGCGCGGCGCCGGGTTGCAGCGCCTGGCGCAGTTCGATTTCCATCTCGCGCCGTTTGAGCGCCGCGGCGGTCATGCTGGCGGTGTAAAACTGGAAATTGTTGCGCCCGGCCGACTTCGCCCGATACATGGCCAGATCGGCATTGCGGTAAAGGATCTGGCAATCGTCGCCGTCGTCCGGATAGATGGTGATGCCGGCGCTGGCGCCGATATGCGCTTGATGGCCGTCGAGATCGAACGGTTTGCCGAGGCTGTCGATCATCATGCCGACCACGCGCGCCGCGTCCTGGCCATGGCGGATACCCTGCAAGACCACGACGAATTCATCGCCGCCCTGTCGCGCCAGGGTATCGCTTTCGCGCAGACAGGCGGCAAGCCGCCGGGCGGCCTGACACAGCAGCAGATCGCCCTTGTCATGGCCGAGGGTGTCGTTGACCGACTTGAAATAGTCCAGATCGATGAAAATCACCGCCACCTTGTCGCCGTCGCGCCGACTTTCACGCAGCGCCTGTTGCAGATGTTGCTCCAGCAGACCGCGATTCGGCAGGCCGGTTAGCGTGTCGTGCCAGGCGCGGTAGCGGATCTCTTCCTCGGCCCGGCGGCGGATGCTGATGTCGCTGAACATCGAAACATATTCGACCACCCGACCCTGGGTGTCGCGTATCGAGGAAATCGATTGCCATGCCGGAAAAATTTCGCCGTCCTTGCGGCGATTCCATATTTCGCCCTCCCAGTAGCCATGTTCATGCAATGACTTCCAGATGCCTTGGTAGACGGCCGGTTCATGTTGGTCGGATTTCAACAAGCGTGGATTCTTGCCCACCACTTCCGCGCTGGAATAGCCGCTGATGCGGGTAAACGCCGGGTTCACCGCGCGGATGTCGCCGTTCACATCGGTGACCATGATGGCTTCCAGACTGTGTTCGAAAACATTGGCGGCCTCGCGCATGCGCTGATCGGCGCGTTTCAGGCTGGAAATGTCCTGCGCCACGCACATGAACCCGAGCAGGCGCTCGTCTTCCGAGTACACCCCGGAAAACGAAACCAGCACCGGCACGCGCTGCCGCGATCGGGTGATGTAGTGCCACTCGCCGCGGTCGCGCAGGCCATGTCGGGCGAGCGCCAGAAACACTTCCACGCCGCGTGGCGGTTCGATGTCCAGTTCCTCGGCAACGCTCAGAGCGTGCGCCTCGACCTCCGCCGGATCGTGAAATCGCTCCGGCGTCGCCAGCCCGACGATCTCCTCGGCGCGATATTCCAGCAGGCGTTCGGCGGCGGCGTTGAAGCGCACGATGACGCCCCGCTCGTCGGTGACGATGATCGCCGAATCCGAGGCTTCCAGCACGGCGCGCTGGAACGAGGCGAGCTTGCCGACTTCAGCCAGCGCCGACTCGCGCGCCTGGCTTACCGTCGCCAGGTGGTCGGACATGCTGTTGAAGGCGCGGGCGGTCTCGGCCAGTTCGTCATTGCCGTGATCATTGATACGGTGCCGCAGATTGCCGGCGGCGATTTCCCGGCTGGCGACGCGCAGGTCGTTCAGGCGACGGGTCAGCAGACTGCCCAGGAGCAGGGAAAACATCGCCACCAGCGCCATTTCGGCGAGCGAAATGCTGATCGCCCAGCGTCTGACTTCAGCGAGCAGCGCCGTCAGCGCGTCGAGTTCCATGCCGAATCGCGCGCTGCCATAAGCTTGTCCGGCGACTTCAATGATCACTTCGCGATCCAGCACCCCGTCATCGACATCGGCCATGCTCCGGTCGGCTCTGAAATCGCGCCGCGACTGAGTGGCATCACCGGCGGCGACCATGATCTTGGCGTCTTCATCGCGAAAATCCACGTAGGCGACTTCGCCGGACGCCACCAGGTCGGTCGCCAGGCTTTGCAGGCCGGACACATCGTAGGACACCATCGCGTCGCGCGCCGCCGCCACCAGGAGTTGACCGGTGACGTTGGCGCGTTGTTCGATCTGCCGCTCGTTGGAAGTGCGCAAGCGATCCAGTACCGACAGCACCAGTATCGCCAGCAGCACCGCCTGGATCAGGGCCACGCCGAGCACCGTCTTGGTCCGGAATTTCATGGCGTCGGCAAATAGCGCGAAGCCAGGCGGGGCGCGACGCGCCTTCCCGGACCGTAGTGTTGCGCGGGGCGTTGTTTAAGGAAGATAGCAGCGGCCGGGGTGAGCAAGATCTAGCGCACCGCTTCAATCAGTTTTTCCAGATTCAGCCGGCGTACGTCGTCGTAATCCCGGTCATTGGCTGCTTCCATGCCGTTGAAGGCGACATCGGCGAGCAATTTGCGGCCGGTTTCGTCGCGTTCCAGGCTGATGAAGGCCTGACGCAGTTTGTCGCCGAGTTCGGTCGCAATGCGCGGATGAACACTGAACGGATGCGGCTGATACAGCGCCGTCTTGTGCAGCACCCGCAGATTGCCGGCCAGTCGCGGATCGGCGGTGCGCAATACTTTCAGGATGGTGCCGCCGGCGTCGAAACTGCCCGCCGCCACCCCCTTGAGCACCGAGTCGTGCGACTGCACGTAGCGCGCCTTGATGCGGATGCCCTGTTGTTGCAGTTCGGCCTGGGTCAGGATGCTGGCCGCGAAGGCCAACGGCGTCGGGAAGCTCAGCGTCGAGCCATCGAGGTCGCGCAGATTTTTGATCCGGCCATCCTTGCGCACGATCAGCACGCCTTCCAGCGGTCGATCGCGCTCGCGCGCTAAAGCGCGGTAGCCGGGACGCGCGCTGTAAAGCTGATAATGGTAGGGGTTCATGTAGGCGATGTCGTATTCGCCCCGCGCCAGTCGTTCGCCGAACGCCGGTATGCTGGGCGCGGTTCGGAAGCGCAAGGTGACGCCGGCGCGCCGCCCGACTTCATCGAGCAATGGCGTCCATTCTCCGGCCAGCTTGGACGCGGCCTTGAGCGGCGTGATGCCGACCGAAAGAACCTCGGCATGCGGCATCGACGTCAGGCAAAACAGCAACAGCAGAACCGACATTCCACTTGGCGACATGGCTGACACCTTCAGGCCTGGAGCATGATTTCATATTAAGTGCATATAAAGAAAGTGCACGAAAGCGCGGGCAGAATCGCGGCGCGCGCCGCGGGCATCTACCGGGGGGCGGGATCAGACCACCAGCAGCAGCCGTTCAATGAGCAATACCAGCAACAGCAAGCCGATCAATGCCAGCCCGGCTTTCAGGCTCAGTCCGGCGAACCGCAGCCAGCGCGAATCGCGGCTGATGGCGTAGCCCAGCAGGCTGAGGATCATCACGCCGCCGATGATGATCAGAAAGATGCGGATCGCCAGCATCAGATAGCCTGGGGATACAGCGACAACAGGGTCGGCGGGGTGCTGGCCGGGGTTTCGAAGGTCGCCCATTCCCAGGCGGTGGCGTCCTCGGTCAACGCCCGCAGCAACTTGTTGTTGAGGCCGTGGCCGGATTTGTAGGCGCTGAATGCGCCCAAAATCGGGTGGCCGGTGAGATACAGATCGCCGACCGCGTCCAGCACCTTGTGTTTGACGAATTCGTCGGCGTAGCGCAAGCCGTCGTTGTTGAGCACGCGGAACTCGTCCATGACGATGGCGTTGTCCAAGGTGCCGCCCAGCGCCAGGCCGTTGCTGCGCAGATATTCCACTTCATTCATGAAGCCGAAGGTGCGCGCCCGGCTGACTTCCTTGACATACGATTGGCGCGACAGGTCGATATGCATTTCCTTGGCCGACTGGCGGAACACCGGATGGTCGAAGTTGATGCTGAACGACAAGGTGCAGCCTTCGTAGGGCGCGAATTGCGCCCATTTGTGGCTGGCGCCCTGACCCTCCTCGACGCGCACCGTCTTGAGTACGCGGATGAAGCGCTTCGCGGCGTTCTGGGATTCGATGCCGGCGGCCTGGATCAGATACACCCAGGGCGCGGCGGAGCCATCGAGGATCGGTACCTCGGGGCCGTCGATGTCGATGTACAGATTGTCGATGCCGAGTCCGGCCAGCGCCGACATCAGATGTTCGACGGTGGCGACTTTCGCGCCATTGCCTTCCAGCGCCGAGCATAGACGGGTATCGGTGACGCGCTCAGGCGCCACCACGAAATCGCAGGGTGCGGCCAGATCGATGCGACGAAACACGATGCCGGTGTTCGGCGGCGCCGGACGCAGGTTCAGATTCACCCGCGCGCCGGTATGCAAACCGACCCCGGTGGTGCGTATCTGGGTGTTCAGTGTGCGTTGCGAGATCATCCTTGATTCCTCTGTTGACCGCTCCTCAGCCTTCGAGAAGCCTCACGTATACAAGCGTTGGCGCCTTCGATCACGCTCACCAATCGGGCGAGCCCGCTACGCGTCCGATTGCGGGCCTGCCGGGCCGCCTGGCTGCGTTGCTCTTCCTTGCGGGGAGCGGCCACGCGTGTCATCGCGCACCCGCAAGGGGTATGCCGGATTCGTACGCGCTGAAGCGCTACGACTCCGCTACCTTGCCAGACAACCCGGCAGACCCACACTCGGACGCGTTCAACAGAGGAATCAAGGATCATCTGACTCTCTTGGTAACTCGTTGATGAATAAACAGATTCTATCCCGAGCGGAAAGGAGGGGAATCCGCCCGGGAAAGAATCCGGCCAATCGCCTGGCGCGACGTGGCGGGCGGGCGACAGGCGCGACGACACCCCGTTAGCCGCACGGAATGGCCGTCTTGCCGGCGCCCGGCCGACGCCCGGTCAATCCGCCTGCTTGCGCAGGAAAGCCGGAATGTCCAGGGTGTCGATGCCGGCGCTGTGCGCCATGTCGACCGCCGCCTGATTGCGCCGCGAGCGGATCGCGGTGGGCGTTTCGTAGTTGTTGCTCGGGTCGTAACCGCCGCCGTAAACCGGCATGCCGTCGGTACCGTTGAGCAATGGCGCTTGTATCGGTTCGACTATCTTCATGATCGGCGGTTTCGCCTGATTGCCGCGTACCGGGTTGCCCAGGCCGGTGGCGACCATGGTGACGCGCAGGCTGGAACCCATCGCCTCGTCGAAAGACGTACCGACGATGACCGTGGCTTCCTCGGCGGCGAAGCTCTGGATGGTGTTCATCACCTCGTAGTATTCCTGCATGGTCAGGCTGTCGTCGGAGGTAATGTTGACCAGTACGCCGCGCGCGCCCTTCAGGTCGATGTTCTCCAGCAACGGGCTGGCGACGGCGGCCTCGGCGGCCTCGCGGGCGCGGTTTTCGCCGCTGGCGTCTGCGGAACCCATCATCGCCATGCCGATCTCGCTCATCACCGTCTTCACGTCGGCGAAGTCGACGTTGATCATGCCCGGCTTGCTGATGATTTCGGAAATGCCCGACACCGCGTTATGCAGCACGTCGTTGGCGGCGATGAACGCATCGGTCAGCTTGGCGTTGCCGCCCATGACCGCGATCAGCTTCTCGTTGGGAATCACGATCAGGCTGTCGACATGCTCGGACAGCGACTTCAGGCCGGTTTCGGCGGAGCGCATGCGCTTGCCTTCGAAGCTGAACGGCTTGGTTACCACCGCCACCGCCAGGATGCCCAGGTCCTTGGCCACTTCCGCGACCACCGGCGCCGCGCCGGTGCCGGTACCGCCGCCCATGCCGGCGGCGATGAACAGCATGTCGGCGCCGTCGATCAACTCGGCGATGCGTTCGCGATCTTCCAGCGCCGCTTCGCGACCGACTTCCCACTTGCCGCCGGCGCCCAGGCCCTTGGTCGCGGAATTGCCGATCTGCAACTGCACGCCGGCCTTGTTGCGGCGCAGCGCCTGGGCATCGGTATTGATGGTGATGAATTCCACCCCGGTCATGCCCCGGTTGATCATGTGATCGACCGCGTTACCACCGCAACCGCCCACGCCGATGACCTTGATCACGGCATCCTGACTAATGGTTTCTTCCAGTTCAAATAACATCTTTCATCCCTCCTTCAGGTAATACATACAGCGACAAAAAACACCGAGCCCGCCCCGGTATTCAGAAATTCTGTTTGAACCATGACTTCATCTTTTCCAGGATCTGACCGAAGCTGGCGCCCTGGATGCGCGCCGCCTGGTCGATCTCGTGGCGTTCCAGACCGGCCAGCAGCAGGCCGACGCTGGTCGCGAAGCGCGGATTGCGCACCCGCTCCGAGAAGCCGCCGACGTACTCCGGCAGGCCGATGCGCACCGGCATGTGGAACACTTCCTCGGCCAGTTCGACCATGCCGCGCATCAGACTGGCGCCGCCGGTCAACACCAGGCCGGAGGAAATCTGTTCCTCGAAACCGCTGCGCCGCAGTTCCGCCTGCACCAGGCTGTACAGCTCCTCGACGCGCGGCTCGATGACTTCCGACAGCAGTTGTTTGGACAGCATGCGCGGACCGCGCTCGCCGATCCCCGGCACTTCGATCATTTCCTTCGGATCGGCCAACTGGCGCAGCGCGATGCCGTGCTGGATCTTCAGATCCTCGGCTTCACGGGTCGGCGTGCGCAGGGTCTGGGCGATGTCGTTGGTGATCTGGTCGCCGGCGATCGGAATCACCGCCACATGCTGGATCGCGCCGCGGGTGAATACCGCGATGTCGGTGGTGCCGCCGCCGATGTCGACGATGCACACGCCGAGATCCTTCTCGTCGTCGTTGAGCACGGCATGGCTGGAGGCCAGCGGTTGCAGCACCAGATCGCTGACCTCCAGGCCGCAGCGACGCACGCATTTGACGATGTTCTGCGCCGCCGACACCGCGCCGGTGACGATGTGCACCTTGACCTCCAGGCGCACGCCGGACATGCCCAGTGGTTCGCGGACGCCGTCCTGGCCGTCGATGATGAATTCCTGCGGCAGCACATGCAGCACTTGCTGATCGGCGGGAATGTTCAGCGCCCGGGCGATTTCGATGACCCGGTCGACATCGGCCTGGGAGACCTCGCGATCGCGGATCGGCAACATGCCGCTGGAGTTCTGCGCCTTGATATGGCTGCCGGCGATGCCGGTGAATACCTGGGTGATCTTGCAGTTGGCCATCAGCTCGGCCTCTTCCAGCGCGCGCTGGATCGCCGACACGGTGGCCTCGATGTTGACCACCACGCCTTTCTTGAGTCCGCGCGACGGCGCCTGGCCCATGCCGATGATGTTGATGCCGCCCTCGGCCATCGCCTCGCCGACCAGCGCGACGATTTTCGAGGTGCCGATATCGAGGCCGACGATCAGGTCTTTGCTTTCAGTCAATTTTTTCATACCGGTTTGGCCTGCCTGGTTTCAACTCTTGGTTGTCGGGTGTGCTGCGGCTCGCCCGCGAAGCCGTTCGGATAGCGCATGTCGACGCGCTGGATCGGCCCGACCGCGGCCACCGCCTGAGGATAAAACCGGGCGAAGCGCGCCAGTCGTTCGTCGAGTTTGTCGCGGCCCAGCTCGATGCTGATGCCGCCGCCGAGACGAATCCGCCAGGACAGCCGCGCGCTGACCACCAGTTGCTCGATGCGGACATCCATCGGCGCCACCAGTTCGGCGAATTCGCCATAACGGCGCGCGACTTCCCGTTCCATGCCGTCCGGCGCATAGATGCGCGGCAAGCCGGTCCACGGCTGTACCGGGAAGACTTCGCCATGGGTATTCAGCGTGGCGCGATCATTCCAGGCGGCGGCGGCGCGATGTTCGTGCAACTCGATCGCCATGCGCCCCGGCCAGAGTCGCCGCACCTGCGCATGGCGCACCCAGGGCAGGGCTTCCAGATCGGCGTGCAACTGCTGTAGATCCATGGAGAAGAAACCGCCCTTCAGCGATCGGATCAGTTTGTCCGCCGCCGCGCGGGTTTCTCCATGCTCCGCGCCGATCAGTTCGATGTGGCGAAACGGATAGACTTTTTCCAACGCCGCGCGGCCGATGATCCAGGCCGCGAACAACAGTGTCGCCACCAGGATCAGGCGGCTGAGTCGATTCAGGCTGTCCGGGTTATCCCACATCGCACATCTCCAGAATACGCAGGCACAGGTCGGCGAACTCCAGGCCGGCGACGCGCGCCGCCATTGGGGCCAGGCTGTGGCTGGTCATGCCCGGCGCGGTATTGGCTTCGAGCAGATAAGGGCGGCCAGCGGCGTCGAGCAGGAAATCGATGCGCGCCCAGCCGCGACAGCCCAAGGCCCGATAACCGCGCAGCGCCAGATCGCGCATGCGCGCTTCCTGCTCCGGCGGCAAACCGCTCGGACACAGGTAGGATGTGTCGTCACGGAAATACTTGGCGTCGTAGTCATAGAACTCGGTCGCCGGCACGATGCGGATCGCCGGCAGGGCTTGCGCCGACTCGCCGGCGCCGAGGATGGTGACGGTGTACTCGCCGCCGGTCATGGCGCGTTCGGCGAGCACCAGGCTGTCGTGTCGGGCCGCTTCGGCGTAGGCGGCGGGCAGTTCGGCGGCGGCCTTGACCTTGACGATGCCGATGCTCGAACCTTCCCGCGCCGGCTTGACGAACAACGGCAGGCCCAGTTGCTCGACCACCGCCGCGCAATCCATGTTGTCGTCCAGCACGGCATAGTCCGGAATCGGCAGGCCCAACGCTTGCCAGACCAGCTTGCTGCGCCATTTGTCCATGGCCAGCGCCGAAGCCAGCACGCCGCTGCCGGTGAACGGCAGATTCATCAGCGACAGCGCGCCTTGCAGGCAACCATCCTCGCCGCCGCGACCGTGCAGCGCGATGAACACCCGCTGGTAGCCTTCGTCGAGCAGCGCCGCCAGCGGCCGTTCGGCCGGATCGAATCCCCAGGCGTCGACGCCGCGGCTTTGCAGCGCCGCCAATACCGCCGCGCCGCTGTTGAGCGACACCGGACGTTCCGCCGAACTGCCGCCGTACATCACCGCGACCTTGCCGAAATGGTTCATGCGCGTTCCCCCAGTATCCGGACTTCGCGTTGCAGACGGATGCCGGTTTTCGCTTCCACCCTGGCCTGGACCCGCTCGATCAGCGATTCGATGTCGTTGGCGCTGGCCTGGCCGAGGTTGACGATGAAATTGGCGTGTTTTTCCGACACCTGCGCGTCGCCCAGTTTTTCGCCTTTCAAGCCGCAGGTTTCTATCAGTCGCGCGGCGAAGTCGCCGGGCGGATTGCGGAACACCGAACCAGCGTTGGGCTGGTTGAGCGGTTGGCTGGCGATGCGTTTTTCCAGCAGTTGTTTGATTTCCAGGCGGGCCTGGGTGCCGTCGCCGCGCGGGAACATGAACCAGGCGCCGACGAACCATTCGTTGCAGGTGGCGGCGAGTTTTTCGCCCAGTTCGGTATCCGGTTCGACGTGCCGGTAGCTGACCCGGTAGTCCTTGGGGGTGCGCCTATGCACCTCGCCGCAGCGATTGACGGTCAGCACCTGGCTGACGAATTCCCAAGTCTCGTGGCCGTAGCAGCCGGCGTTCATCGCCAATGCGCCGCCGATGGTGCCGGGTATGCCGGCCAGAAACTCCGCGCCGACCAGATCGTGAGTGGCGGCGAATCGCGCCAGTTTCGGGCTGGCGACGCCGGCTTCGGCGAACACCACGCCGAACAGACTGCTGGAATTGCTGCCGTTGCCGCGGCGCTGTTCCAGGTCGATGCGGCGCAACGCGCCATGCAGATGGATCACCGTGCCGCGCAAGCCGCCGTCACGGATCAGCAGATTGCTGCCCAGGCCGATGAAATGCAGCGGTTCGGTTCTTTCCAGAGTTTTCAGGAAGGCGCACAGATCGGCCAGATCCGCCGGGGTGTAAAAGCGATCCACCTTGCCGCCGGCGCGCCAACTGGTGTAGCCGCGCATATCGGCGTTGAGCAGCAGTTCGCCCTGGGTGCCGGGCACTTTCGCCGGCGGATCCAGGTATTCGGCGACGATCATGTCATGGCTCCGTTCACGCCCAGCGCGGCCAGTCGCCCCGGGATCAGGCCGATCGAACCGGCGCCCATGCACAGCACCACGTCGCCGTCGCGAATGAAATCCGCCAGCGCCGCCGGCAGATCGTTGACATCGTTGACGAACACCGGTTCGACCTTGCCGAGCAGGCGCAGCGCGCGCGCCAGGCTGCGGCCGTCGGCGGCGACGATGGGCGGCTCGCTGGCGGCATAGACTTCGGTCAGCAGCACGGCATCGGCTTGCGACAGCACCTGCACGAAGTCTTCGAACAGATCGCGGGTGCGGGTGTAGCGATGCGGCTGAAAGGCCAGCACCAGTCGGCGGCCGGGGAATGCGCCGCGCGCGGCGCTGAGCGTGGCGCGCATTTCCACCGGATGATGACCATAGTCGTCGACCAGCGTGAAAGTCCGGTTGCCGTTGGGAGTTGACGACCCCCACGCTTCGCTGCCCACGCAAGAGGTGGACGCCGGATTCGTAAGCGCTGAAGCGCCAACGACTCCGCTGCCCCCCGAGGGGGCGCATTGCCCGCCTTGGGACGGCCCGGCGGCAGGCAAGGTGATTTCGCCATAGCGCTGAAACCGCCGGCCGACGCCGCTGAATCCGCTCAGCGCAGTCCGCACGGCGCGATCCGGTATTTGCAGTTCCCAGGCCACGGCGATCGCCGCCAGCGCATTCAGCACATTGTGCAAGCCGGGCAGGTTGAGGGTGATGTCGATCGGCGAGCGAGTGCCGTTGCGCAACGCGGTGAAGCGCATGCAGCCGTCTTCGGCGCGAATGTTGATCGCCTGGATCGCGCAATCGTCGCTGGTGCCGTAGGTCAGCACCGGTTTGGTGATGCGCGGCAGCAAGCCGCGCACGTTGGCGTCGTCGGCGCAGACCACGGCCATGCCCCAGAACGGCAGGCGATGCAGAAAATCGATGAACGCCGATTTCAGTTTTTCGAAATCGTGGTCATAGGTTTCCATGTGATCGGCGTCGATGTTGGTGACGATCGACAGCACCGGATTCAGATGCAGGAACGAGGCATCGGACTCGTCGGCTTCGGCCACCAGCCATTCGCCTTGACCGAGCCGCGCGTTGGCGCCGGCGGCCAGCAGTTTGCCGCCGATGACGAAGGTCGGATCCAGGCCGGCTTCATTGAGGATGCTGGCTATCAGACTGGTGGTGGTGGTCTTGCCATGCGTGCCGGCGATGGCGATGCCTTGTTTGAAACGCATCAGTTCGGCCAGCATCATCGCCCGCGCCACCACCGGTATGTGCTTGTCGCGCGCCGCGACGACTTCCGGGTTGTCGTCGCGGATGACGCTGGAAATGACCAGCACATCGGCGCCGGCCATGTGTTCGGCGGCATGACCTTGATACACCTCGGCGCCCATGCCGGCCAGGCGCTGCGTGACGGCGCTGTCGGCGGCATCGCTGCCGGACACCTGATAGCCGAGATTGAGCAGGACTTCGGCGATGCCGCTCATGCCGGCGCCGCCGATGCCGACGAAATGGATGCGACGGACTTTATGTTTCATAGACTGAGTTCCTTGCAGACCGCCGCGACGCGGGTGGCGGCTTGCGGTTTGGCGCGGCTGCGCGCCCGCTCGGCGCGCGCCAGCAAT
>JAGUXX010000044.1 GCA_020061585.1 Betaproteobacteria bacterium | reverse complement strand
TTCCGATCTCCGCGCCGCATGCGGATTGTGCGCGACATCGAGAATACGCAGCGGCTGTCGCCCGATGATCTGAAACCGGCCGGGTTGCCGGGCCGAGGCCAGGCCGGCGCGCAGCGCGTTCATGCTCACCGGCAGACGTTCGCGCATCACGGCAAGCGCCGCCACCGCGCAAGCGGCATTGGCGTATTGATGGCGTCCCGGCATGGCCAGCGCCGGCAGCGCCGGGTAAGTCCTGATATCGCTTCCGGCCGCAACCCGGCAAGTCCAGCCGACTTGCCCACTGTCGCCGAGTTCGACACGAATCTGCTCATCGATACGCAACAATTCGGCGCCCGTGTCACCGGCATGCGCCAGCAGGCTTGCTGGCGGATCGGCATCGCCGCAGATCGCCGGTTTGCCGGCGCGAAAAATGCCGGCTTTCTCGAAGCCGATGGCCTCGCGCGTATCGCCCAGAAACTGCTGGTGATCGAGATCGACGCTGCTCACCACCGCGCAATCGGCATCCCAGGCATTGACCGCGTCAAGACGCCCGCCCAATCCGACCTCAAGGACGGCCACATCCAGATGCGCGCGCTGAAACAGCCACATCGCCGCCAACGTGCCCTGCTCGAAATAGGTCAGCTGCACATCGCCGCGCGCCCGTTCGACCGCCGCCAGCGCCTCGCACAACTCGGCATCGCCGGCTTCGCGGCCGGCGATGTGCACCCGCTCGTTATAGCGCAGCAGATGCGGTGACGAATAACAGCCGACGCGATAGTTGGCGGCATTCAACACAGCCTCCAGATAAGCACAGACCGACCCCTTGCCATTGGTACCGCCAACCGCAATCAACGGAAAACTCGGCCGTAGCGCCAATCGATCGCGCACCGCCGCGACCCGATCCAGACCAAGTACGATGGATTCCCGGTTGCGCGACTCCAGATGCCGCAACCAGTCCGCGAGCGTGCCGAACGAACTCAAGAACGCCGGCGCATCAGAATCGGCGGGCTCATTGAAGCACGGGCTTGCGCAGCAACTGCGCGCACAACCGGGCCAGCGTCGACTTCAATTCGCGGCGGTCGACGATCAGATCGATCGCGCCATGTTCAACCAAAAACTCGGCGCGCTGGAATCCTTCCGGCAAGGTCTCGCGTACCGTCTGTTCGATCACTCGCGGCCCGGCGAAGCCGATCAAGGCTTTAGGTTCGCCGACGATGATGTCGCCCAGCATCGCGAAACTGGCCGATACGCCGCCCATGGTCGGATCGGTCAATACCGAGATGTACGGCAGCCGGTTGGCGGAAAGCTGCGTCAACGCCGCCGAGGTCTTGGCCATCTGCATCAGCGAGTTGAGGCCTTCCTGCATGCGCGCGCCACCGCTGGCGGCTATGCAGATGAACGGCTTCTTGCCGCGGATCGAGGCTTCCACGCCGCGCACGAAGCGTTCGCCGACCACCGAGCCCATCGAGCCGCCCATGAAACGAAACTCGAACGCCGCCACAGTCACCGGCAGATCGAGCATGCGACCTTCCATGACCACCAGCGCATCCTGTTCTTCGGTCGCCTTCGCCGCTTCGGTCAAGCGGTCGGGGTAACGCCGGCTGTCCTTGAATTTCAGCGGATCGATGGGCAGGATGTTGGCGCCGATCTCGTTGCGGCTGCCTTCGTCGAGCAACAATTCCAGACGCTGGCGGGCGCCGATCCGATTGTGATGGCCGCAGTGCGGACAGACATGCATGTTGCCATCGAGATCGGCCGCATACAGCACCGCCTCGCAACTCGGGCACTTGCTCCACAGGCCTTCCGGCACCACTTTCTTGGCCGTCTCGCGCCGCTTGATCTTGGGAGGAATCAGTTTCTGGAACCAGCTCATGTTAGGCATCCTCAGTTGTCCAGGGCGGCGCGCACGCCGGCCACAAAGGTCTTCACGTTATCCAGCATGGTTTCCGGCGTGGACGCCTCGATTTCCTGCACGATGCGCGATCCTATCACCACCGCGTCCGCCACCGCCGCCACCTGACGCGCCGTTTCGGCATCGCGGATGCCGAAGCCGACACCGACCGGCAAGCCGGTCGCGGCATGAATCTCGGGCAAGCGTCGCGCGACTTCGGTCATGTCGATGGTCGCCGCGCCGGTTACGCCTTTCAGCGACACATAGTAGATGAATCCGCGCGCATGCGTAGCCACCGCCGCGACGCGCGCGGCGGATGTGGTCGGCGCCAGCAGATAGATATTGTCCAGACCGGCGGCCGCGCACTTGCCGGCGAACTCGCCGGATTCCTCAGGCGGGTAATCCACGGTCAACACGCCATCCACGCCGGCGGCGGCGGCGGCGGCGCAAAAATCGTCCCAGCCCATCGCCTCGATCGGATTGGCATAGCCCATCAGCACCACCGGCGTGGCGGCATTGGTCTGGCGGAATTCGCTCACCATGCCCAGCACATCGCGCAGGCCGACGCCATGCTTCAACGCCCGCTCGGAAGCGCGCTGTATGGTCGGCCCATCGGCCATCGGGTCGGAAAACGGCACCCCCAGTTCCAGGATGTCGGCGCCACCGGCGACCAGCGCATGCATCAATGGCACGGTATTGGCCGGCGCCGGATCACCGGCGGTGATGAACGGAATCAGGGCCTTGCGGCCTTGGGATTTGAGTTGCGAAAAAGTGTGGCCGATGCGGCTCATGGGTCAGTCTTCCAGGAAGTAATCTGAAACGATGCGTTTGATCTTATAGCCATCTTCACTCAAGCAAACATCAGCCGTTCACCCCTAGGTTCCGGGATGGGGTCGCCAAATTCCTTAGCCGTTTCCAGCCAAAGTTGCATGGCTTCCTTAACATTGGCCAAAGCGCTTTCCTGACTATCACCGTGAGCCATGCAACCTGGCAATTCCGGCACTTCTGCGACAAAGGCCGCGTCTGCCGTACTCCAGTAAAGAATGATTTCATATCGGTCCATTAAATATCCCTCGCTAACTGGTGCTTCTGGATGATGTGGCGTACCTGCCGTACCTGATAGGGTTTGGCCTTGGCGCCATCACGTTGCAGGTTTATTTTCTCCTGCACGCCAGCCATTCTGAAGGCGTGATGACTACCCTTGATCCGCATCTCGAAGCCAAGGTAGATCAACAAGCTACGCAAATCATCGAAATCAATGTTGGCATCAGATAGTCCACGCAATATCTGGAACAGAAGTTTTTCGTGATGCCCCATTCACCGCTCCTGAATCACAACTCGATGCCCGCCAACTTCGCCACCGTATTGATGTCCTTGTCGCCACGTCCGGACAGGTTCACCAGCAGGATCCGGTCCTTGCTCATCGCCGGCGCGATCTTGGCGGCATGCGCCAGAGCGTGGCTGGATTCCAATGCCGGGATGATGCCCTCGTAACGACACAGATCGTGGAAGGCGGCCAGCGCCTCGTCGTCGTTGATGGCGACATATTCGGCGCGACCGATGTCCTTCAGATAGCTGTGTTCCGGGCCGACGCCGGGGTAATCGAGACCGGCCGAGACTGAATGGGTTTCGATGATCTGGCCGTTGGCGTCCTGCATCAGGTAGGAACGGAAGCCATGCAGCACGCCGGGCGTGCCGGCCGACAACGGCGCGGCATGGCGGCCGCTGGCGATGCCGTCGCCGCCGGCCTCGACGCCGATCAGGCGCACGCCTTCAAGCGGAATATAGGGATGGAAGATGCCGATGGCGTTGGAACCGCCGCCGACGCAGGCGATCACCGCATCCGGCTGGCGACCGAGCATTTCCGCCATCTGCACTTTGCACTCGTCGCCGATCACGCACTGGAAATCACGCACCAGCATCGGATACGGGTGCGGGCCGGCGGCGGTGCCGAGTATGTAGAAAGTGGATTCGACATTGGTCACCCAGTCGCGCATGGCCTCGTTGAGCGCATCCTTCAAGGTCCTGGAGCCGGATTCCACCGCCACCACCTTGGCGCCGAGCAGTTTCATGCGGAACACGTTGGGCGATTGGCGAATCACGTCGTCAGCGCCCATGTACACCACGCATTCCATGCCGTAACGGGCGGCGACGGTGGCTGACGCGACGCCGTGCTGACCGGCGCCGGTTTCGGCGATCACCCGCTTCTTGCCCATCCGCCGCGCCAACAAGGCCTGGCCGATGGTGTTGTTGATCTTGTGCGCGCCGGTATGGTTGAGATCTTCCCGCTTCAGGTAGATCTGCGCCCCGCCGAGCTGTTCCGACCAGCGTCTGGCGTGATAGATCGGGCTGGGACGACCGACGTAATGGCGCAGTTCATGATGGAATTCAGCCAGGAAGTCCGGATCCTTGCGGGCCGCTTCGTATTCGCCTTTGAGTTCATCCAGCGCGGCCATCAAGGTCTCGGCGACGAACACGCCGCCGTAGGGGCCGAAGTGGCCGGTCGCATCGGGTAGTGCATGTTGATCAAACTGCATTTTTCACTTCCTTCATGAAGGCGGCGATCAACGTCGCATCCTTGATACCTTTGGAGATTTCGATACCACTCGATACATCGACCGCCCATGGCCGCACCGTTTCGATGGCGAGACGGACATTCCCGACGCTCAACCCGCCGGCCAGAATCAACGGCTTGGGCAAGGAATCCGGAATCAGGTTCCAGTCAAACCGTTCGCCGGTGCCGCCATGCCCGGCGGCACTCCAGGCATCGAGCAATAATCCTTGCGCATCCGCATATGAGGCGGCGAATTGTAACAAATCGCTATCCGCGCGAACGCGTGCCGCTTTCAGATAGGGGGTGCCGAAGCCGCCGCAGAATTCGGCGGTTTCCTCGCCATGAAATTGCAGGACATCGGGCCGAATTCGCCGCAACACGGCGTGCACCGCGTCCGGCGCTGGATTGACGAACAATGCCACCGTGGTGACGAATGGCGGCAACGCGGCGACTATCCGCGCCGCCTGTTCCAGTTCGACATTGCGCGGACTCGCCGCATGGAACACCAGGCCGATCGCATCGGCGCCGGCCAGCGCGGCGGCGACGCCATCTTGCGGGCGGGTAATGCCGCACATTTTCACGCGAGTCATGGTGGTCAAAACGCTCATTCAGGGGAAGGGAAAAACGCCAACGGGCCGAGATCGGAACGCTTCGGCAGCGCATAACGCGCATCGTAGCGGACATCGGCCAGATACAGCCCATCGGCGGCGAAGGTCGCGGCGGCGCGCGTGCGATCACGCGCCAGCAACAGTTCGCCGATCCATTCCGGCGGACGCCGCCGCAAACCGACCCAGACCAGCGCGCCGACCATGTTGCGCACCTGATGATGCAGAAAAGCGTTGGCGCGAAATTCGAACTGTACACATGTCCCATGCCGCCAGATCCGCACCGCGCGCAAATCTCGCATCGGACTTCGGGCCTGACATTCGGCCGCGCGGAAAGCGGAGAAATCCTGCTCCCCGATCAACCAGGTCGCGGCTTGTTGCATCAATGCTTCGTCAAGTTCGCCATGGATCCAGCCGACCCGACCCGCCAGCAAAGCCGGGCGTACCGCTTGATTGAGCAAGACATAACGATAGGTGCGTTCGACCGCCCCGAAACGGGCGTGAAAATCGGCCGGCATGATCTTCGCCCAAAGCACCGACATGCCGGATGGCAGACGCGAATTGGTGCCGAACACCCAGGCATGCTCCGGTCGATAGTTGCGCGCGTCGAAATGCACGACCTGAGCCACGGCATGCACGCCGGCATCGGTGCGTCCAGCGGTGATGGTCGGCAATGGCGCGCCATGAACTTCGGCCAGCGCGCGCTCCAGATGATTCTGCAGCGCGCAACCATTCGGCTGGGTCTGCCAGCCGCAGAAATTCCGGCCATCGTACTCGATACCCAGCGCGAAACGCGTCAACTGTTCCACGGCCCTATGCGCTCCACTTCATCCGCTCCACTTCAATCGCCCCACTCAGGCCGCGAGCAGCCACACGACCAGCAAACCCAGGCCCAGCAGCGCCGGCATGGCAATATCGGTCCAGCGCAACGGCGCCAGCCGCAGCGTCACTTGCGACGGCAGTTCGATCTTAAAATCCGCATCGAGCAGGCTGCGCAAATTGCCCCTCCCGCGCTCCAGCCCTTCTATTGCCCGCAAGGTCAAACCCAGGCGCAAGGCCGCGCGTTGTGGATCCAGGCCGATTCCGGAAAACGGCCGGAACAATTGATACAAACCGGCCAACAACGCGTCCGCCGGCAGACGCAGCACCAGCAGATCCAGCCAGAGCAGCAGAACCACCAGCCTTGCCGCCTGTTCGAGGCCATGACGGCAGCCTTCCCGGCTGGGCGAATAATCCGCCAACACCGACCACAGCGGTTCACCCGGCAAACTGTAGGCATAGCCGAACAGCAACACCAGCAGCAGCCAGCGAGTGCGCCAGATCAGACGCAACGGGCTACCCCGCCGCAAAACCAGGGCCGGCAACACCCCCATCAGCAAGATCGGCATCCAGAAAAAAGGCAGCCCCGGGATCGCCAGGGCTGCCAACAGATAGATCAGGATGCGACTTGCCGGATGCGGCGGCAGCGCCGCGAATCTGGATCGGTTATGAATCCGACTACTCCCGGCGGACTGGAACGCGAATCAAGCTGCAAGGCTCCGATTGCGTCGCGACGATCCGCTTCAAGCCGCTTCGGAAAGCAACTTGCCCGCTTCGGCGCGCTGTTGGGTATCGCCTTCGCCAAGCACCTCCTGAAGAATTTCGCGAGCCCCTTCACGATCTCCCATCTCCAGATAGGCGCGCGCCAGATCGAGCTTGGTGGTGACCTCTTCGTGCAATTCGGGATCGATCTCGGAAACATCACTAGGTTCGGGCGACAATTCCGGTTCGGACGCCGCCTCGGCAACCTGTTCCGGCTCGGGAGCCAAGTCAGCGGACGTGGACAGATCGGCGAACTGATCGAAATCGGAAGCGAACTCCATGCTCGGCGGCGGCTCTGCGAAATCAGGCAATTCGGGTGCCGACTCGGCGGCGGTGGTCTCGGCATCCAGATCCAGATCAATGTCGGATAGATCGAGGACCGGCATTTCCTCGGCGGCGGTCGCTTCGATTTCCTCCGCCGCGTAGCTTTCCGGCAATTCAAGCGCGGACAATTCTTCAATCGCTTCCGGCGCGACCGGCAGCTCGGGTTCTTCAGCCGCTGGCGCTTCGACATTCGAGGCAAAATCGAAGTCAGGCGCGGAATCGAAGTCGAGGCTCAAATCATCCGCAACCTGAGTCTCGGCGAGCGGAATCGAAACGTCGGCATCCGGCGGCAACGCTTCGGGCGCGGGCTCGAAATCAAGCGTGGAAGCGGTAGGGGAAATCGGCTCGGGTTCGACTGCCGCCGGCTCAAAAGCGCTGTCGTCGGTTTCGAACTCCATCAGCTGGTGATCAACCGGAGCAGCCTCAGCCTCGGAAAATGGCGCGGGTTGGGATGCGAAATCGAGGTCCGGCGCGGCAACATGCTGGACAACCGCGGGCGTATCGCCCCTGGCGCTTTCGTTCCAGTCCCCCATTTCGGCAAGCTTTTCCAGGTCACCAAAATCCAACTCGTTACGCGCCGCCTCGACCGGCGCGGCGGATACCGTAGCCACAGCCGCCGTTGCGGCGGCGGCGGCAACCGGGACAACGATTGCGGGAGCCGCCGAGCCCCCGGGTGTGGCAACCCGATACAGCGGATTCTGCGGATCGATGGAACGGCCCATTTCGGCGGCGCGTTGCCAGACCGGCGTGTTCTGACCGCCCAAACCGGCATACAACTCGCTCGCGGTGGTCTCGAAACTGGTCACATCCTTGCGTGTGGCATACAGCTCAAGCAATTTGAGCGCGATTTCGTAGCGGCTGGGATCCTTGATCAGCGCCTCGCGCAGGATTTCCTCGGCCTGGGCATCGCGACCATACGCCATGTATACCTCGGCTTCGGCGATCGGATCGACCTCATGACTGTCGATCGCGCCCATGCCGAGACGGCTGAAATCGGTCAACAGCATGCTGCCTTCGGTCGACGCGCCGGAGGCGACATTACCCGCCGAGGCATTGAACACGGCGTTATTCTTGAATTCGCCGCCGGTCATGATACTGTCTTCGAACTTGGTCAGACCCTGACGACGCTTGCTGCCGACCATCATCATCCACAGCAGAACCGACAGCAGCAGCGCCGCGACGATACCGCCGATGTAGATCGGATTGCTGATGAAGGTGCTTATCCAACTGGAGCTGGGCTCCGCGACCGGCAGCGGCGCGATCACCGGCGCCGGCTTCGGCGCCTCGACCGGTTCGAGCGGCGTGGGAGTCGGCGCGGGGGCCACATCCGGCGGCGGGAGCTCGAACTCCTCGGGCATCGGCGGGGCAGGTGTAACCGGCGGCGCTTTCGCGGCTTCCTGCTGCTTCATTTCCAGCAGTTTCTGCATGTCCCGAACGGTGCGCTCGAGCTGGCTGACGCGATCCTGCGCTTCCTGAAGGGCGCGGCCTTTGGCGGCCAACTCCTCTTCCATGGCATGCATTCTCTCTTGCGTCCTGGCATCCGGCTTGGCAACTCCGGCAGGCTCTCCCTTGGACAGCTTGAGCACGTCCTTCGGCGCGGACGGCGCCGGCGCGGGTTGCGCCGTGTCACGCTGGGTAATCGTTCCAGCGGCGGGTTCGTCGAAACGCGCCGATGGCGTTTCGCCGGCCATTTCCGCCAGTTTACGTCGGTACGCATGCCATTCCGCGACATGCCCCTTAACCGTGCGCGAAGCTTCGGCGGGCGACACGGCATGCGCGGCATCAGCACCGGGGACTTTCAGAACGCTGCCGCGGCTCAGGCGATTGATGTTGTTGCCCTGGAAAGCGCTCTTGTTGGCCTGATACAGGCCAATCATCATCTGATCGAGACTGACATCAGCCGGCTTCACCTTGCTGGCGATGCCGCGCAAGGTCTCGCCTGACTTCACCGGTCCGTAAACCTTGGGCGTCGGGGCCGCTGGAGCGGCCGGGGGCGCTTTAGGACCGGCCTTGTCGGCAGCGGGCGTTTGAACCGTCGCGGTTGGCGCTCCGGCAATCACCGCCGGGCGTATCGATTCAGCCGGTTTCGCGGATGCCGGCGGGTCGAGCAGTATGGTGTATTCGCGGATCAGGCGACCGGAACTCCAGTTGAGCTCGATCAGCATATCCAGGAAAGGGTCCTGGACCGAGGCGGTCGATGAAATGCGAATCACCGGCTGACCATTGGCGCGCTGATCAACACTGAAGCGCAGGCTGCTGAGCGCCTCATGGCGGTCTATACGCGCCTGCTTGAAAGCATCCGCGCTGGCTAGCTTGGCGGTGAGATCGGCAATTTCGTCCTTGGTGACAGACAACAGCTCGATTTCCGCCTTGAGCGGCTGGCCCAACGTGCTCTGGACAGTCAACTTGCCCAAGCCGGCAGCGTTTGCGGATCCCCAAGCAAACAACAATGCCCACAGTAAGCCACTGATTCTTTTAGTCTTGTTCATCGCTTCGCCTTGTATCCTCTGTCTTCAAGACCATCTTGGATAATCCCCATATATTCCTTCTTGAGTCACTTCGCCCCCCTGAATTTGTGAAATTTCTCATGGGCTTAGACGCATAATCTGAAGGAATTCTTACGTTAGCAGAGAAGTTGCGGGCTTATCAATCCAAATTTCCACGTTTGTCGCCATCAGCGCGGCATCCAGCGTGATCGGATCGAACACCAGCCAAAGTCGACAACTATCGCCATCCACGCGTATTCTGCCGACAAAAACATCCTGGCTACCCAGCGCATCGGTTGCCGGTGTTGGAACTGCGGCAGGGTGATCATCCTGCATCAAGGTAATGCCGTCCTGCCGCTGCAAGGCATTCAGCAACGCCCCGATATCCAGTTGCCGGGCGGTGCGTATATGCAAGGCCATCGCCGCGCCGAAGAACAACGGACCGGTCACCACGCTGAAACCGACTACCGCGTCGTTGGCCAATCGGGCGGTAGTCCGGGCCAATTGCGCTTCGTAATCCGGCGACCGGCCGGTATCTGAACGGGGTATCAGGTTGAAGGCGATTTGCAGCGGAAATACTTCCGCTTCCGGACTTTCCATGTTGAACAGGCCGCGGGTTTGCTGCACCAATTCGTCGACGCCTTCCTTGCCGGCAAGCGATACCGGCAAGGTAACGAACGCGTCGGCGGAGACCAGGCCGGCCAGCGCGGCAATCGGTCGGATCACCCGCGCCGCGATCACCGCCGCCGCCGGATCGATCGCATCCGCCTCCAGAATCGGCATGGTCGGCCGTTCGGCGCGCACCCGCTCGACCAGTCGCGCCGTGGCATCGCCGCGACTGGCGACGATCAAGGCCTGGGCCTGGCCGAAGTCGAATTCGGCGGCGGCGTAACAGGGCCAATCCTCGCCACGAAACGAAACGACGTCTTCCGGTTCACGCAAGCTCAGGGCAAACAGTCGCCCAACCGGAATCTCATGCTCGTCCAGGTGGGTCAGTATCGCTTCCCCCAGCGGCGAATCGACGCCGAGTATCGCCAGATCGAATTGGGAATCCGGAAACCGCGAGGCCAACTCGTTCAACCTTCGAGGATGATGCGCAACATGCGGCGCAGCGGTTCGGCCGCGCCCCACAACAGTTGGTCGCCGACGGTAAACGCCGTGAGATATTCCGGTCCCATGCTCAACTTGCGCATCCGGCCCACCGGTACGGTCAACGTGCCGGTTACGGCGGCGGGAGTCAGTTCGCGCATGGTGATGTCGCGATCGTTCGGCACCACTTTCACCCAGTCGTTGTGCGCGGCGATGATGCCGTGGATTTCATCCAGCGGCACATCGCGGGTCAGCTTGATGGTCAGCGCCTGCGAGTGGCAGCGCATTGCGCCGACCCGCACGCAGAGACCGTCGATCGGGATCTGGCGATCCGAGCGTCCGAGGATCTTGTTGGCTTCGACCTGCGCCTTCCATTCCTCTTTCGATTGACCGGAGGCCAGCGCCACGTCGATCCACGGGATCAGGTTGCCGGCCAGCGGCACCGGCCAGGCGTCGAGCGGATAACGGTCGGAACGGATGAATTCGGCCACCTTGCGGTCGATTTCCAGAATCGCGGAAGCGGGATCGTCGAGCAGCGTTTTGACTTCGGCGTTCACCGCGCCCATCTGCTGGATCAATTCGCGCATATTGCGCGCGCCGGCGCCGGAGGCCGCCTGATAGGTCATCGGCGAGATCCATTCGATCAGCCCGGCGTCGAACAGACCGCCGATGGCCATCAGCATCAGCGACACCGTGCAATTGCCGCCGACATAAGTTTTCACGCCGTTGGTCAGACCGTTCTTGATCACTTCGTGGTTGACCGGATCAAGGATGATGATCGCCTCGTCCTGCATGCGCAACGTCGAGGCGGCATCGATCCAGTAACCGTTCCAGCCGGCGGCGCGCAGTTTCGGATACACCGCCTTGGTGTAATCGCCGCCCTGGGCGGTGATGATCACGTCCATCGCCTTCAGTTCGTCGATGGACATGGCATCCTTCAACGTCGGCACGTCCTTGCCGATGTCCGGGCCGAGGTTGGGTGCACTCCCCCCGACATTGGAGGTGGTGAAGAACACCGGATCGATCAGATCGAAATCGCGTTGTTCCTTCATGCGGCCCATCAACACCGAACCGACCATACCGCGCCAACCAACCAAACCTACACGTTTCATGACATTCACCTTTGTTCGATCAATTCTTTACAGCGCCGCCACCACCGCATCGCCCATGCCCGAGCAGGATACGCGGGTTGTGCCCTCGGTCCAGATGTCGCCGGTGCGATAGCCCTGCGCGATGACCCGTTTGACCGCATTTTCGATGCGGTCGGCGGTCGCCATGTCGGCGAAGGTGTAACGGAACATCATCGCCAGCGACAGGATGGTCGCCAACGGATTGGCGATGTCCTTGCCGGCGATATCCGGCGCCGAACCATGGCTGGGTTCGTACATGCCCTTGTTGTTCTCGTCCAGCGAAGCCGACGGCAGCATGCCGATCGAGCCGGTCAGCATCGACGCCTCGTCGGACAGGATGTCGCCGAAGATATTGCCGGTGACCATCACATCAAACTGTTTCGGCGCGCGGATCAGCTGCATCGCGGCGTTGTCGACATACATATGGCTGAGTTCGACTTCCGGGTAGTCCTTGGCCAGATCGATCATCACCTGCCGCCACAGTTCGGTGGTTTCCAGCACGTTGGCCTTGTCCACCGAACAGACTTTCTTGTTGCGCTTCATCGCGATATCGAACGCCACGCGACCGATGCGACGAATCTCCGATTCGTTGTAGCGCATCGTGTTGACCCCCTCGCGTTCGCCGTTTTCCAGCGTGGAAATGCCGCGCGGCTGACCAAAATAGATATCGCCGGTAAGCTCGCGCACGATCATCAGATCCAGCCCGGCCACCACTTCCGGCTTCAACGTCGAAGCCGAGGCCAGTTCCGGATAGAGCAGCGCCGGACGCAGGTTGGCGAACAGGTTGAGACCCTTGCGAATGCGCAGCAGACCGCGCTCCGGGCGCACATCACGCGGCAGGCTGTCATATTTCCAGTCGCCAACGGCGCCGAGCAGCACCGCGTCGGCCTGCTGGGCCAGCTTGAAGGTCGCCTCCGGCAGCGGATCGCCCGCCGCCTCGTAACCGGCGCCGCCGATCAGCGCCTGTTCGGTTTCCAGCGGCATACCATCGGCTTGCAGCAGGCTCAGCACTTTGACCGCTTGCGCGACGATTTCGGGACCGATGCCGTCACCCGGCAGAACTGCGATTTTCATGAATCTTCCTCAGATACGATGGTTCAGACCGCGACTCAAACGAACAGCCACGGCGCTTCCAGTTTGCGCCGTGCTTCGTAGGCCTGGATCTTGTCGGTGTATTGCAGCGTCAGGCTGATGTCGTCGAGGCCGTTCAACAGGCGGTGTTTGCGTTCCGGATCGACATCGAAATGCCAGGTCTCGTCGGTCGGCGCGGTCACCGTCTGCGCCGCCAGATCAACCCGCAAGGCATAGCCTTCGACCGCGAAGGTGGCCTGGAACAGGCGCTCCACCACATCGGCGGGCAGCACGATCGGCAACAAACCGTTCTTGAAACAGTTGTTGTAGAAAATGTCGGCATAACTCGGCGCGATGATGGCCCGGAAGCCATAGTCTTCCAGCGCCCAGGGCGCATGCTCGCGCGACGAGCCGCAGCCGAAATTCTCCCGGGTCAGCAGGATGGAGGCGCCCTGATAGCGCGCCTGATTCAGCGCGAAGTCCGGATTCAGCGGCCGGTCGTGATTCGATTTGCCCGGTTCGCCCTGATCCAGATAGCGCCACTCGTCGAACGCGTTGGGCCCGAAACCGGTGCGCTTGATCGATTTGAGAAACTGCTTGGGAATGATCGCGTCGGTATCGACATTGGCGCGATCCAGCGGCGCCACCAGGCCTTCGATGCGGGTAAAAGGCTTCATCCTTGAATCCTCTGTTGACCGCTTCTCAGCCTTCGAGAAGCCTCATGAACGCCAGCGTTAGCGCCTTCGATTGCGCTCACCAATTGAGTGACCCCGCTACGCGTCCGATTGCGGCCCTGCCGGGCCGCCTGGCCGCGTTGCTCCTCCTTGCGGGGAATGACCACGCGCGTCGTCGCGCCTTGCCAGACATCCCGGCAGGCCCACACTCGAACGCGTCCAACAGAGGATTCAAGGATCATTTGTTGCCGGCTCGCTGGATCGCCTCGCCGGCGCGCTCGATGTCCTGGCCGACGCCACGCACGGTATTGCAGCCGTAAATGCTGAACACCACGCCGATCGCGACCGCCAACACGGCCAGTTTAACCACGCCCAACAGTATCCATTTTTGCGGAGTCGTCATCATTTCACCTCGTTTGCAATGTTGCGAATATCGACAAAATGGCCAAATACCGCCGCCGCCGCCGCCATCGCCGGGCTGACCAGATGCGTGCGACCGCCCTGGCCCTGGCGCCCCTCGAAGTTGCGATTCGACGTCGAGGCGCAGCGTTCCCCCGGTTCCAGGCGGTCGGCGTTCATCGCCAGACACATCGAGCATCCCGGTTCGCGCCACTCGAAGCCGGCGTCGCGGAAAATCCGGTCCAGGCCTTCGGCTTCGGCTTGCTGCTTGACCAGGCCGGAACCGGGCACCACCAACGCCAGGCGGATATTGCTGGCGATGCTGCGACCTTTGGCCACCGCCGCCGCTTCACGCAGATCTTCAATCCGCGAATTGGTGCAGGAACCGATGAATACCTTGTCGACCTGAATTTCGCTAATCGGCGTATTCGCCGACAGTCCCATATACATCAACGCACGTTCCCAATCCGCTTGCTTGACCAGATTTGGCGCATCCAGCGGATCCGGCACCCGCGCGTCGATCGGCAACACCATTTCCGGTGATGTGCCCCAGGTGACCTGCGGTTGAATAGCGGCGGCATCGAATTCGACCACCGCATCGAAACCCGCGTCGGCATCGGAAACCAGGCTGCGCCAATAAGCAACCGCCTGATCCCACAACGCGCCTTGCGGCGCGTACGGCCGTCCGCGCAGATAGTCGATGGTCCGCTCGTCCACCGCCACCATGCCGGCGCGGGCGCCGGCTTCGATGGCCATGTTGCACAAGGTCATGCGGCCTTCCATGGTCAAGCCGCGGATCGCCGAGCCGGCAAACTCGATGGCGTAGCCGGTGCCGCCGGCGGTGCCGATGCGGCCGATCACCGCCAGCGCGATGTCCTTGGCGGTAATGCCCGGCTTGAGGTCGCCATCGACCCGCACCTGCATGGCTTTCGCCTTCTTCATCCACAGGCATTGCGAGGCCAGCACATGCTCCACTTCCGAGGTGCCGATGCCGAACGCCAGCGCCGCGAAGGCGCCGTGGGTGCTGGTGTGCGAATCGCCGCAGACCAGGGTCATGCCGGGCTGGGTGAAGCCCTGCTCCGGACCGATGACATGCACGATGCCCTGACGCGGATCATTGATTTTGAATTCGGTGATGCCGAAATCGGCGCAATTGGCATCCAGGGTTTCCACCTGGGTGCGCGATACCGGATCGACGATGCCGGCGTTGCCCGCCACGCGCGAGGTGGTCGGCACATTGTGGTCCGGCGTCGCCAACAGGGTATTCAGCCGCCAAGGCTTGCGGCCGTTGATCTTCAGGCCTTCGAAGGCCTGCGGACTGGTGACTTCGTGCACCAGTTGGCGGTCGATATAAAGCAACGCCGTGCCATCGGCTTCAACCTGGACGACATGGGCATCCCAAAGCTTGTCGTAAAGCGTGCGCGGCTGCATAGACTGAAAACCAGCGAATTTGAAAGCGGCGCATTATCGCACATCGCGGCGGCCAGCCTGAATCCCGGCGATCCGATATCGCACACAACACCCGGCAAGTGAAACAATGCCACTCTGCTCGACCTCGCCTGCCCATGGAGTCGAGCTGTTTCCTGGATGGCTGGCCATGAACAAGACCTTATCGATCTGTATTGCCGCGCTGCTCATTGGCGCCTGCGTCGCCACGACCGCGGCGGGTGATGCACCCAAGCCGGATTCGCCCGGCAACATCAGCCAGGCCGACTGGCTGGCGCGCGCCGCCGTGATGGAACGCCGCGGTGACTGGAAAAACCTGCTCGGTCTGGGGCAGCTATGGACCCGCGTGGAACCGGCCAACGCCAACGCCTGGTTTGTGCTGGGCCGCGCCTACGCCAAAGTCCAACGCCATCCCGAGGCGATCGCCGCCTATCGCCAGACGCTTGAACTCGAACCCGGCGACATCCATGCGCTGATCAATCTGGGCAATCTCTATCGCGCCGAGCAGCAGATGCGGGCGGCGCTCGACAGCTACCGCGCGGCGGCGCAAATCGATCCGGCCTATCTGCCGGCCTGGCACAACCTGGGCCAGACGTTCTATCTGCTCAAGGGCGCCTCCGGCGTAACCCAGGCGTTGCAGCGGCTGAATGCCAGCGATCCGGCGCTGGCCGAGGCCTGGCGCGTGCTGGCCATCGAATACTCAGTGACCCGCAACCAACGCGTCGCCCAGAAGGCGATCGGCATCCTGCGCCGACTCGACGCCGATCAGCAACAGCGCATGTTCGCCATATTGTTCGACGCAACCTGAGGCAGCCAAGCTCCAAGCTCAGCGCGAACTGAACTTGTCGGCCAACTGTCGCAGTTTCTGCTGGCGCTGTTGTTCCAGCTTTTGTTGTTCCAGTTCGAGCTTTTGTTGTTCCAGTTCGGCCTTGCGCCGGTCCGCCGCCTTCTTGAAGCGTTCGCGCAGCGTATTGGCCGCCAGAGTCTGTTGCTCGGCGGTCACCGCCCCGCACGCATTGCCGTCCAGATCGTAACGCGGCGCGCCCTCGACGATCGCCTTGAGGTAACGCGTGCTACCGGTATGGTGCTGCATCGCCGCCCAGACCTGGCCTTTCGCCAAACCCGGA
This sequence comes from Betaproteobacteria bacterium, assembly GCA_020061585.1. Lineage (GTDB taxonomy): Bacteria > Pseudomonadota > Gammaproteobacteria > Burkholderiales > Thiobacillaceae > PFJX01. The sequence continues at coordinate 8,907 of JAGUXX010000044.1, read as the reverse complement.
ATGCGCTCGGAAAATGTTTTGTGGATGCCGATCGCCAGCGGCAGATAATCGCGAAATACCGGGTATTCCGCATACAAACGTTCAAGCAAAGGATTGCGACGGCCGGATTTGGGGGCTGAATCGGTCATGGACATAAATGCAGTGTAGGGAGAAACCGGCGCGGCGACTCAACGCTCGATGGCCAGCAATTCGACCTCGAAGGTCAACGCGGTATTGGGCGGAATCACGCCGGGCACACCGCGCGCGCCATAGCCGGTCGCCGCCGGGCAGGACAACTTGGCCTGGCCGCCGACTTGGATCTTCCGCACCCCCTCGGTCCAGCACGGGATGACGCCACGCAACGGAAAACTGATCGGCTCCTTGCGTTTGTATGAGCTGTCGAACTCGCCGCCATCGGGCAAGGTGCCGCGATAATGCACGCGCACCGTATCTTTGGCGGTCGGCAGCGCGCCGCCGCCGATCTTGATATGGGTCACCACGACGCCGGACGGCAGTTTCTCGATTTTGCCGGCCAGGACTGGCGCGCTGACGCTGAATGCGATCAGCAGTACAAGGTGATAAACGATACGCATGGAGCAGTTACCTGTAGTCATTGAAACCGCAGTGTACCGAAAGCCAGGCGATCCTTCGCAAGGTTCAGCATGCGTCAGTTCGATCGCGCAAAGCCGCGCCAGGCGAAAACCGCGGCGGCCAACGCCGCGCAAGCGGCGGCCAGGGTGAAGGTCTCGCCGGCGCCCAGCGCATCCCAGGTCGCCCCGGAGTACAGGCTGCCCAGCGTGCCGCCGACGCCGAACGCCAGACTGTTGTACAGCGCCTGGCCGCGCGCCTGATTCTTTCCGGTGAAATGGCGGTGCACCAGCGACAGCGCGGCGGCATGGTAGGCGCCGAAAGTGAAGGCATGCAGCAACTGGGCGAACAGCAGCACCGGCAGATTGTCGGCCTGCCAGCCGATCAGCAGAAACCGCGCGGCGGCGATCGCCAGCGTCGCCAGCAGCACGGTTTCGACGCGCACCCGGGCAAAGACTTTCGGCATCACCAGAAACACCCCGATCTCGCACACCACGCCCAAAGCCCACAGCCAGCCGGCGAACGACTTGCTGTAGCCGGTTTCGACCAGATGGATGGTGAAGAAGGTGTAGTACGGCCCGTGCGCCGCCGCCATCAACAACGCCGCGCCGAACAAGGCCACCACCGCCGGCCGGCCCAGTACCGCGCGCAGCGGAATATGGACGACATCTTGACGGGCGATTTCGGCTTCCGGGATGACCCGTGAACTGAGCACGATGCCGACCAGCAAACCCAGCACCACCCACGGCACCAGCTTGATCGAGGCGTGATCCAGCGCCGCTCCAAGCCCGACCACCACCAGAATGAATCCGACCGAACCCCACAGCCGGATGCGGCCGTAACGATCGGTGCTGCTGCCCAGATGCGACAGTGTGGTGGCTTCCACCAACGGCAACGAAGCGCTCCAGAAGAAGCTGATCAGGCTCATCACCGCGAACAGCGCCCAGAACGAGGTCGCCCAGAACACCCCGACAAACGCCACCAGACAGACCAGCGCCGCCAGTTGCACGATGCGCACCCGCTTGCCGGTGCGGTCGGCGATGTGGCCCCAGACATTCGGCGCGAAGATGCGCATCACCTGCAACAGCGACATCAACACGCCGATCTGGAACGCGCTGAATTCCAGCGAATGCAGATACAGGCCCCAGAACGGCGCCATCGCGCCGACAAAGGCGAAATAAAAAAAGTAGAAGCTGGACAGCCGCCAATACGGTACGGCGGACATGTCAGATCGCGAAGTCGATATCTTCGTACAAGTCGGCTACGGGAATATCCAGATCCAGGCTGACCAGATGGACGGTGTCGCCGGCGCCATAGGGATGCAGCACCCATTCCACGCCTACACTGCGGCGGTACACCAGCACGCGCGGGACATCCTGGGCGATCAGCAGGTATTCCCGCAGCGACGCGAGTTGCCGGTAGGCATCGAACTTGCGCCCCTGATCGTAACCGGCGGTCGATTCCGACAACACCTCGGCGACCAGCAGCGGCTCGGCCTGCACCAGCGGCGCCTGGTGATCGCGTGCGGAACAGGTCACCATCAGATCAGGGTAAAAAAAGCAGTTGGCCTGCTCAACGCGCAACTTGACATCGACCATGTACACCCGGCAGGGACGGCCTTTCAAAGCGCTTTTCAATGTCGAAAACAAATTGCCCGACACCACGTTATGCGCCGTACTGGCCCCGGTCATCAGAAACACTTCGCCAGCGACATATTCATGCCGCTCGATCTGTTCCGCCTCCCAGGCCAGATAAGCCTCGGCGCTGAACTCGGCGGTTTTTTCCAAGGCATTGCCCATACTTCAAGCCTCCAGCCGGCCGGGAATCACCGGCGTGGCGCAAACCACATCGGCGTTCTGGGCGCGGTGCCGCAACACATGATCGATCAACACGATGGCCAGCATCGCCTCGGCGATCGGCGTGGCGCGAATCCCGACACACGGGTCATGCCGACCTTCGGTCACCACTTCCACCGGCTCGCCGCGCACGTTGATCGAGCGGCCCGGCAGGCGCAGGCTGGAGGTCGGCTTGATGGCGATCGAGGCGGTGATGTCCTGGCCGGTGGAAATGCCGCCGAGTATGCCGCCGGCATGGTTCGAGGCGAAGCCTTCGGGAAACAGTTCGTCGCGATGCTCGGTGCCCTTCTGCGCCACCACCGCGAAACCGTCGCCGATCTCGACGCCTTTCACCGCGTTGATGCTCATCAACGCGTGCGCGATGTCGGCGTCGAGCCGGTCGTACACCGGCTCGCCCAGGCCGATGGGCACGTTCTCCGCCACCACATTGATGCGCGCGCCGACCGAATCGCCGGACTTGCGCAGCGCGTCCATGTAGTCCTCGAGGCCGGCCACAGCGGCATTGTCCGGCGCGAAGAAGGGGTTCTCGCGCACATCGTCCCAGTGCCTGAACGGCACGGCGATCGGACCGAGCTGCGCCAGATAGCCGCGAATCACGGTGCCGTATTGCTCGAACAACCATTTTTTGGCGATCGCGCCGGCCGCCACCCGCACCGCCGTTTCACGCGCCGACGAGCGGCCGCCGCCGCGATAGTCGCGAAAACCATACTTCTGGTTGTAGGTGTAATCGGCATGGCCGGGACGGAAAGTCTCGGCGATGTTGCCGTAATCCTTGCTGCGCTGATCCTCGTTGCGGATCAGCAGCGCGATCGGCGTGCCGGTGGTCTTGCCGTCGAACACGCCGGACAGGATTTCCACGCTATCCGACTCGCGCCGTTGCGTGACATGCCGCGAAGTGCCCGGTTTGCGCCGGTCCAGATCGAGCTGAATATCCGCCGCGCACAGCGCCATGCCCGGCGGGCAGCCATCAACGACGCAGCCGATGCCCGGGCCATGCGACTCACCAAACGAAGTAACCGAAAACACCAGCCCCAAAGAATTTCCCGACATGCCGCCACTCACTGTGAAACAGAGCCTTGAAAATACCACAGGCCATGCCCCGTCGAACCGATCGCCGAATGCGACATCCCGACCGAGCAGGAAAAAATCGCGCAAATTAAAGTTTCTCCCCGGCAAGCCGATGCTGATCGTCATTCATTGGGAGATTGCCTTGCATAATTCCCTGTTCACTCTGTGGCTGCTCGCCGTGGTGGTGGCGTTGCCCGCCGCGCATGCCCAGACACCGCTGAAGATCACGCTGGCCAGTCCGGGGCCGGCCAGTTTTTCCTATTTGCCGATCGATCTGATCAAGAAGATCGGCGCCGACCGGGCGGAAGGTGTCGACCTGGAGATCCGCTACTACGGCGGCGGACCGCTGGCGGCCAAGGACATGCTCGATGGCGACAGCGACTTCGCCGCGCTGGGCATGTCCGCCTTGGCGACCTTCCATGCCGAGGGCAAGGATGTGCGCAGCATCATCAGCGTCAGCCGCGCGCCGACCTATGTGCTCAGTGTCCGCGGCGACTTGCGCCAGGAGATCAAGACCATCGCCGATTTGCGCGGCCGCGTCATCGGCGTGCATTCCGGCGCCAAGCGCAACAAATCCACCTCTCGGCAACTGCTCGAATTCCTGCTGATGCAAGCCGGCGTCGCGCCGGACAGCGTCAACTACCTGGCCGCCGGACAAAGCCACCAGCAACAGTACGCCGCGCTGGCCTCCGGGGCGATCGACGCGCTGATGGGGGAGGAACCGTTCACCAGCCGTTTACGTGACGAAGGGCTGGTGTTCGTGCTGGCCGACCTGCACCAGCTCGAGATCGCCAAGCGGGCGCTGGGCGGGCCGTTTCTCTATGTTCAGATTGCCACGCGCGGCAATCTGCTGCTGTTGCAACCCGAGAAATCCCGGCGCATGTCGGCAATCATGCGCCGGACGCTGCTATGGATCGCCAGCCACACGCCGGAAGAAATCGCGCGCCAGATTGCCGGCGACGACGCTGTCCGCCAACGCGAACTCCAACAACTGCTGGCGCGCGGCAAAACCGCGTTCAGTCCGGATGGCGTGTTTCGCCGCGCGGAGGTCGCGACTACGGAACGCTTTTACCGCACCGTACATGGCGACGATCCGAAGGCGCGCACTATGCGGCTGGGCGATTTCATCGACGCCCGCTATGCAGGTTGGCGTGAGTAGCCCTTGACCCCGTTTGAGCCCAAGGGAATCCATCGCTCGCGGCCGGCGCGGGCGTTCGCTCTGCCGCTGCTGGCGCGCGCGCTGACCCGGCGCATCGTGGTGCTGTTGCTGGCCGTGGTGGTGCTGACGCTGACCAGCCTCGCCGCGCTGGTCGTGGTGGAGAAAAAGCTGGAGCGCATCGAGGAAGACGCGGCGGCGCGGCAAATGGTCAATACCCGCCTCGGCTTGCTGCAGGAAAGCTGGCTACGAGAAGCGGAGAACATCACCACCGGCATCGAGATGCAGCGCTTCTCCAACCGCCCGGAGCCGATCCGCTGGCACAGCCTGCGCGCCTGGCTGGTCGCGCTGGGCGAAAACATCAGCTTCGACACGATCATGGTGCGCGACGCGGCGGGACGCGGCCTGTTCGCGCATGGTCACGAGAGCGACGAACTGGTGGCCAATCCACCGGCGGGCGATGCCGCCTGGCACTTCAGCCACCAGAACCAGGAATTGCATGCGGTGATCCGCACCGGCCTGTGGCTGGGTCCGGATCGCGGACGGGGAGAAATCATCTTTCTCCAGCCGATCCGAGCATCGACGCTGCAATTGATCAGTTCGGATCTGCGCACGGTGTATCTGGCGAGCGCCGACACCGTTCTGGAAGGCACCGACAAGCACCGGATTCCGACGCGGGACGGCGCCGAATTCGAACTGGATGACAAGCACTGGCGAATCATCGAAGTCGCCATTCCCGACGCGGGCGACACGCGCTTTCTGGTGCGTCTGCCGGCCGGTCCGCCGGTGTGGATCAAGCCGGTATTGCTCGGCGCGGCGATGCTGGCGCTGACCCTGGCGCTGGGCATCCATCTGTTGCTGGGGCGCTGGACGCGCGACCTGGTGCGGCGCATCGAAACCCTGAAAAATGCCGCGCTGGCGTTCGGCGATGAAGGTCATTCGGATTTGTCCGCCACGCACACCCTGCTGCGCGAGGCCAAAGGCATGTCGGATGATGAAATTGGCGCCGTGGCCGAAACGCTGGAAACCCTGATGCAAGCCGTCAGCTTGCGCGAGGAGGAAAATCGCGCCTATCTGGAAACGCTGAACCTGCTCGAGGAAGTCGTGATCGAACTGGATCGCCAAGGCGCCATCCGCCGCGCCAGCGCCGCCTGGCTGAGATTGAGCGGCGGTCGGCGGGGCGATACCGAAGCGTTTCACGATTTTCTGCATCGCGACGATGCCGAACAGATGCGCACCGTGCTGGATACCCTGATCTCCGGGGAAAAAGACCAGCTCACCTTGCGCGCGCGCCTGCTCACCCAGGATGCCAGCACGCTCTGGCTGGAGTGCCGCTTCGTTCCGCTGCGCGACGCGGCCGGCCAGGTCAGCGGCGTGCGCGGCGTGCTGCGGGATGTGACGCGGACCTACCTGCAGGAAAAGCAGATTACCGAGATGGCGCTGCACGACGCGTTGACCGGCTTGCCCAACCGGGTTTTGTTGGAAGACCGGGCCAAGATGGCGATACGCTTCGCGCAACGCGCCGAACACAAGGTCGGACTGTGCTTCTTCGACCTGGACCACTTCAAGCAGATCAACGACACCCTGGGCCATAAAGCCGGCGATCGCCTGTTGATCGCCTTGACCGAGGCGCTGCGCGCCCGGCTACGCCAGGCGGACACCCTGGCGCGCTGGGGCGGCGACGAATTCGTGCTGCTGATTCCGGACATGCCCGGCATGCGGGAAATTCGCGAGGTCGTGGCCAAGATCACCGAGATCACCCAAACCCCGTTGCTGGTCGATGAAGCGGACTTCGCCGTCACCTTCAGCATGGGGGTGGCGGTCTATCCCGACGACGCCGAAGATCTCGACGCTTTGCTGTCGCAAGCCGATCGCGCGATGTTCTATGCCAAGGCGCAAGGCCGCAACATCTATCAGTTTTTCGCCGACATGTCGCAAAAGGGCCTGGGGAAAAAAGATCTGTATATCCAGCACCGGCTGGCGGCGGCGATCAAGAACAACGAAATACGCGCCTGGCTGCAACCGCTGATCGACGCCGAAAACGGCCGTGTCATGGGCGTCGAAGCGCTGGCGCGCTGGCATGATCCGGAGTTGGGCTGGGTGCCGCCGGCGACTTTCATACCCATGGCGGAAAACCTCGGCCTGATCCGTGAACTGGGCGAGCAGGTCTGGCTCGCCACCCTCGCCGCCGGCCAGACTTGCAAGACCCTGGGCCGGGATCTGGGGCTGGCGGTGAACATTTCGAAACGGCAACTGTTCATGACCGATTTCACCGAAAAACTGGTTCAGGATGCCGCTCGCTTCGCTATCGACCCGTCGCGGATCACGCTGGAAATCACCGAGAGCATCGCGCTGCTGGATGTCGAATTCGCCGCCGAACGCCTCAACGAACTGCGGCGCGCCGGCTTCCGCATCGCCATCGACGACTTCGGCACCGGCTACTCCTCGCTCTCGCAATTGCATGACATGCCGGTGCAGGAGATCAAGATCGACATCAGCTTCATCCGCCGCATCCACACGCCGCAAGGCTTGCGCATCGTCCAGGCGATCGTGCAGATGGCCGCCGCGATGCAACTGGAATGTGTCGCCGAGGGCGTCGAAGATCCAGCCACCGCCGAGTTGCTGAAACAGATCGGCGTCAGCACCCTGCAAGGCTTCTATTTCGCCAAGCCGATGCCAACGGATGAGTTCAATGTCTGGTTGAGCGATACCGCCGTCGAGCAGCCGCCGAACAGCCCGCGCTCCGTCTAATCGAAAATCGGCTCGCCGGATAGTTTCGGCGCCTGTTCCACCGGCGCGGCGAAGACCCAGCCACGATACTCCGTCGCGCCGTCGAACGATTCATAGAGCACTGGAAACCCGACCATTTTGTAGGGTGTGCCAGGCGCGGTACTGAATATGCCGATGATGCCGCCGCGCGGCTCGCGCAACAGTCCCCACTCCAGCGAACCCGAGAACGGATCGGGATACAGGCGTCGCAGGTGGCGGACAGTGGCGGGGAATCGCGGATCGCGCAATAACGTCTCAAGATCCGGCGGGTAGCGCTTGTCCTTGCCAGGCGTCGCGAGGAAGTAGCTTTCGATGGCGCGGCGATACTGATCGCCGACGAACAGCAGTTCCGCCTCCTTGTCACGCTGCGCCAGGACGCCCCACAAGGTGCCCAACGCCGCCAGCGCGACGCCGAAGCCGGCGATCAGGAACAGCAGCACCAGCAGCGTGAAGCCCTGCTGGCGATTACCACTCGGCGTAGGGCGTGCCATCGCTTGCATAACCTTCGGCGCCGCTGCGCAGGTCATAGACGCCGGCGTCGGCGGTTTCCCCGGCGGCCGCCTCGGGCGGCGCCTCCAGCAGCCAGGCATCATGGGTCTCGATGATCGGATCGATCGGCAACGCGCGCAGATAGCGTTCATCCACCAGTGCCTGCAAGGTCGCCGGCCAGACCCCCTTGTCGGCATGATACTGGTCGATCGCCTGACGCACATTGAGCAGATTTTCGCGCAGCACCGCCTCCTTGGCGCGCTCGACATGCTGGAAATAGCGCGGCGCGGCGAGGGTCAGCAAGGTGGCGATGATGGCCAGCACCACCAGCAATTCGATCAGCGTGAAACCCTTGTGCTTGCGCATCACCATTCCCGATAGGCCACGCCGTTGAGGCCTTTGCGTTGCGACAGCGAATGCACGTCGAACACGTCTTCGCCCGGCCGCGGCGCATCCGGCGCGCTGGCATAGCTGCGCAAGCCCCAGGTCGCGGCGGCCGGCGTCGCCGGATCGGGATGAAACGGATCGCGCGGCACGCGCCGCAGAAAGTAAATCGGTTGGCTGTCCGGCCGCGTAATATCCGTGACGCCGCGCGCCAGCGCATCCAGATCCGGCGGATAGCCGCTGGCATCGGCGGCGGACTCGATTCTTTTGTCCAGCACCGCCTGATGGTAAGCGTCGATCGCCGAACGGATTTCCCGCAGCGCCGCGCGCAACTCGGTTTCCTTCTGGCGTTGCGCGGTCGCTTCCAGCATCGGCAGCGCCAGCATCGCCAGCACGCCGAGGATGGCGACGGTGACCACCAGTTCGATCAGCGTGAAGCCGTTGGTGACAACCCTTCCGGCGCGCTTTCCCGCACCCATACGGTCAATTCTCCACCACTTGACGCGGGTCGGTGGTCATGGTGTCGCCTCTTCGCCAGCGGTCGCCGGCGGGGCAGCGTCCAGCGCTTCTGGCGGTTCCGGCGGGTCCGCCGCTTCGGGCGGCGCCTGCACGGCTCTG
>JAGUXX010000024.1 GCA_020061585.1 Betaproteobacteria bacterium | reverse complement strand
GGTCGGGATCAGCGACAGGTATTCCTTCAGCGCCAGGAAACTGACCAAGGCCAGGAACAGCAGCGACAGCGTCGACGACAAAGCCATCGCGGCGGCGAAAATGCCGGCCATTACCCACCAGGAATTCACCCGCGCCTTGAGTTCACCGTAATCGCTGTCCGGACGCGCGCGTTTGAGCGCCAACACGATCAGGCTGGCGATCAGCAGTATGCCGAAGATGCCGCCCAGGAAGGCGGCGGCGTTGAAGGTCAGCGCGCTGAACATCAGCTCGACGCCTCAGCCAGCCCGCGTCGGGCGCGGTTTACGATGGTGAACACCAGCAATAACGCGACCAGCGCCAGCACGCCGCTCAGCCATAACCCGGTCGGCGTGCCCAGGCCCACCGCAAGACCCAGCGCGCCGAACACGAAAGCGCGATCGCTCTTGCCCATCGGCCCGTCGTAGCGGCGCTGCGCGCCCAGCGTCTGCATCAGCACGCCGGTCATTTCCGACACTGTCGCCAGCAGAACGATCACCACTACCAAGGTCGGATCAAAACCGGCGATCAGCGCCAGCGGCAGATACAGCGCGGCATCCGACAGCACATCGCACAACTCGTTGAGCACCGCGCCCAGGCGCGACTTCTGGTTGTGCTCGCGCGCCAGCATGCCGTCGACGGCATTCAGCGCCATGCGCAGCAACATCACACCGGGCAACAACAACAGCAGCGCGGTTTGTTCCGGATGCAGCGCGATCACCGCGCCGGTGGCGAACGACAGCGCCATCGCCGCCAGCGTCACCTGATTGGCGGTGACGCCGGCCCGCGCCAGACCGCGCACGGCGGGTCGCAACAAGTTCTGGAACGCCGGTTTCAAGTCGTAGATGCTGGGCAAGCCGCCTCCTGCGCGAGACGCAATATGTAATGCGCGAAATCCGGATCCTCGCCGCGCAACAGTTCCGGCAGGCGGGAACGAAACTCCTCGCGTTGGCACCACTCGCGCATGTAATCCTCCCAGGAATGCCAGCGGCGATCCTGTTTCTCGCTCATTTCGGGTTCGTAGGCCAGCAGATAGGCGCGCTCGAACAGCGAGATCAGCATGTCGAACACCACCCACATGCGTTCGCGTTGTTCATCGGAGAGTTCCGGCGTCGGCGCGTGGCTGCGCAGTTTCAAGTCCGAGTTGCTCAGCACCACTTCCAGGAAATCGATGTAGGCATCGGACAGTTGCTGCCAGATCGCCTCTTCCTCGTTCTCGCGCTCCTTGCGCTGGTCCTTCAGATAAGCAACGATGGCGAACGGCAGGCCGAACACCGTCACGACATAGGACAGCAGCTCCCAGGTTTGCAGATCCATCGCGGTCTCGTTACCCCATGTAGCGCAGGTAGTCTTTGTAGATGCAGCGATCCATCACCACCGTCAAACCGGCGGCGCGCGCCTTTTCCGCCGCCGCGTCATGCACGATGCCTTCCTGGATCCAGAGCGCCGGCGCGTTGATCGCCAGAACCTCGTCGACCACGCCGGGAATCGCCGCTGACTCACGGAACACATTGACCAGATCGACCGCAAACGGAATATCCGCCAGCCTGGCATAGGCTTTCTCGCCCAAGGCCGAATCCAGCGCCGGGCGCACCGGCACGATGCGATAACCGAAGCGCTGCATGGCTTGCGAGACGCCGAAGCTGGGGCGATCCGGCTTCGGCGACAGACCGACGACGGCGATCGTCTTGACGCGGCGCAACAGCGCCTTGATTTCTTCCGGCGCGGGATTCTGAAAATTCATGGCAGTTCCTTGGTCATCACATAGTCATCCATCACAAAGCCGCCGCCGATGTCTTCCAGATGGATGGTGGCAACCGTAAACCCTTGTTTCAGATAGGCATCGATGGCTTGCTGGTTGTTGCGATTGACGCGCAGCACCAGCCGGGCAAAGCCGCGCCGACTGGCGCGCGCCGCCACCTCGTTGATCAACGCGCCGCCGATACCCTGGCGCTGCCAGTCGAGATCGACATATAGCTTGTCGAGTTTGTAATCGCCGTCGGCGAGCGGGTGACCATGAGCGAACCCCACCAGCGCCCCGTCGGCGCGCGCCGCCAGCCACAGGTCGCCGCGCGCCATGTACTGCCGCACCAGAGCCGGACGATAGCGCTGTTCCAGCATGTGATCGATCTGTTCCAGCGAGATGATGCCGGGATAATGGGCGCGCCAGATGCTGCCGGCCAGTTCCACCAGCGCCTCGACCTCGTCCAGACGCAGCGGCGCGATTTCGATGTCAGGCATACACGCCGGCCTCCCCTTGCGGACGGGTCTTGAAGCGTTTGTGCACCCAGAAATACTGTTCCGGCAACTCGCGGATGCGGTCTTCCAGAAAGGCGTTCATGCGCCGCGTGTCGACCACGACGTCATCGCTCGGGAAATTTTCCCAGGCCGGATAGAAGCGCGCCACATAACCGCCCGCCTCCTGCCGTGTAATGCACGGCACCACCACCGCGCCGGTCACCCGGGCGACACGCGACAAGCCGGTGATGGTCGCGGCGGGAGTGCCGAACAAAGGCACGAAGACCGCGTCCTTGCGGCCGAAATCAAGATCCGGCGGGTAATAGAACGGCAAGCCTTTCTTGATCGCGCGCAACACCGGCTTGATGCCATCCTGTCGCTGATAGATTTCCGAATGCCGGCCTTCCCGCGAGAAGCGGTTGCGTGACTGAAACACCAGACGATGCAGATAAGGATTCTTGATCTTCGCATTCAGCGTCACCATCGGCGCGAACTCGGCGCTGAGCCGCACGCCAGCTATGGTGACGCCGACGAAATGCGGCGCGAACAGGATCAACGGTTTGCCCAGATGCGGCGTCAGATATTCCAAGCCCTCGAAGCGGGTCAAGGCTTCGATTTCAGCACGACTGCCCCACCAGGACACGGTTTCCTGGAGACTGGCGCGGCCGAGCGCGCGGAAATGCCGACGCAGCAGTTGCCGTCTGGCGTTGTTTGCCAGTTCGGGAAAACACAGGCGCAGATTGGTCGCCGCGATCCGGCGTCGTTCCCCGGCGACCCAATACAGCAGCATGCCCAGCAACGCCCCGGCCGCGCCCAACGCGCGCGCCGGCAGCAGTCGCCAGCTCAGCCACAGCAGCGCGATACCCAGACGTCTCATTGGGCGGGCGCCGCCGGCGGCGTTTGCTTGCGTTTGGTCCGGTGCAAGCGATAGTTCCACGAATATTGTTCCGGCAGGCGACGCACGGATTCCTCCAAAGCATGATTCACCAGCCGCATCGCGGCCTCGGTTTGCGCCGGAAAATCCGGCAAGGGTTCAATCACCAGACGGTAGCCGCGCCCCCAACTCAAGCGTTTGCAATAGAACAGCAACGGCTTGGCGCCCGTCTTGCCGGCCAGACGATAAAGCAAAGTCGGCATATATGCCCAGCGCCCGAACATCGGCGCCCATTCACCCTCCCCCTGGTTGGCTTTCTGATCCGGCAGCACCCAGGCCGCCTCATTGCGTTTCAACGCGGTGACCAGAGCACGCACTCCGCCGAGATTCGGCTCCACCATCTTCGCCAGGCCGCGGTTGCGACCGGCCCGCATCAGATTGTGCGCCCAGGCCTGGCGCGGCCGCCGATACAGCGCGGTGATCGGCAACCGCTCGGCGAGATACAGGCCGGCCAGTTCCAGGCAGCCCAGGTGCGGCCCCAACACGATCAACCCCTTGCCGGCGTGACGCGCCGCCTGCACATGTTCCCAACCCCGCACCTCGCGGACCAGGCCAGTGGCGCGATGCAGCGGACGCAACCAGACCGCCGGCAGTTCCAGCAGGCCCTTGCCCAGCTCCATGGCGGTTCTGAGCAGCAAACCCGGCGTATACAAACCGGCCTGGCGCAAATTTTCCGCAATCCCCCGGCGATGACGCGGCCGCATCAGGCTGACCAGACCCAGCAGCGCGCCGAGAAAATGCAGCAGCGGCAAAGGCAGCCAGGCAACGATGCGGAGAAATAAAATCAAGACGGGTTTGACCTGAAGGAAGGTGGACACCTAGAATTATCCAGCCGCCGCGTTAATCCAGACAACTTGCGGGCGGGATATAAATACTGCTAAAGCGTCCCGCTCCCGTCCCCGGAGTCGGCCACGCCGAACAAGTTGGGGAACTCAACAGGAGCCAGACATGAGCAAGGACTACTTCTTCACTTCCGAATCCGTCTCGGAAGGCCATCCCGACAAGGTTGCCGACCAGATTTCCGACGCCATCGTCGATGCCATCCTGGCGCAGGACAAGCACTCGCGCATCGCCGCCGAAACGCTGGTCAGCACCGGCCTGGTGATCCTGGCCGGCGAAATCACCACCAACGCCCAGGTCAACTACGCTCAGGTCGCGCGCGACACCATCCGCGGCATCGGTTACGCCGACCCGGAACTGCGCTTCGACGCCGATGGCTGTTCGGTGCATGTCTGCTACGGCCAGCAAAGCGCCGACATTGCCCAGGGCGTCAATGCCGCCTATGACAACAACCTCGACCAGGGCGCCGGCGACCAGGGCCTGATGTTCGGCTACGCCTGCAACGAAACCGCCTCGCTGATGCCGATGCCGATCTACCTGTCGCACCGGCTGGTGGAACGTCAGGCCATGCTGCGCAAGGATGGCCGTCTGCCGTGGCTGCGCCCGGACGCCAAATCCCAGGTCACCCTGAAATACGTCAACGGCCAACCCGACAGCATCGACACCGTCGTGCTCTCCACCCAGCACACCCCGGACATGGCCGAAGCGATCAACGGCGGCAAACGCATGAAACAGGCCGCCATCGACGCCATCATCGAAGACATCATCCAGCCGGTGCTGCCCAAGGAACTGATCAAGGGCGACATCAAATACCTGGTCAACCCGACCGGCGTGTTCGAGATCGGCGGTCCGCACGGCGACGCCGGCCTCACCGGCCGCAAGATCATCGTCGACACCTATGGCGGCGCGGCGCCGCACGGCGGCGGCGCGTTCTCCGGCAAGGACCCGTCGAAAGTCGACCGGTCCGCCGCCTACGCCGCGCGTTACGTCGCCAAGAACATCGTCGCCGCCGGCCTGGCCAGCAAATGCCTGGTGCAGGTGTCCTACGCCATCGGCGTCGCCAAACCCACCTCGGTGATGGTCGAAACCTACGGCACCGGCAAAGTCGGTGATGAAAAGCTGACCGAACTGGTCATGCGGCATTTCGATCTGCGCCCGAAAGGCATCGTGCAGATGCTCGACCTGCTGCGCCCGATCTACCGCAAGACCGCCGCCTACGGCCACTTCGGCCGCGACGAACCGGAATTCACCTGGGAAGCGACCGACAAGGCGGAAGCGCTGAAGGCCGACGCGGGGGCAGCGTAGTCGTTAGCACTTACGAATCCGGCGTCCCCCTTGCGGGGGTGCAAAGTCAGACTGCCGGCAAAAATTTGGGCGACCCTGCTACGCGCCCGATTGCGGGCCTGAGCAGGCCCGCAATCGGTGCGTTCTATAAATGATCCAAGGTTGCAGGACTAAAGCGTCATCTCCACGCCCGCCACTTCGCCTTGCTTCCATGGCGCCGGTTTGCGCACCGATTGCCACACCGGGCTTTGCAGCGTCAGCGCCAGTTGCCGCGCCAGTTCCAGCATGCCGGTGTAGCCCTCGTAGCCGAATTCGCGTTCCTGATTGATGTCCAGGAACGGGATGCGCGCCTTCAGCGCCGTGTACATGTTGCGACCGCCGGCGATGAGAATGTCGGCCTGATATTCCTTGACCACGCCGAGCAGGGCTTTCGGGCTGCCGTCGGTGATCATCTTGGTCTTCTCGCCCATGATCTCGCGGATGCGCGCCTTGTCTTCCTCGGTGGATTTGTTGGTGCCGGTGGCGACCACCTCCATGCCCAGATCCTGCAACGCGGAAACGATGGACCAGGATTTGACGCCGCCGGTATAAAGCAGCACGCGCTTGCCGCGCAGGCGCTGGCGCCAGGGTTCGAGGGCGGCGTGGATCCGGGCTTCCTCACGGGCGATCAGGGCTTCGGTGCGTTCGCTCAAGGCGGGGTCGCCGATGACGCGGGCGAACTCGCGGAAGGCGTGCGAGGTGTCGGTGACGCCGTAGAAACTGCCTTCGAAAAACGGCACCTTGAATTGGGTTTCCAGCTTGCGCGCGACGTTGAGCAGCGCCTTGGCGCAGACCACCATGCTGACTTCGGCGCGGTGCATGGTCTGCACTTCATGGAAGCGGGAATCGCCGGACAGCGAACCCAGGATGCGCAGTCCGAGTTCGTCGAACAGCGGCAGCACATGCCAGAACTCGCCGGCAATGTTGTATTCGCCGATCAGATTCACGTCATGCACTTTGATGCCGGGACGTTCGGACTCGGGCGGCACCGGGTCCGGTTCGCGGGTGCCGATCACGTACTTGAACATCGCTTCACCGGCGATGCGGTTGCCCAGGTTCTTGGTGCCGTAGAAACCGGCGCAATCGACCGGCACCACCGGCGTGCCCCAGCGTTCGGCGGCGGATTTGCAGGTTGCCTCGACATCGTCGCCGGTCAGCGCCGGCACGCAGGTGTTGTAGACGAACACGGCGGCTGGCGCATGACTGTCGATGGCTTGTTTGATGGCGTGGAACAGGCGCTTCTCGCCACGACCCATGATCACGTCCTGTTCGGTCAGATCGGTGGTCATGCCGATCTTGTACAACGTCGGGCCGCTGGAACGGGTGCCGCGGTTGTCCCACGACGAACCGGCGCAAGCGATGGGACCATGCACGATATGCGCGACATCGGCGATCGGCAGCAGCGCGATCTGCGCGCCGTCGAACGAACAGCCGCCGGCGGTGGCGCCGGGCTTGGGCCGGGCGCAGCCGGATTTGGATTTGGTGTTGTGGGTGCAGGCCGGTTCGTTGAGCAGTTCGGCGATTTGCTTGGCTTGCATGGCGTGAGTTCCTGATAGCGGTGATGAACACCCTGCAAGCGCTGTGCCAACGGATGGCTTGCTTCCGTCATTCCCGCGCAGGCGGGAATCCAGTGCGCTCATCTGATTGTTTTTAAAGGAAATCAGCCCTATGGACTGGATTCTCGCATGCGCGGGAATGACGAATCGGGAAGAGGTGTCCGGCTCGGCTTGTCGCAAAGCCGACAGGCGGTTGTCGCATCCGTCCGCAATGCGTGAGGACGTAGGGTGCGCGCCGTGCGCACCTTTTCACGCAAATTGGTGCGCACGGCGCACCCTACGAACCTACATGAAGCCGATCAGATCGAATACGGTTTGCGCAGCCAGCCATACAGCAACGCGGTATCCAGATCGCCCAGATAGCCGAAGCCGGCTTCGATGTCATGCAGCGCCGCGAAGGCGATATTGCGCGGTGTCAGGCCGCTGGTGAGCAGGTGGAAATACCAGGCGCCGCCATAGCCGGCGGCGCGATCGAAAGCCTGCAACTGGCGGCCGGCTTCGAGGCCGCTCAGCGCTTCGTTCCAGTGAAAGGATTTGAGCTTGTGGGCATGACGGGATACCGGGACGGCGCTCAGCACGACATTGTTGTAACGGTCGTGGTGTTCGCGCAGGCCGATGACCCAGTGCTCGCTGAAATGCTTGCCGTTGCTGTCGGCGCGGCTGGCGCGCCATTCCTGCATGAAGCGGACCAGCGCATGCACATCGCCGATCGGCGCCGGCAAACGCGAGACAACCTGCCGGATGTCGGTCAGGCGACGAAATTTGTAATAGGGCTTGCCGACCACTTGCGCCGGGGCCAGAACCGGCTTGATCGGATCGCTCAATTCCTGCGCGTCGATCGGCGGCGCGGCGGCATCCCACAATTTGCGGTCGATGACCTCCTGCAATTCCTCGACTTCCAGTTGCAGAAATTCCGCCGGGTCCGGGCCGTATTGCGCCACGAAATAGTGGGTGCGACCGGTATGCCGAGTGACCAGCAGCTCGTTGTCGCCGTGGCGGTCGAGAAACTCGTTGAGATCGTCGTCGCAATCGGCCAGTTCTTCCGTCAACCAGACATCGAGGTTGTCGGCCACGCGTTCGCCGTCGCCGCGGATCAGCCCGCCGGCGCGATACCAACCGCCCCGGGTCAGCGCGAACCGACACGGACATTCCGGAATCAAGCGCTCGGTGACCGCCAGCAGACCGGCCTGATGCGGGCGTGGCGCGCTGGCCTCGATCTCGGCGATCAGCCGCTTGACGGTGGCTTCATCGGGGAGGCAGCGATTCATGACGATTCATCCTGTTTCAGAAAGTTTTCCAGACGGCCGCGCACTAATGCCTGCACATCCGGTTCGGGATCATCGATCAGTTCGGCAATGGCATCGACCGGCGCGATGCGCGCGGCTTCCAGACGCACCAGCCAGTCGGGATCGCGCAGCAGATCGATTGCGTCATCCGGAAACACCCGCGCGGCGACGATGCGACGAACTTCCGCTTCCGTATCGGCGGCCATCCGCTTCAGCGCAAACGCCGGCAGGCGACGCGCGACAGCCTTGCGCACTTCGCGGTCGGGATCGTGCGCCATGCGCGGCAATCGTCCATGCGGCAGGCGTTCGGCGACATGCTGGCGCACCAGATAATCCTCATCGTTCATCATGCGTTCGAGCTGCTCGACCGGCAGTCTGGCGGCGACGGTGATGCGCACCTCGCGATCGGGATCGTTGCACAGCATGGCGAGTTGCTCCAACGGCAAACGAATGGCGACCGCGCGCCGCACCACTTCGTCGGCATCGTGGGCCAGCTCGGCCACCCGCTCCAGCGCAACATAGCGCACCGCGATTGCACGCCGCTCCCAAAACGGGTCGGTCAGACAAGCTTCGGCATATTCAGGGTTCACCCGCAGAAAGCGATCGATTTGCCGCCCGCTGTGCGCCGGAAGACAAATATCGCCAGGCACGCAACGCCCCGCCGCCAGCACGCTGTCGCGATGCGGACAGATCTTGCAATCGGGCGGCGCGATGTCGCGCTCGACCAGATGCAGACTGGGACGGCGGCCCTGCTCAGTCATGGGGGGCTAAGCGGCGGCGGGCCGTTGGGCGGGTGATGGTATGCATGGCTCCTGTAGCATGGGAATGAATTGTCCGACGCGATCCGGTTATTCGACTGCAATACCCATGCCAGCGCTAAGTATCTGATCTGTCGCGCCAAGCAGTCAATTTCCACAAGAAGCCGACAAAATCGCCGCCGGAATTGTCGGGTTTGCGACAAGTCGTTCACCTCCAATGGCGCTGCCTTAAGAAATTCGATGCCGTTACCCTTGGAAAGAAAGCCGGGAGATTGACGATCTATCCGTTGGCAATACATGGCAGGAAACTTGCGAGTAGCCCTAAATCCATCCACTCGGGAGACGCCAATGACCGAACCACTTCCTCCCCTGCGTGTCGCAGTCGCCAGCAAGGGCGAAGGCCAGATCGACATCCATTTCGGTCACGCGGACCGCTTCGATGTCTACGACCTTGAGCCCGGCGGGCCGCGTTTCCTGGAACACCGGGAAGTGGAGCATTACTGCCAGGGCGGCTACGGCGACGAGGACAAACGCGAAGTGATCCTGCGCGCCCTGGCCGATTGCGCGGCCTGTTTCATCGCCCGGGTCGGCGAAGGCCCCCGGGAAAAGCTCGCCGGCGCCGGCATTCAAGCCGTGGACGCTTACCCCTATGGCGCGGTGGAGGCTTCCCTCATGGATTGGTATCGGAAACGTCTGGGAACAGAACATCGGTGAAACCCAGACGGCTCAGGTCGCGCATGCGCATCGGGTAGAGCGTGCCGATCAGATGGTCGCATTCATGTTGCACCACCCGGGCGTGAAAGCCTTCGACGGTCCGGTCGATGGCGCCGCCCTGGGGATCGAAGCCCTGGTAGCGGATGTGCCGGAAGCGCGGAACCTCGCCGCGCAGGCCAGGCACGGAAAGACAGCCTTCAAAGTCCAGTTCTTCTTCGTCGGATAGCGGCGTGATGACCGGGTTGAGCAGGATCGTCATCGGCACCGGTTCGGCATCCGGGTAACGCTCACTCTTGTCGAAACCGAAGATCACCACCCGCAAGCCGACCCCGATCTGCGGCGCCGCCAGACCCACACCGCCGGCATCGGCCATGGTGTCGAACAGGTCGCGGATCAGCTCGTCGAGTCCAGGCGTGCCGAATTCGGCTACCGGCCGGGCGATTTCAAGCAGGCGCGGATCGCCCATGCGGAGGAGGGTTCTGACGGTCATGGTGGTTTGATTTCGGCTGGATGGGGGCTGGTCGGAATGGTACTTTGTCGGCCTCCCAAACCGCCATGCAACAGCCATCCAGATTCCGAACATGAACAACCTGAATGGTGTCGGCCCCCAGGACCTGGTTCGCCCGAGTAGGCTTTCCGCCCGGCGAAATCGGCCGCCCGCTGGCGTTGATGCATGAAATCGATAACAACGAGTTGAAGGAGATTCTTGAACCGCTGCGGCGAGTTGGGTGATTGATGAACCTAAAACCACAGGTGCGGATTTCGTAGGAGCGTCCTCCAAGGCGCGATGTATTTACGGAGCGAGATTAACGCCAGTCGTTCCCAGGCATGATCCGCTTCATGAATTCATCGAACATCGGCACGGTGAAAGCCGTGTCGCCGTGATTCGGGCTCCACACCATCCCCTTGGCGATCAGGGAGCTTCGCGTCGGTGCAAGCGAAGATACGTCGGCGTTGAAACAGTTTGCGATATCGCCCGACCGATGTGGCCCCGCCCCTAGATCCGCCATCGCACGAAGATATTTCTTCTCTTTCGGGGTAAGCCGGTCGAAGCGCACCCGAAAAAAACTCTCATCCAAAGCCGCTACCGCTGTAACGGAAGCGACCTCCACAGCGTCAACATCGATCGGTGGGGACTGTGCCGCCCGCCAGGTGTGGCTGCCCCACTGCTGGAGAAAATAGGCATAGCCCTGGGTAACTTGCAGGATTTGGTCCAGAGCTTGGTCGGTGATCTCGACGCCCTCGTCCTCAAGCGGCTTCTCGATGGCAAGTCGTGCCGCCACTGGAGGAAGCGGGCCGATAACAGGGAAGTCAAACAGCCTTTCGGCGTACGACTTGGCGTTTCCCATACGCCCGCGTAATTGGGGCAGACCGGCACCGACCAGCACAACCGGCAATTTCCGCTGCTCGGTGCGATGCATCGCTGTAATCAACGCAGCCAACTGCGGCTCCTCAACATACTGCAACTCGTCAACGAAAATCGCCAACGCGGTGTTCGCCGACTTTGCCGCCAAGCCGACCTGCTCGAATAGCGCTTGAAGGTCATGCTCGAGATCACCGTTGTCGGCCAATCCCGGCTCGGGGTCGTAATCAAGGCCAACCTCAATGTCGCCGAAAGTCACCTTGAGTTTGCTGGCGAACCCCGCCAGTGCCCGAAGTCCACGCACTGCATAGTCTTTGGCGGCCGCGATCTGACTCAAGCGCAACAGCGCTTGGCGCAGTTGCGGCGCAAGCAGCGCTGGAAGAGAGCGCCCTTCAGGTGCTTCGATCCGGACGGTATGGATGCCGGCAGCCTCGGCATCCTCACGTACGCGGTCAAGAAGCACCGTTTTGCCGACACCG
The DNA here is from genome assembly GCA_020061585.1 of Betaproteobacteria bacterium. Lineage (GTDB taxonomy): Bacteria > Pseudomonadota > Gammaproteobacteria > Burkholderiales > Thiobacillaceae > PFJX01. The sequence goes on along the minus strand of JAGUXX010000024.1, from coordinate 7,154 downwards.
CGCAGGCCGACCAGCATAGCGCTCTTGGCGGGGCGTCCGATTCTGGCGCGCTCGAGCGCTATCCGCAGAGACTCTCGCAACTCGTCACGCCCCGCCAGCTCGGGCGGAGGCGTGCCGGCACCAGGGGAAAAGGGATTTCGGATAGGGTCCATGAGGTAAAGATTATATTGATATTTGTTAAATTATAACGCGGCGATAACTTTATAAATCTCACTATAAATTGCCCGGGTAGCGCGAGTTTTCCAGATGTATAGAGGTATAGAGCAAAAGACGTCACCAAACCGGTGCGGCGTAGGCAAGTCGCCGATGCCGGGCGGTTCAGCCTAGATTCCTCAGTAGAACGAGCCTGAGTGTGCGGTTTTCGAGCCGTCTGGCAAGGCGCGACGACGCAGCGGGCCGGGGCCCGCAAGGAGGAGCAACGCCGCCAGACGGCTCGAAAACCGTGCAATCGGGCGCGTAGCGGCGTCACCCAATTGGTGAGCGTGACCGGAGGCGTTAACGTCCGCATTCATGCGGCCTCACAAGGGCTGGGGAGCGGTCTACTGAGGAATCTAGGTTCAGTGGTCAGGTTGCCGCAGGGCACATCTTCCGCAGCCAAGGTGGTTGGCGCCGTGCCGCTTCGACGGTCCGGTCAATGGTGTGGCCTTGGGGATCGAAGCCCTGATAGCGGATGTGCCGGAAGCGCGGCACCTCGCCGCGCAGGCCGGGCACGGAAAGACAGCCGCCCTCGAAGTCCAGCACTTCTTCGGCGGACAAAGGCGTGATGACCGGGTTGAGCAGGATCGTCATCGGCATCCGACCCCAATCTGCGGCGCCGCCAGACCCACGCCGCCGGCATCGGCCATGGTGTCGAACAGGTCGCGGATCAGCTCGTCGAGTTCAGGTGTGCTGAATTCGGCCACCGGCCGAGCGATTTCAAGCAGGCGCGGATCGCCCATGCGGAGGAGGGTTCTGACGGTCATGGCGGTTTGATTTCGGCTGGATTGGGGCTGGTCGGAATGGTACTTTGTCGGCCTCCCAAACCGCCATGCAACAGCCATCCGGATCCCGAACATGAACAACCTGAATGGTGTCGGCCCCCAGGACCTGGTTCTGCTGCTCAGCCGGGAAATGCCCTTCGGCAAATACCAGGGCCGGCTGATCGCCGACTTGCCGGGCTACTACCTCAACTGGTTCGCCCGAGCAGGCTTCCCGCCCGGCGAAATCGGCCGCCTGCTGGCGTTGATGCATGAAATCGATCACAACGGCTTGAAGGAGATTCTTGAACCGTTGCGGCGGCGGGGTGGGTGAGCGAACCGACGCCAGCCCAATGGCTGACCACCTGGAAGACCACATGTGCAACTATGCCTTGCGTGCACCCGATTCCCTGCTCAACGCCGCGCGCCGTTTGGCGGAAACGGACAACACTTCGATGAACCAGTTCTTTGTGACGGCCATCGCGGAGAAGGTTTCGGCCATGGAGACCGCGACATTTTTCACCCAGCGCGGCGCAAACGCCGATGTAGAGGCCTATCTGACCATTCTGGCTCAACAGATACCGGTCGTTCACCAATGACCGCTTTCTTCCGCATCGAGGGAGCAGTGTTGACACGCTTGCGATATTCGCGCCTTCGACTAGCGGCCGACAACTTCTCCACATGGGACCGTCAGTTGCATAGGCCGATCATGGGACGGGTACAAATTTGTCTGGCTGCTACCTTCCACGCGTAGAAGCAGGCGGCAACATGTCCCGCAAATATACCTTCACATCCCCGGCTATAACCTCCGCCGTCTCCTCTCGCGCCCTGCACTTTAGTGCCCATTCCCGCCCCGGATGCAGCACATCCCAGCGTGGGCGCAATCCCTGGTGCCTGTGTTTGCCGGGATCATGATTGCCGAAACCGTCCACCAGACTGTTCCATACCGGTGCGAAGCGAGCGATGAGTAGGGATTCGCCGAGAGGTATCCAGATGTCATCCACCACCAGATAGCGGCAATGAAAATCCGAGATGTCCAGGTTTTCCACCGCGCGGATGCTATCGGCGTGTTCGCTCAAACGCTTGTATAAAGCGCGGGTATGGGGTTCTCCCAGACCACCGCCCTTGCGGGCTCCCGCCGGGATGGCCTTGCCAACATAGATGGGGGCCAGGAAGCGACTGTCCAGGTTGTGTTTTGTGAGGTTTTCGTAGATGAGTAACGGACCGGTGTAATAGAGGGCATAGAGGCCAGCGCCCAGGAAGGGTGGGATGTCGCTCAGAGGATGGACTTGGCCCGCGAGCAGGTCATCGGCGACGCTGGCGCCCAGGTTGCGCTTGTCCAGGGGATTGAAGGGAATGACGTTGCCGCTCATGCCGCCGCCAGTTGGTGACCGATGTGCCTGGCGAGGGCGGCGAGTTTGGCCTCGATAAGGCATTCCGCCACGCCGGCCGCAACCTTGTGGCCGAGGGCGACGGGGACGGCGTTGCCCAGTTGGCGCATGGTTTCGCTCCAGGAGCCGTGGAACAGGTAGCCGTCCGGGAACGTTTGCAGGCGGGCGGATTCACGGATGGTGAAGTAGCGCACGGTACCGTCGGGGCGCAGCAGCATGTTTTCGCCGCCGGGCACGCCGTGGTCGCCGGCCTTGAGGGTTTTCGCCGGAAGGTCCAATGGGCTACCGGTGTGGCCCGGGTAGGCGCGCGCGCCGGGTTGAAAGCGGTGGTTCGGGTAGTTCGCGGCCGCGGCGGATTCCGGGTCGGGCAGGTCGCAGAGGGCATCGCGCACGGTGCGCCAGGGGCGCTCGGCGGGAGGAAAGAGGGATTCGCCCAACTGCCGGACGCGAGCGCTGACATTGGCGGGCATAGTCGGGCGGTTTGCGCGGGCCACGCCGTGGCGTTCCCAGTATTCGCCGCTGACCCATTGGTCGTGCAACAGACGTTCGTAGCTGTGAGTGGACTTGGGGAAGCTCCATTCGATGCCCAGATCGGCGCGGAAGCCAACGATGAAGACCCGTTCGCGCCGTTGCGGCACGCCGTAATCCGCCGCGTTTACCAGGGTGGGCGCGACGTTGTAGGTAAGATCGCGCCCATGCGCGCGCCCGGAGACGCGTTCCACCTGGAGACGCGCGAAGTGGCCGCCCCAATCCTCGTCCGGGCGGCGCGCCACCTCGGGAAATTCCAGTTGCAGCAAGATGTATTGGTAGTAGTTGGCGAAAGATGAACGGGTTAGGCCCTTGACGTTTTCCAGGATGAAGGCCTTGGGACGCAGGCGTCGGACGATGTCCACAGTGGGGGGGAACATGTCGCGATGATCATCGTGGGCGCGGTGTTTGCCGCCTAGGGAGAAGGGTTGGCATGGCGGGCCGCCGGCGAGGAGTTCTATGTCCTGTGGGATACCGCTCCAGTCCACCGCGCGCACGTCACCCTCATGCAGGGGCCAGTCCGTCACCAGGGGGTGCCCGCGACGCTGGTTTTCTCGCACGGTGTCACACGCCCAGCGGTCCCATTCCACCACCGCCAGGGGCTTGAACCCGGCGCGGCCTACGCCCATGGCCAAGCCGCCAGCGCCCGCGTACAACTCCACTGCTTGCATGTCTCTTCTCCCTCAGGGTTCCAGGAACCGTCGAATCTTTCGGGCCAGACGCTTCGTATCGCGCAACTCGCATTCCCAAACGACCAACACCCGCCAGCCCAATTTTCGCAGAAGTTTTTGGTTCGTTTGATCACGTATCTTGTTGCCAACGAGTTTGGGCAACCAGAAATCCAATCGCGACTTTGGTAATCTGGCCAAGGCGCAACCAGTGTGACGGTGCCAGAAACAGCCGTGAACGAAAACCACTTTGCGAAGCCCGGCGAATACAAGATCGGGAGTGCCAGGTAGTCGAGCGTCATGCAGCCGATAGCGATACCCCATCGAGAAAACCAACCGGCGCACGATCATCTCGGGCTTGGTGTCTTTCGATCTGACCCGCGACATCTGGCGCCCACGGGCTTCTGGGCTGATGTTGTCCATATTGGTGCTTGATTGACGAAGGTTAGCAAGGGCGAGCGGTGTTTCTGCAAGTTTAATGCTCGTTTATGCCGACTGTTGCCGCGAAGGAATCTGTCGCAATGTCACAAGTTGCCAGTTACTTGATAGTGAAGCCACGAATTTCCATGCAGCCGAGAAGGCTTGGCGAATGGCTTGTGTCGCGCCAACTCCGGTCATTGAAGGCGGCTGAACCGTCGAAAGCCTGCTTGTGGCCAGTAAGCTGCAGATGATTTGTATGGCATGGCCGTCAAGTCGTCGGCCGCAGCCATTCACCCATTTCATAAAGCTGTCGTTTGTGAATGACTACTTTCACCGGATGCAAATTTCGGCATCCGACCCGATGCTGCCAGATAGCCGCCTTTCCTGAGCCAGCGGCAACGGGCAGCAAAAAGCCCTACTCAGTATGAGTTTGACTTGCATGTAGTGTGCGCTTACGGTGCGTGTGTGGTGTTGCACGCTACTTGGCGTTTTACACGCCACGCTGAAAGGAGAATGTATGTCAGAAGAGTCTGCCAGTTGTGCCCGTGTGACCAGTTCGGTCGCCGGTGATCCCCCGCCGGAGGCCGCCAGCCCCCCCGAAACCACCGCCAAGGAGGCCAGTAAGATGACAGCACGTGTCGGCCAGAAAGCACCGGATTTCAACGCCCCCGCCTATTACAAGGGCGGCTTCACCAACGTCAAATTGTCCGATTTCCTCGGGAAGTGGGTGCTGGTCTGCTTCTATCCCGGCGATTTCACCTTCGTCTGAGCCACTGAAGTGTCCGCGGTCGCGGCGCAATATGAGGCTCTGCAGAAGATGGACGTGGAAGTCATTTCCGTCAGCGTGGACAGCCACTTCGTCCACAAGATGTGGAACGACAACGAGTTGAACAAGATGGTGGAAGGCGGCATCCCCTTCCACATGGCCTCTGACCAGGCCGGCAACATCGGCCGGGCATACGGCTGCTGGGACGAGAACCAGGGCATCGAGATGCGCGGCCGGTTCATCATCGACCCGGACGGCGTCATCCAGGCCATGGAAGTGCTCACCCCTCCAGTGGGCCGCAAGGTCGCAGAAACGGTACGTCAGGTGCTGGCCTTCCAGCACGTGCGCGCCACCGGCGGCAAGGAAGCCATGCCTGCGGGTTGGGAGCCGGGCAAACCGACCCTCAAACCTGGGGCGGACCTGGTGGGCAATGTGTGGAAGGTGTGGAATCCGTCCATGGAGTAAGCTTGATTCGCTCCACCGCGAAACCCCGCCCTTGAGGCGGGGTTTTTATTTGTTTCATTGAATAGTATTTTCCAGGTTCACGACACATTCATTCTGCCCGGTCGGGTGACGCCTTGAATCCCCTCTCTCTGCTTCCCTCCGTGGATCGCCTGCTGGCCGACGCGGCGATCACACAACTCATTGACGCCCATGGTCGCGCGGTGGTCACCCAACTCGTCCGCGCTGCGCTGGCGGAGGCTCGGGCGGCGGCCAAGGCCAGCGGGGGCATCCCTGATGCCCCCGCGCTGATCGCCGGCATCGCTGACGCCGCCGAGGCCCAGGCCCGGCCCCGGTTGCGGCCGGTGTACAACCTCACCGGCACGGTGCTGCACACCAACCTGGGCCGCGCGCCGCTGCCAGAGGAGGCGGTGGCCGCTCTGGTCACCGCCGCACGCAATCCCTGCGCTCTGGAGTACGACATCGAGCGGGGCGGGCGGGGCGACCGGGACGACCTGGTGGAGGGCCTGCTGTGCGAGCTCACCGGGGCCGAGGCCGCCACCGTGGTCAACAACAACGCCGCCGCCGTGTTCCTGTTGCTCAATACCCTGGCCCCGCGCAAGGCGGTGGTGGTGTCCCGGGGCGAGCTGGTGGAGATCGGCGGCGCCTTCCGGGTGCCGGACATCATGCAGCGGGCCGGGGCGAAACTGGTGGAGGTGGGCACCACAAACCGCACCCACCTGAAGGACTTCAGCGCGGCGCTCTCCCCCCGCACCGCCATGCTGATGAAGGTGCACACCAGCAACTACGCCATTCAGGGCTTCACCCATGCTGTGCCCGAGGCGGAACTGGCGGCCCTGGCCCATGAACATAACCTGCCCTTCGTGGTGGATCTGGGCTCGGGCACCCTCACCGATCTGGCACGCTGGGGCCTGCCCCACGAACCCACGCCCCGGGAAAGCATCGACGCCGGCGCGGACCTGGTCACCTTCTCCGGCGACAAACTGCTGGGCGGCCCCCAGGCCGGGGTGCTGGCGGGTCGCAAGGACCTCATCGCCCGCATCAAGAAGAACCCCCTGAAGCGGGCCCTGCGGGTGGGCAAGCTCACCCTGGCGGCCCTGGAGGCGGTGCTGCGCCTGTACCGCGATCCGGACCGCTTGCACGAACGCCTCACCGCCCTGAGCCTGCTCACCCGCCCGCAAGCCGACATCGAGGCCGCCGCCCGACGACTGCTGCCGGTGATGCAAACGGCCCTGGCTGGGCTGCCGGTGACGCTGGAAATCGTCCCCCTGAATTCCCAGATCGGCTCCGGCTCTCTGCCTGTCGACCGGCTGGCTTCGGCGGGCCTGGCCATGCGGCCGCAAGGGAAAAAGGGCGGCGTGCTGCACCGCATCGAGGCCGCCCTGCGCGGCTTGCCCCGGCCGGTGATCGGGCGCATCGAGGACGGCGCCCTGCTGCTCGACCTGCGCTGCCTGACGGCCGCTGAAGAGGGGGAGTTCACGGCCAACCTGGCGGAGCTGTCGTGCTCGTAGGCACCGCCGGCCATATCGACCACGGCAAGACCACCCTGGTGAAGGCCCTCACCGGAGTGGACGCGGACCGGCTGCCAGAGGAGAAGGCCCGCGGCATCACCCTGGACCTGGGCTACGCCTACACGCCCCTGCCGGACGGCCAGGTGCTGGGCTTCGTGGACGTGCCCGGCCACGAGAAGCTGATCCACAACATGCTGGCCGGGGCTACCGGCATTGATTTCGTGCTGCTGGTCGTCGCCGCCGACGACGGCCCCATGCCCCAGACCCGGGAACACCTGGAATTGCTGGACCTGCTGGGCTTGAACCGGGGGGCGGTTGCCCTCACCAAGATCGACGCCGTGGCGCCGGAACGGCTGGACGCGGCACGGGCGGAGATCGACGCCCTGCTGGCTGGCACAGGCCTGGCCGGCAGTCCGGTGTTTCCCGTTTCCGGCCGGACGGGGGCGGGCGTG
>JAGUXX010000309.1 GCA_020061585.1 Betaproteobacteria bacterium | reverse complement strand
GATCGCCGCCGCCGTGCTGTGTTCGTTCTTCACCGCCCTGACCGGCGGCAGCGGCGTCACCATCCTGGCCCTCGGCGGCCTGCTGCTGCCGTTGTTGACCCGAGCCGGTTTCCCCGAAAAACGCGGCATCGGCCTGGTCACCAGCGCCAGCGCGCTCGGCGTGCTGCTGGCGCCCTCGGTGCCGCTGATCATGTACGCCATCATCGCCCGCGTGCCGATCCACACCATGTTCCTGGCCGGACTGCTGCCGGCGCTGGTGATGGTGGCTTTCCTGCTGCTGTTCGGCGGCTTCCTCCGACGCAGCGCGCTGGTTGCGACAGTTTCCCCACCCAGCCGCGCCGAATCCGGATCATTGGCAAAAATCGCCTGGGCGGCGAAATGGGAGATTCTGGCCCCGGTGGTCGCCATCGGTTCGCTGGTCAGCGGCATGGCGACGCCGACCGAAAGCGCCGCTCTGACCGCCGCCTATGCGCTGGCGACCCAGGCCCTGGCCCACCGCGAACTCGACTGGCGCGGCATTGCGCGCGCTCTGGTCGCCTGCACCCGGGTGATCGGCGGCATCATGCTGATCCTCGGCATGGCGCTCGGCCTGACCAACTTCCTGGTCGACGCCGGCATTCCCGACCTGGCCGTCGAATGGGTGCAATCGGTGCTGCCGAACAAGTACGCCTTTCTGGTTGCGCTGAGCCTGTTCCTGGTGATCGCCGGGGCGATGATGGAGATCTATGCCGCCATCATCGTGCTGGTGCCCCTGCTGCTGCCGGTGGCGCTGGCCTACGGCATCGACCCGGTGCACTTCGGCATCATCTTTCTGGCCACCCTCGAAATCGCCTTCCTGTTCCCGCCGGCCGGCATGAACATCTATTTCGCCTCGGCCATGTTCGGCAAACCGATCCGCTACATCGCCGCCTCGGTGATCCCCGCCGTGGCGGCGATGTTCCTGGGCGCACTGAGCATTTCCGCGTTGCCGTTTCTGTCCACCTGGCTGCCGTCCATTGCAAATAGCGCGGTGAAGTAATCACTGCCGCGCGGGCGTTGGCCGAACACAGCGCCTTCATCAGGAATCGCTTCACTCCCTCAATGCAGATTCGGCGCACCCTGTTCGGCCGGGAAGCCGCTACGCATTTCTTCGGCGGTGGCCTTGCGCACCGAAACGATGTCGACCGAACACATGGCGTTCTTGCCGGCCAGCGGCGGGTTGGCATCCAGGGTGACGATACCGTCGGCGATCTTGACCACGCGGAACATCACGGTTTCACCCGCTTCGTTCTGGAATTCGGCTTCGGCGCCGAGACGGCGGTAGGTCGGCGGGACGTTTTCCAGCGACTCTTCGATGATCAGCGCCGGGTCGGCGTGACCAAACGCCAGTTCCGGCGTCAGTTGCACTTCCACCCGTTCGCCGACGCGATGGCCTTCCAGACCTTGTTCGATCTCGACGAACAGGCCGCTCTTGGCGCCGTGCACATAGCCGGTGGGCATGTCCTGCTGGCCCATGATCTGGCCTTCTTCGGAGAGCACGGAATAGGTGATGAACACCACCTTGCCGGCTGAGATGATTTCGTCGATTTCGTCGTCGTGGCTCATGTTCAACTCCAGATGCACATTACAAAGGGGCGCGAGTTTACCGGAGGCTGGCGATATCGACGCGCACCTGCACTTCGGTGACGTCTTCCGCTGGCCAGGTGAAGGTCAGTTCGACGGCCTGCATGATCTTCTCCAACCCGGCTTCCGACTGCGACACGGTGCAGTGCGGCTGCGCCTTGATGCGTGCCGAACGATTGGTTTCCAGCTTGATCGCGGCGCCCAGATAGTGATCTTCCAGGGTCAGTTGTTGCAGATCGTTCCAGTTGAAACTTTGCCCGAAGCCACCGGGAATCTCGCCGTTGACCACATAGCGGCCGGCCGGGCCGTCGCCGCAAGGCAGGGCGATATTCAGACGGGTGGACAGCCGGCCATTGCCGACCGCTTTCAAGGCCACGACCAGGCGGTTGTCCTGAACACTGTAGATCTTGGCGATGCGCACCGCTGCCTTGCCCTCGCCGACCTGGCCCATGCACAACACCGCGCCACCTTGCACCACGGTGCTGCTGTATTGCACCGGGCGCTTGGCGTCGAAATCGGTCCAGGTTTCGGCAAACCAGCCGCGACTGCGGGTATCCGGCAGCAGATCGGCCGCCTTGATCTCGTGTTTGAAACGCACCACGTCATCATGCCCCGCGGCGATGCCCTCAGCTTGATGGCTGTCGGCCGCGCCGGCTTGGGCCTTGGCGAGATCATGCTCCGCATAGCGCTTCAGGCTGTCGGCGAAGTTCTGCGCCAGCGGGTAGCTGGACAGTTCGATCAGCGACGCATCCGGGTCCGGCCGCAGCACGGCCTGCAACGCCAGACTGCTGAGAAAGACTTCGTCGATACCATCCAGGTCGATATCGCCGGAGAACTGCGCCGGCCGCGTTTGCAGGCTGTCCAGCCGGCGTTCCAGACTGATCAGCGCGCGCCACACCGCGCGCCGCAGATGCGGCTGATGGATGCCGCCGAACAGACCGTGCCGGTAAGCGTCGTTGGCCTGCGCTTCGTGCAGCAGTTCGACCAGATCCTGGCGCACCTGATCCGCCGGCAGACTGGCCAGCCGCGCCGACAGACCAAGCATGCGCTTGTGCATCCAGTTGGCTTCCGGGTAGCGGGTCAGGAGGTTCTTCAGGATGCCACCGCGCGGGTACGGCCGGTCGCATTCCAGTCGGCCGTCGTTCTGCGCCGGCTGAGCCCGTTCGCCCATTTCGCTGGACGACAAACTGGGCGGATAGACCACACCGCGGGTTGGCGAGGCCTGATGGTAATCGCGGAAATGCACGCTGTTGATCTGTGGCGAGTTGAGCACGCCTTCGATGAACTGCGTCAGCCAGCCCTGCTCGTAAACCCAGTGATGGGTTTCCGACCAGATGCCGAATTTTTCGATGTCGTCTAAGTAGATGGCGGCGGCGTGGCCGCTGTCGTTGGCCTGCGCCTCGATGCAGGCCAACGCGTCCCGCGCCGGCGAGCACGGCAGGTGATAGCGCAGCGCTTCGGAAATCGGGAACAGATCGAGCCGGCGACCGTCTTCTTCAGTGCTGTGATAGCCGCCCAGCCTGGCCTGGTCCGCACCGGCGCGGAGCAAGTGATAGTCGTCGACCATCACGTAGTCGATGCCGGAATCGACCAGCGCCGGGACGACCGTCGCTTCCCAGACGCGTTCGGTCAGCCAGGCGCCGCGCGGCCGCTGGCCGAAGATCTGTTCGATGCGGTCGGACATCGCCGCCAGTTGGCTCATGCGGTCGCGATGCGGAATCGCCGCCAGCAACGGTTCCATGTCACCGCCGCCGAACAGTTCGACCTGCCCGCGCGCGGCCATCTCGACCAGCAAGGTCATGTCTTCGGGATGATGGGTGAACAGCCATTCCAGTAGCCAGCCGGAGGCATGCAGCGCGAAACGAAATGACGGGTAGCGGTGCAGCGTCCCAAAAAAAGGTTTGTAGCAGCGTTGATGCGCGTCTTCCATGACCTCCGGGAAGGTGCCGACGGGCTGGTGCGCATGCACGCCGAAAAGCAGGGAAACAGTCTGGGTCATGCAAATCTCACAGGGTTTTCAGCGTTTGGGTTTGGCATCGGACTCACCGTCCCAATGCTGGCGGAGGTGCGCTCGGGCATGTTCATAGATGCGTTCAAGGTCATCCGGAGATACATCGATATAGCCTTCCATCGAGCGCAACGCGGCCTGCAGATCTTCCTCACGGAACACCGGCTTGACCGGCGTCAGCGGATGCGGCGCGAACGCCAGCGGATAACGGCGCCCGGGCAGCAGGTTGTTGACCAGCAAGGCCGCGGCCACCAGCACCACGGCATTCAGCAGCACGACGCCGACAAAACCGAAGCCCTCCGCCTGCAAGGCGGCACCGCCCAGAATCGGCAACAGCGCGGTACCGCCGCCGGGGGCGTGCAGGCAGCTCAGCGTCATCTGCAACAGCACGGCCAACAGCATCGCCAGCATACAGGCGAGAACGACATCGGCGACCAGGTGGGCCGCCAGCAGACCGGTCACCGCGCCAACCAGATGCCCGCCGATCACCGCCCAGGGCTGCGACAACGGGCTGTGATGCACGGCAATCACCAGTATCGTCGAAGCGCCCATCGAAGCGGCCAGGAACACCTGATAGTCGCCAGGCAACAGGGCATGGCTGAGCCAGGCATTCAGGCTGATGGCGAGTCCGGCGGCGACGGCGCTGATCAGTTTCTCGCGCCAACTGATCGCTGCCTGACGCGGGAACAGCTTGTGCCACAAGCGCATCGGATCAGGCACCGCCGCGCCGCATCACGCCGCCGCTCTCCATGCCGCCGCCGCCCTGACACAACGGGCTGTCGAGATACAGCGGCGGCACGACGCGCAAGGTTTCGTAGAGACGTTTGAGTTTCTGGCGATAGACGCGATCGAAACTGGATACCGCGTCGGCCGGGTTGTAGTCGCCGAACCACCAGAACCAGTCGGAACTTTCACAGGATTTGAGCAGCGCCTCGGCTTTGTCCCGGTCATCCGCCGACAGCTTGTCGAAGGCGCCGTCATAGGCGTGTTTGGCGGCGACCAGCCAGTCCCAGCCGCGGTTCTTGGCGGCATCGCCGATCCAGGTGCAGAAATCGCCATAGACCCAACTGCCGGCGACCAGATGCGGCAGCTCGGCGAGGGACTCGGGATGCAGTTCGAGAAAGTCGCTGAAGGTGGAAGTTCGCAGCGTGGCGTGTTCCGCCAGCGCGCCGAACAGTTCGGACAGAAAATAAAAGCCGTTGAACGGGTAATACTCCCAGGCGTTTTCGCCATCCAGAATGATGCTGACCAGCGGCTGCGGGGTGGCGGCGTGACGGCGTATCTCGTCCAGCGCGTGCAGGAAATGCCGCGCGGCGTCGCTGCCGTGCCAACTCTTGTACTCGAAGCCGATCAGGTCGGAGAGATGATCGTCGCGGAAGAACAGCGCGGTATCGGCGCGCGGCAATTTATAGGGGGTGTAGCACCAGCTCGACTTCTGCGCGAGATCGCGGCCGGCGGCGGCGAGGCTGTGGCGCAGCACGCCTTCGCCGCTCGCCGCCCACTTCACGCCGGCTTTCGCCAACAGTTGCACGGCGGCATCCGACACACCGCCCTCGGCCGGCCAAAATCCGGCGGGATGTTGGCCAAAATGCGCGTGGTGATCGAGCAGCGCCGCCTGGACATGGACTTCCGCCCGCGCCGCGCCACCGGGATAACCGGGCGCTTTCGGCAAGGCGAGATCGGGGCGAGCATCGCGACCGGTCTGAAAATCAAGCAGCAAGGGCAGAATCGGATGGCTGTGCGGCGTCGCCGACAGTTCGATCTGGCCGCGCTCGGCCATCCGCCGATAACGCGGCAGCAGACTGGCGATGACTTCGCCGTAGAGGTCGAACAGCGCGCGCCGCTCCTCCAGGCTGTAGCCCTCGCCCTTGGCCAGCATGGTCAGGAGATCGGGGCGCGCGCGGCGCACCGTTTCGCCGGTCCAGGCCAGGTGATACCAGGTCACCAGGTCCGCCAGATATTGCTCGGACAGGTAAGCCAGGCCGGCCGCATCGCTCTCGTCTATGGTTTTCCAGAGGGTGTACAGGCGTTTGTAGGCTGGGAACGGTTCCAGCATCGTCGGGTGGTTGACCTTGAAGCACTGTTCGATCAAGCGCCGTTTGGCCGCCGCCGGCAACGCGTAGAGATCGCTCGAAATCAGCTTGGCCAGCAGCGGGTCACGCAACTCGCCGGATTCGAACTGCTGGTTGTAATCGAGCAGTTGCGCGGTCAGCGTCGGCACAAAATTGACCACGCAGCGGAAATTCGGCGCGGCTTCCAGATGCGCCGCCATGTCGGCATAGTCCTTGACCGCATGCAGATAGGTCCACGGCAATTGATATTGACCGTCCGCGTCGCGGTAGTCGGGCTGGTGAAAGTGCCAGCAAAAAACGAGGTGGAGCACGATAAGTGGCCGAAAAAGAAAAAGGCGGCCATTTTAGCCGCCTCTGGATTGACCTAAACGCCTAGGAGCCTGTCGGACTTTGGAATCGTCGGCTGCAAATCGACCGCAGCGGACCCTTTTTCACCGGCTTCTTGCCCCATGGAACAACCATGCGGCGGCG
>JAGUXX010000188.1 GCA_020061585.1 Betaproteobacteria bacterium | reverse complement strand
CCTGTCGGACTTTGGAATCGTCGGCTGCAAATCGACCGCAGCGGACCCTTTTTCACCGGCTTCTTGCCCCATGGAACAACCATGCGGCGGCGAATCCGGTAAAAAATGGCCTCGCTGGGGCCGATTTTCGCTATCGACGACCAAAGTCCGACAGGCTCCTACCTCAACAGGGTTATCGGAACTGGTGAAACGCCTGTCCGAGCATTTCCGGCGTCACCAGCGTGACGCCTTTCTTGGTGACGTGAAACACCTTTGCGTCTTCGACCGGATCGACGCCGATGGTCGCCCCCGGCGGAATTACGCAGCCCTTGTCGATCACCACTTTCTTCAGGATCGCGCCGGCGCCGATGCGCACATCAGGCAGCACCACCGCCTCTTCGAGGAACGCGCCCTCCTTGACCCGGACGTTGGAAAACAACACCGAATGCTTCACCGTCGCGCCGCTGATGATGCAGCCGCCGGAGACCATGGAATCGACCGCCATGCCGCGCCGGTTCTCTTCGTCAAAGACGAATTTGGCCGGCGGCAATTGTTCCTGATAGGTCCAGATCGGCCAGTCCTTGTCATACAGATTCAGGTCGGGCGTGATATTGGCCAGATCGAGATTGGCTTCCCAATAGGCATCCACGGTTCCGACATCGCGCCAATACGGCGGTTCGCCTTCGCCATGCACGCAACTGTCATTGAAACTCTGGGCATAGACGCGATAGCCGGCGCTGATCAGATGCGGAATGATGTTCTTGCCGAAATCGTGCTCGGACCGCGTATCGTCGGCGTCGCGCACCAGTTGCTCGAACAGGAATGCGGCGTTGAACACATAAATGCCCATCGAACACAACGCGGTGTCCGGCTTGCCCTGCATCGGCGCGGGATTTTCCGGTTTCTCGGTGAACGACACGACGCGCGATTCGGAATTGGTCGCCATGACGCCGAATGCGGTCGCCTCCTTCAACGGCACTTCGATGCAGGCCACGGTCATGTCGGCTTCGTTGCGCACATGGTTGGCGATCATCTCGCCGTAATCCATCTTGTAAACGTGATCGCCGGCCAGCAACAGCACGTATTCCGGCTTGTAGACCCGCAGGATGTCGAGATTCTGGTACACCGCGTCGGCGGTGCCCTTGTACCAGCTATCTTCCGCCACGCGCTGCTGCGCCGGCAGCAGATCGACGAATTCATTGAACTCGCCGCGCAGGAAACCCCAGCCGCGCTGCACATGCTTGATCATCGAATGCGACTTGTACTGGGTCACCACACCGATCCGGCGTATGCCGGAATTCATGCAGTTGGACAACGGAAAATCAATGATGCGGAACTTGCCTCCAAACGGCACGGCCGGCTTGGCGCGCCAGTCGGTCAGTTGCATCAGCCGGCTGCCACGACCACCGGCAAGTATCAGCGCCACGGTGTTTTTGGTCAGCAGACTGACAAATCTTGGGTATTCTTTTTGCACGCAAAAGCTCCTCTAGGCAAACATAAATGTTATATGGGAAACGCTGAACGAATCTGTCAACCAGCTCGCCATGAACTTCAGTTTTTTGAATTTATGCGCGCAGATCGCATAGAAATACAGTGGTGTCGAACAAATCAGTCACTTCCGGGGCATCAAGACAATAACCGATAGATATGTCTCGAATTATAGAACCATTCATGGCGTTTTTCCTTAGGTCAAACCGAGCATGTGGATAATGGAATTGCTTGAAACCGGCTTTTGCAAGACTAGAAATCCAGGCATAGGTTTCCCTTCGCCAGACAGTATTCGAACGACCAACCGCGAATGCGCCAGAAAATGTCGGCGTGCCGCCGACGCGGGCTTGAGCCATCAGGACAACCATATCCGATTGTTAAGTTGCCGAGGCGATGCTAACTTAGACGAATCCCCCCAACATCAGCCACGACCGGCAAAGCGACGGTATCCAGCGACCATGGGCTGGCGTTATTCTTGTCACATCCCTTTAGTACAAACGATTCCAAACCAAAACAAATGCCCCAATCTCTTGAACGTCTTCTCTCCGCCCGTCACCACGACCCGTTTGCCATTCTCGGCCTGCATCCCGCGCCTGAAGGCTGGGTATTGCGGGTATTTCGCCCGGCCGCGACCCGGATCAGCCTGATCCTGGCGGAATCCCCCGCCGAACTGACCAAGGTCGATGACGGCGGCCTGTTCGAGTGGCGCGGCCAACTCGCGCCACCGCGCCCCTGGCGCCTGGCGATCGAGGAAGGTGAGCACGCATTCGAGATTACCGATCCGTACGCCTTCGGCCCGCTGCTTTCCGATCAGGAAATGTATTTGTTCAACGAGGGCAAATTGCTCGAAGCCTGGCGCAGCCTGGGCGGCCACGCGCTCCAGGTGGATGGCGTCGACGGCGTGCGCTTCGCGGTCTGGGCGCCCAACGCCGAGCGCGTTTCGGTGGTCGGCGACTTCAACAACTGGGACGGCCGCATCCACGCCATGCGCGCCCGCGGCGGTTCCGGGATCTGGGAAATCTTCATCCCCGGCCTGGCCGCCGGCGATCTGTACAAGTTCGAAATCCGCAACCGCGCCAGCGGCGCCGTACAAGTCAAGGCCGACCCGTTCGCCCGTCAGTTCGAGATGCGCCCCAGCACCGCCGCGGTGATCCCCGCCGCCAGCGAGCACGTCTGGACCGACGCCGACTGGATGCGCGCCCGCGCACAGCGCGATTGGCTGCATACGGCGATGAACATCTATGAAATCCATGCCGGCTCCTGGAAACTGCATCCGGACGGCAGCTTCTTCAGTTGGCGCGAGCTGGCCGATACGCTGGTGCCCTACGCCGCCGAGATGGGCTACACCCACATCGAACTGATGCCGGTCACCGAACATCCGCTGGACGCCTCCTGGGGCTACCAGACCACCGGCTATTTCGCGCCCTCCTCGCGCTTCGGCAGCGCCGACGACTTCCGCCACTTCGTCGATGCCTGCCACCGCGCCGACCTCGGCGTATTGCTCGACTGGGTACCGGGCCATTTCCCGATGGACGCCTGGGCGCTGGCCCGGTTCGACGGCACCGCGCTGTTCGAGCACGAAGACCCGCGTCTGGGCGTGCATCAGGACTGGGGCACCTACATCTTCAACTACGGCCGCGCCGAAGTGAAAGGTTTCCTGCTGGCCAGCGCCCACTACTGGCTGTCCGAGTTTCACCTCGACGGACTGCGCGTCGATGCCGTCGCCTCGATGATCTACCTCGACTATTCGCGCAAGCACGGCGAATGGCTGCCGAACAAATTCGGCGGCCGGGAAAATCTCGACGCCATCGACTTCCTGCGCGAAATGAACAGCATGGTGCACGAGCGTTTCCCCGGCGCGCTGACCATCGCCGAGGAATCCACCGCCTGGCCGATGGTGTCGCGCCCGGTCTATCTCGGCGGACTCGGTTTTTCGATGAAATGGAACATGGGCTGGATGAACGACACGCTGCGCTACATCCAGGATGACCCGATCTATCGTCGCTACAACCACAACAGCCTGACCTTCGGCCAGCTCTACGCCTACACCGAAAACTTCGTGCTGCCGTTCTCGCACGATGAAGTGGTGCACGGCAAGAACTCGCTGCTCGGCAAGATGCCCGGCGATGCCTGGCAGAAATTCGCCAACCTGCGCCTGCTGCTCACCTACCAGACCTGTAGCCCGGGCAAAAAGCTCAACTTCATGGGCAACGAATTCGGCCAGGGCCGCGAGTGGTCGGAACAATCGGGACTCGACTGGGACCTGCTCGATATCGACTGGCATATCGGCGTAACCAAGGCCTCGCGCGACCTCAACCGCCTGTACCGCGACCTGCCGCCGCTGCACGACCTGGATTTCAACGTCGAAGGCTTTGCCTGGATCGACTGCCACGACGCCGATCAATCGGTGCTGGTTTTCCAGCGCCGCGACCGCCAGGGCCGCTCGGTCGTGGTCGCCCTCAACTTCACCCCGATACCGCGTAGCGGCTACCGCATCGGCGCTCCCGCCGCCGGATTCTGGCGTGAAATTTTCAACAGCGATTCCGCGCTGTACGGTGGCGGCAATATCGGCAACGGCGCCGGTCTGATGTCGGAAGACAAGGCCTGGATGGGCTATCCGCACTCCCTGGTGCTGACCCTGCCGCCGCTGGGAGGCATCATCCTCTACCAGGACTGAAGGTGACCGCCAACGCCACCTGCCACCTGTTGCGGGGCGGCCAGCGCCAGTCGATAGACTTCGCCGAGGTCAGCGAGACAATCGCCGCGGGTAACGGCCTGGTCTGGCTGGAACTGAACGATCCGGACAAGCCCGCGCTCGACCTGTTGCAGATCGAACTCAACCTGCACGAACTGGCGGTTGAAGACGCGCTTTCAGCAAATCAAAGACCGAAGGTGGAAGACTACGCCGGCGGCTTGTTTATCGTCCTGCGCACCGCCCGGTTGTGGGATAACGCCATCGAATATGGCGAAACCCACGTGTTCTGCGGCGCCGGCTATCTGGCGATCATTCGCCATGACAGCGGCCCCGGCTACGGCCGGGTGCTGGATCGGTTACAGGCTTATGCCAAACCGCTCAGCGTCGGGCTGGCGCTGTACGCCTTGCTCGACCACGTGGTCGACGAACTGCGCCCGCTCAGCGCCCGCCTGGAAGATCGCTACGCCGATCTGGAAGCCGCCATCTTCAGCAATGGCTTCTCCAGCGAAAACTTGCAATTCCTGTTCGAAACCAAACGCGACATTCTCGGCCTGATGTCCGCCGTGCAACCGATACCGGAAATCTGCGGCGACCTGATACGACTGCATCCCAACATCGTCGACAAAGAACTGCGCGCCTACTACCGCGACGTCGAAGACCACGCCATCCGCCTGATCCAGACCCTCGACCGGCTGCGCGAAATGATCTCCGACGCCATGCAGCTGTCGATGACCACCGCCGCCATGCAACAAAGCGAATCGGTGCAGAAACTCGCCGGCTGGGGCGCCATCTTCGCCATCCCGACGCTGGTGTTCAGCCTCTACGGCATGAACTTCAAAGTCATGCCGGAACTGGACTGGACCTGGGGCTACCCGCTCACCCTGCTCGCCACCGGCGCCGGCTGTTTCTGGTTGTATCGGCGACTGAAACTGCGCGGCTGGATTTGATCCGCCAGCCCCTCGGTCGGCTGGATATACTGGCGGCATAAACACCCACCCCTCTCCAATATCATCGCGATACCCGAACCCACCATGTCCGACCTGACCCAATCCCCCATCTGGAAAGCCCTGAAAGAAGAACGCAAAGCCTGGAAAGGCGTGCATCTGCGCGATCTGTTCGCCAAAGACAAGCAGCGCGCCGAGCGTTTTTCGTTGCGGATGGATGACCTGCTGCTGGATTACTCGAAAAACCTGATCCGGCCGCAGACCATGAAGCTGCTGGTCAAACTGGCCAAGGACAGCGGCGTGGAGATCCTGCGCGAGGCGATGTTCGCCGGCGACAGGATCAATCTGACCGAAGACCGCGCGGTACTGCACACGGCGCTGCGCAACCGCGGCGAGCATCCGGTCATGGTCGATGGGCATGACGTGATGCCGGAGGTGCGCGACGTGCTGGCGCGCATGCGCGCCTTCGCCGACCGGGTGCGCACCGGTAAATGGAAGGGCTTTAGCGGCAAGCCGATCACCGATGTGG
>JAGUXX010000003.1 GCA_020061585.1 Betaproteobacteria bacterium | reverse complement strand
GATCACCACCCGGCCGGGGCTGAAGGAGTCGATGAGGATCAGGCGCTGGAGTTGGAAGTCCATGAGGGGTTCCGTTGCGGGGTGCGTAGAAAGACATGGGATACGAACTCGTCAGGCGAAATGCCGAAGGCCAGTAACACGGCCCGTAAACAAGGTGGATTGAATCTAAACTTATTCAGCACCTGCATCCGAGCCTGAATTGCCAAGGCAAAGAAGCATTTGTTCAAAATGCCGCTCATCTTCCGTCTTGATTAGCTGCAACACCTGCAAGAGCACAGGCTTCGCCTCGCCGAGCAAGCTCAGATCGTGTTCTGTCGCACCTATCTGCTTGTCATGTGAAAAGACGTTCAGAAACCTCAAGATTCTGACTTTCTGTCCTTCATCAAAGCTGGCTAATTCAATTTTCTTGATCAGGTCTCCGGTGATACTGGGGTATCGGAAGGTAAGGAATGTCTCCACAAGTCTGCGAGCAAGATTTGGCAGCGGGTAAGCGTCATCGAGTTCACCTTCATGATGGGCCGCTTCATAGATACGTTTAAACAGATAGTGATAATCCGACTCGTGCTCTTCTAGGAGTTTCGGGAGTGTGATGATGGTTGATGTCGCACCGCCTGGTGATTGAGTTCGGCTCAGCATGAAGAACCTGGCCGGACGCTTCGCCAAATCTTTTCCATTCTGGTTCTTCATGTGGTGAAACCAATTTTTTACCTGACTAAAGAAACTGAAGCTGTGGGTCAGAATGAATAACTGAAGAGCATCCTTAGTGCGTATCTTCATGTGACCGAATGCGCTAAACAAAGCGTTCGAATCCAAGCTAGATATAGGGTCATCAATTACCACTACACTTTCCTCAAGCTTGATGGACTGGTCCTGCAGGGATTTCAGGAAATATAGAAAGGCAATCGCGGTTTTTTCCCCCTCACTCAAATGGAGTGCCGGCTCTCCCATCCGGGTGATGGTGTAGCCAGTGTCCTTTACCGCTAGCGTGATATCCGACCTACCGAGAAAACTATGCAATTCATTGTTCAGCTCGTCTGCTGGTGTTCTGTGCTCAATCAGCGTTTTTTCTAATTCGGATATTTTTTGCTTGAGGCGTTGCACGTTACTACTTGCAGTGTTCACACGGGTTGATTCTGCCTCCGCTGCCTTGAGTGCGTTGCTGTAACGGGGCATAGCTTCGGCAACAAAACACTCTTCCAGAGCTTTTCGTGCGGCCTCAACGGTGCGCTGGAAGTCGTAGGTATGCTGGTTATGTTGCTCAATAATTTGGTTGATCCGGCCAAGCTGCGCGACAGCTGCCTTGTCTACATCTGCGTTCTTACCGGCCAAGAAGCTATCCAGATCTAGTGATTCGAATAGTTTGTCGTGCTTTGCTGCGAGCGCTGACGCCAATACCAAAAGGACATCCCGCAGATCTGCCAGCTTACCCTCCCACTCGTGCTTAGATTCCTGATACGAGGGAACTAGGTGATCGTAGAGTTTGGCGGGATCGGGCAGGGAAAGGCCAGTCGTTAACTGGATGTTGGCATCAATTTTTCCTTTCAGTGCATCAAGCGCCTGGATTACGCGCTTGTATTGATCGTTGAAATGCGCCTCCAATGCCTGAAGCCGCTCGGGCGCTATGGCATTCCCACAAAAATGGCAGTCTGTATTCTCAGCATCTCGCGGATGTAATGCCAAACCTTCTTGTACCCATGTTGCCAACCTTGGGGCGGTGGTCAAACTGTCAATCACCTGCGAGACCACCGTTTTACGAAGTAGAGCCCCGACGTCATGGATCAGGTCATATAGCTGTGGAATATCACAAGATATTGGCTCAATTTTGGGCTTCGCTTGGGCAGACTTCTGGAGACCTAGGTGGCCTTTCTCATCTTTAGATAGCCGCTTGCTTGAATAATCGACCTTGCTCAGGCCTTCACACTTTGAGCGAAAATTCCTCCGGTCATAGTTGTTGTATGCGCTGCCGGGCGCGGTTAGCGTTTCTTTAATGACCTTGGCTTGATCAATGCTGAATTGTTCAAGCTCCTTGTCCCTGCGCTGCCTATCCCGTTGTGCATTTACAAGCTCTAGCTCAGCATTTTTATGCTCAGCCTTGACCGTCTCCAGCCGCTTCTCGTTTTCGACATTGCTTTCACCAAAATAAAAGATCGGAGCCAACGATGTACCGGCAGCAAACACGCTAGCGCTGACGACATCACGGGTAAATACTCGAACGATGGGTAAAACTGCTGTAGTAGGTAGAGATGCGCCAACGATTGAATTGCCGTTGATTGTAAATTCGACTGATCCATCCGTAATTACCGTCCGCTTTTCAATACTTTGAAAAATACCGGCGAGAGTGGACTTCCCGGAGCCATTCCATCCATAAATTAGGTTGAACCGACCAAATTCGTGTAGATCAGCAGGCCAGGAAAAATCTCGAAAGATGCGATGCCCTTTTATTCGATTGATCCGGGTAATTGGAACTTGCTTCTGAGCCTTGGCAGTATTGGGTATGGTCATACTGCCCCCCGCGCGTCAAAGAGGTCTCCCGTAGATGGCAATTCCGGATTCTTTAGCGCGCAGCCGAAGAGCATGTTGGTCTGCGGATGGGCTTCAAGCTGGAGGCAAATCGCCTGTTGCAGGTTCTCCGGTGGACGGCTCGTTGTGGTGATGATGTATTGAAATGGCGCTGCCTCCGCGCCACCGTGCTCTGTCGACAGGGTCATCATGGCTTGCAAATAGCGATTGTAGATGTGCCGGTCGAGGTCGGCCTCGCGGGGACTATCGTGCAATAAAAAACGTGGATGATGGCCAATGCCTTGGCATGAGCACATCATCGCCGCCACATCAGCTAGCACCAGCGCCAAGGTCTCAACAGCTTCGCCTGTAAGGCCGGTGGCTTCCTCAATCTGAAATTGCAATTCGCTCTTCGACATTCGTAGCGTGCCGGAATACGTGTCAGACAGAGCGCTCTTTATCAGGCCATCGTATATATTTCCTATGGCCTGCAAGCGTTGCCCATAGCTTGCCTGCAAGCGCTGTAGTTCCTGCTTTTGGCGTTCGACAATCTCTTGCTGTTCGGCTGCACGGGCGGTCTTCTGTTCTAGTTCGGTGTTGGGTGTCCGCCCCTCCATCAAATCTTGTGCCGATCTCCATTGAGTGAGGTGATAGTCAAGACGCTGAAACTGAGCTCGCTGCTGCGCCAGCTGCTCCTCTTTCGTGCGCTTGTCTGCAATATCCTTGTCCAGTTTTTTCTGCAACTCTTCAAGCAGCGGCATCACTTGGTCATGATCCTTGCGCTGCTGCTCCAGAATACTCAAGCGGCCCTCTGTCACGGCAGCAACGCGCCTGTCTTCCCGTTTTTGCTGGAGATTTATTATCTTGTCAGCGTTGTCCAAACGCTCCCGCACATAGGAACATTGCTCGATGGAGATATCACCGTAGGTGCAATCCTTCCCCCTTAGCGCCCGGAGTTTCTTTATCGTGTCGTCTTCCGGTTCTGCACCTTGCTCCCGCTCGGTCGCCTCAGCCGTCGTTTCCAGCGCATCCCGAAAAAGCTGACGTTTTTCATCATATGAGGCAAGCCAGACACGCTTCTTGGCAATCAGACTATCCGCCTCTTCAATCTCGTTCTGGATAGCGGAGATGGCGTTTTTTAGCTCCGTGCGACGGATTACTACCGGAGATGTTAAATCTGACTCATCAATATTCAGCGCATCCGCAGATGACAGGCCAATCAGATGTTTCAAAACCCGTTCTTGCTCGTTCCGCCCGTTTTCCGGTTCTTGCCGTAACTCTGTTACGCGCGATTCCAACTGGGTTAACTCGCTCTCGGCTTCGCCAAGCGAGCGGGCAACACGTAACTCCTCGTCCTGAACAAGATCCAACATCAGCCGAACCAGATACAGAGCGTGTTCCTTCGGCTTCTCAAATTTTGGCGTGTCCGCCCCGCTACGGGGCGAACGCCAGTCATATAAACTTTGGAAGCGCGCCTCCTGATCGCGTGAAAGCCATGCGAGCAGGTGTTTCCACTCATAGGGCTTCGCGGAGTTTGGAGGGGTGCTTGCCTGAAGCCCCGCCATCATGGTGCCGCGCAGATGATCCATGAAAGCACTGAAATGGTTCTGCTTGCGATCAAGATCGAAGAGGAACTCAACGGAAATTCCTTGCGCTGCTTTTGGATCACCAGTTCGACCGATAGGCTTGAGCACCGACCATTCCTGTCCGCCTGCGGCCAGCTCCACCCCAACCCATCCCTCTGGGAATGTATTCTTGATGCGACCCATTGCCCCCGGATTGCCGAATGTTGATTCGCCCAGGCAATAGCGAATCAGGCGACAACATGTTGTCTTGCCGACGGAGTGCCCGGACAGGGTGACGGGGTGAGCCGCATCAACTCCCGCATCATCCGGCAACTCGACGCCCCAGACGATATTTAAACCACAGTGAAAAGGTATTTCGCGGATGGGCGAGTCTCGCTGCTCGGGGGACGCAAAGAGAACCATCCGCTTGAGCCACAATCGTGGTGAATCAATTGGGTTTGCTGTGCTCAAGTCGTCCCCCTACGCGGCCATTAGTTGCTCGAATTCCTGAGCCAGTGCTTCCTTCGTCAGCGCAAGCTTTTCGGCTTCTGCGCGCCCGAGCGCGCCTCGCTGCATCTTGTCCAGGTTTTCCGCCGCCTTCAGAATCAGCGACAGTACCGGCTCAAAGCCCATCGGCAAAGGGGGCGAACTCGTCATACTTTTCACTGTTGTGGCCCCCGTCTTCGCGTCGGTCTTGATGATCTGCTTGCGCTGCAACGTCTCCCGGATTTCGCGTGCGCGAATGCGTTGTTCATCCGGGAATTGAAGCCAATCAAGACCACGCACTGCCTGACTGTAGTTTCCGCGAAGTACATCGTCCAGCAGGAGCGTTGTGCAACGCTGCGGGCGCGAAGCCAACAGCGCCGCATCGCGATAGAACTCGAACTGTTTGCCCGGCCTTTCCTGAACTAGGTGCGGAATCAAGGCATAGACAAAGGCTTCGCGCCCGTCCCATGGGAATATCTGTTCATCACCGAACAAATCCCCGTGGATATCGCTAGTGGCTGTTTTCTTGCCGCGCTTCTTCTTCGCGGATGCTGTGGCATCCATCACTAACGTCTCAGCGGCGGCGCGGCGGTGGTTTTCGGCTAGGAGGCGTTTGAGGACTTCCTTGCGGGCGGTGGGGCTGAGGGTGTAGCGGACGCGGTCGTTTTCGGGGAGGGTTTCGACTTCGTGGAAGTCGTGGCCGAGGTCGAGATCGGGCCAGCCGTAGGCGTCGCGGATGGCAAGGTCCAGTTGGCGGTGGAGGCGGCGCAGTTCGAGGATGCCCTGGTAGCCGGCTTCGGCTTCCTCGGCGGATTTCTTGCTGACCTTGGCGACTTGGGCGGGGGTGAGGTCGCGGGTGTGGAACAGGTTGTAGATGTCGGTGAGGCCGAGCCAAAGGCTCCGCATCAGGGCGCGGCGGTGTTCGTGGTAACGCTCACCCAGTTCGGCCAGGGCGGGGTTGGGGGTTTGCCAGAGGCCTTCGGGGAAAGGGAAGGTGTCGAAGCACTTCGACGGCGAGTAGCGCAAATCCTGCTTCAACGCGCCGCTGTATTTGCGCGCCCAGACTTCGTGCAGGGTGGATTGGACGACGGAGTAGAGGTCCCAGCGGTCGGTGGTGAAGACGTAAAGTGCATCGGTGAATACGTAGTTGGTCGGGGCCGCGGAGAAGTTCAGGTACTTGGTTGTCCGCGCAGCGATAAAGCAGCGTGGGAGGGGATGGATGGCGGTGTAAAGCTCATTGCGGGGACGCAAGAAACGCCACCAATACTCCTGGCCGCCCTTGTCCTTCTGCTTCAAACGCTCCGGCTTGACCCGTTGCTCGATGATTGTGAAAGGCTCGATGTACCGAGACGCCTGTGATTCAGGCCACACCTGAAAGTTGATGACACTGCGTTGTGGCACTTGCGTTGGCTGGTTGTTCAGTTCATCGCCATTGATGACTTTCGAAATAACCTCGCGATTACGTGAATCGGCTTGGATCAACCGATCAGCTTCTTGGTGTGAGAGTAGGAAACCATCACCCAAGAAGATGGAGCCTTGATAAACGCTGTTGGCGTTTTCTGGCAGGTTTTTCGGCTCACCCGCATCTTCGCTGTCCTCGAAATAAGCATTAATGACCGGCACATTCTTGCCGTCCAGTACTCGTTTGCCGCGCCATTCGCCTTTGTGCAGCGCTACCAGCGCCACCACCAGATTGGCCCTTCCAGGCCATTTGATGCCGCGCACGGCCATGTTGATCGCGCCGTCTTGCTTCAACACCTGTTCCAGCCCGTCCTTGCGGATGTCACCATCTTTGATGGAGTTGGTAGTGATGAAGGCGGTGAAGCCGCCGGAGCGCAACAGGCTGTAGATGCGGCGGACGAAATAGGCCACCAGGTCTGAAAGGCCCGCAGGGACGTATTCCCATTTCACATATTCGCAAAAGGCATGGCCGTAGGTGCCGCTGAGAGCCTGGCCCCCGAGGTAAGGGGGGTTGCCGAGGATGCAGTCAAACCCACCCCGTCCGATGATTTCCGGAAACTCCAGAAACCAGTGGAAGAAGTGCTTGCGCTCCGCCATCGCCCACGCCTCGGCGGTGGCCTGGCCTTGTGGGCTGATTTCACCCTGCCAGTAGCGCCTGTAGGCCGCATCGGTGATGAATTTCTGGAAATTCTCCGGCGTCTTGGGCAGGTAGAACTGGGCGATGGGGATGGCGGCGATCTGGTTCAAGAACCAAGCGTCCTGGCTCTGGCTGAAAGCGAGATAGCGGGCCTTCTTGGCTTCGATCTGGTCGGGAGTGTGTTCCGGCAGAGTGGCGAGTTCGCGCCAGCCGCTCAATAGGTCATCGAGCTGTTTTTGCAGGTTGGGCGATAGGGGCAACTGGCCGGCTGTGTGGTCCTTGCGCTCCTGCTTGTTGCGTTTTCTCAGCAGGGCTGCGGTGTCTTTGTCATCACCGGGCTGGCTGGCGAAGGCTTCGTCGGGCACGCCGCGTTCAGCTTCCTCGCGGCGGGCAAAGCCGACGATGGCGTTGCCGCATTTTATGTGGTGGTCGAGGAAGTTGAGCGGTTCGCCGGGGTTGTGGGCCTCCAGCCAGAGGGCGACCTTGCACAGTTCCACCGCCAGCGGGTTCAGGTCGACGCCGTAGATGCAGTGGCGGATGACGTCGCGGATGGCGGCGCGGAAGGCCGAAGGCGAGGGTTGTTCCTCGCCGGTGCGGACAATGGCCAGTTCGGTGGCGATGCGACGGGCGGCGGCGAGCAGGATGTGGCCGGAGCCGCAGGCGATGTCGGCGACGCGCAGGTCGAGCAGGGCTTTTTCCGGGTTGGCGTCCTTGAGCTTGTCGGCGATGAGGTAATCGAGGGAGTGCTTGATGAGGGGCTGGACCAGGTCGTCCGGGGTGTAGTGGGAGCCAGTGGCGGCGCGTTGGTCGCCTTGGGCGAAGGTGAATTCGGGGCGGATCGTCGGGTTACGCCCTGGCGGGCTAACCCGACCTACGCCATCTTCGGAGGTTTCGTAGGTTGGGTTAGCGGGGGTATCGCGTAACCCAACATCGGGGGCGGAGACATTCAGGAACACCGGCTGGTATTCGAGCAGGCCTTCGTAGACGGAGCCGAATTCCTCGACGTTGAGGGCGGCGTAGTTGACGCGGATGGTTTGACCATTGTCTGGGTGTTGGGAGAGGCCGAGGGCGCGCAGGCAGCCGAGCAGCACGTCGTTGCCCAACATGCATCCGGTCAGGGGGGCGATGGCGGCCGGGCTGAACAGGTCGCCGGCCAAGGGGGCGAGGCCGAGCTTGTGGCCGGGGCCGTGGGCTTCGAACAGGCGGAAGTTGGCGAGCAGGGCCAGCCAGAGGTCGTGGTGGCGCTTGTCGGCGAGGTGGCGTTTTTCCGAGAGCCGGCGTAGGCGATCCAGGCTGTAGTAACGGCGATAGATGTCGCGTTGTTGCTGGCTGGCCGAGGGCGGAAAGACGAGGTCGCGTTCTTCGATGACCAGCAGGAACAGCAGCCGGTAGATCAGGCGCAGTAGGTGCTGATAGTAGGTGTCCGGTTGCAGGCGGCCTGTCGCGATGGTTTGCCGCAGGCTGTCATTGGCCGGGTGGGCGAGGAAGCCGTTGGCGAAGTCGCGGATGGCTTGTTCCACCGCCTTGCTCAGGCCTTCGCGGATGCGGGCGCCGGAGTCGAGGGAATCCTGGTGGTAGCGCTCGATCAGGCTTTCCGCCGCCGCCTCGTTGCTAGCCGGCAGGCGGGTGACGTGGAGCAGCCGGTAGAGCACCGCGAAGTCGGCAAACAGGCCGTCGGTGAAGATGCGGTCGAGGTCGAATTCCAGGTAGCTGAGCTTGATCAGCCGGGAACTGTCGCGCAGCAGGCGCAGGATGCGGCCGTTGGTAACCAGACCATAGAGTTCGTCGTGCAGGTTGAGGTATTCCTGCACCAGGGCGTGGGCGGACATGCGCGGCGCGCCGATGTGCGTGCGCTCCGGCTTGCGATCCAGCCCAGCGGGTTCGCGGGTGCCGATGATGTGGATGGGCGTGTTGCCGCGATTGGTGACGCGGTGGGAAATGGGATAAGTCTTGCCGTTGAGTTCTACGCCCTTGGCCTGGTATTCGAGCTGGTAACCGAGCAGGCCGAGCAAGGGGGTGACCCAGAGGTTGCGGGTTTCGGTGGTGGCCGGAGCTTCCGGTTTGAGCGTGTCGAGCTTGCGCTGGAAGATGCGCCAGTAGTCTTGCGCATCGGCCCAGGCGCGGGCGATCTCATCCTTGACCTTGGACGTGCCGTCCAGGCCGAAGTCGGCGGGGCGCTGGCCGGGGGCGTCGTCGAGACGTTCGAGGATGTCCGGCGAGAGGATGGCACCTTCGATGCGGATGCTGGGGTAGTTCATGCGCCGGCCCCCTCTATCGCCGCAAGCTGAGACTTGCCCTTGTCCGTGGTGCGATAGCGCTGCTTGCTGCTGGTGGGCTTGTCCGGAACCGTCATCTCCAGCAGGCCTTCGGCGAGCAACGGTTTGAGGACTTGGTCCCGGAACTTGGTGCGGTCGGCGCGCCCGGCAATGGCCATCAGCTCGACGATT
>JAGUXX010000072.1 GCA_020061585.1 Betaproteobacteria bacterium | reverse complement strand
GGTGGGGACTGCAATGACGCCTCGTTCACAACAACAACTCTCCGTGCTGGTGATGAGCACGCTGGCCTTCACGGTGTGTTTCGCCGTGTGGATGATGTTCGCGGTCATCGGCATTCCAATCAAAACCCAGCTCGGCCTCAACGAAACCCAGTTCGGCATCCTGATCGCCACCCCGGTGCTGACCGGTTCACTGATTCGCCTGCCGCTCGGCATGTGGACCGACAAATTCGGCGGCCGCATCGTGTTCTTCTTGCTGATGCTGTCCACCGTCGGACCGATCTGGCTGATGGAGTACGCCACCGAGTTCTGGCATTTCCTGACCATTGGTCTGTTCGTCGGTCTGTGCGGCGGGTCGTTCTCGGTCGGCATCGCCTACTGCGCGCGCTGGTACGAAAAAGAGCGGCAGGGCATGGCGATGGGCGTATTCGGCGCCGGCAACTCGGGCGCGGCGCTGACCAAACTGATCGCCCCGGCCATCGTCATGGCCTACGGCTGGACCATGGTGCCGCGGGTCTACGCGGCCGCCATGCTGGTCACCGCCATCCTGTTCTGGTTCTTCACCTACGGCGATCCGGCGCACAAGGTGCCGGCCCACGTCACCGTGCGCGAGCAACTCCAGGCGCTGAAAGACCCGGTGGTGTGGAAGTACTGCCAGTACTACTCGATCGTGTTCGGCGGCTATGTCGGCCTGGCGCTGTGGATGACCAAGTATTACGTCACCGAATACGGCTTCGACCTGAAGACCGCGGCGCTATTGGCGGCGGCGTTCTCGCTGCCGGGCGGCGTGCTGCGCGCGGTGGGCGGCTGGATGTCGGACAAGTGGGGGGCGCATCGGGTGACCTGGTGGGTGTTGTGGGTGTCGTGGATTTGCCTGTTCATCATGTCCTACCCGGAATCCGAATTCACCGTGAAGACGGTGACCGGCCCGCGGACCTATCACCTGCATCTCGGCCCGGAAGTGTTCACCGCGCTGCTGTTCACCGTGGGTGTGGCGTTCGCCTTCGGCAAGGCCAGCGTGTTCAAGTACATCTCCGATGAATACCCGCACAACATCGGCGTCATCTCCGGCATCGTCGGCCTGGTCGGCGGCCTGGGCGGCTTCCTGCTGCCGATCATGTTCGGCGCGCTGGTCGATCTGACCGGCATCCGCTCCTCGGCTTTCATGCTGATGTACGGCGTGGTCTGGGTGTCGCTGATCTGGATGTACACCACCGAGGTGCGCAAGCTGGACCTGATCAAGAAGCCGGCCATCACGGCGGACGTTCTTGAATGAACCGCGCCATGCCGCTCACGCCACCGATCCATGGTGCGCACGGCGCACCCTACCCAAGCACCGATGCCCTCGTAGGGTGCGCCATGCGCACCGTTCAAACCCACCCACGGAGCCAACCATGAGCACCAACATCAAGCACTGGGACGTCGAAGACCCGAAGTTCTGGGAATCCACCGGCAAGTCCATCGCTTATCGCAATTTGTGGATCTCCATCCCCAGCCTGCTGCTGGGCTTCGCCATCTGGCTGATGTGGGGAATCATCACCGTGCAGATGTCCAATCTGGGCTTTCCGTTCAGCAAGGACGAACTGTTCACGCTGACCGCCATCGCCGGCCTGTCCGGCGCGACGCTGCGCATCCCCGCCTCGTTCTTCATCCGCATCGCCGGTGGCCGCAACACCATCTTTCTGACCACCGCGCTGTTGCTGATCCCCGCCTTCGGCACTGGCATCGCCTTGCAGAGCAAGGAGACGCCGCTGATCGTATTCCAGTTGCTGGCCCTGCTGTCCGGCATCGGCGGCGGCAACTTCGCCTGCTCGATGTCCAACATCAGCACTTTCTTTCCCAAGCGCTTGCAGGGCACGGCGCTGGGCCTGAACGCCGGTTTGGGCAACTTCGGCGTCACCACCATGCAGATCCTGATTCCGCTGGTGATGACCGCCGGCATTTTCGGAGCCTTTGCGGGCGGCTCGATGGAACTGGTGAAGGACAGCGGCTGGATCCTCGGCAAGATCACCGCCGGCACCCAGACCTTCGTGCAGAACGCCGGCTATGTCTGGCTGCTGGCGCTGCTTCCACTCGGCGTGCTCGGCTGGTTCGGCATGAACAACCTGCTGCCGATCACCCCCGGCCTGAATGGCTCCGTCAGCGCCATGATCAAGGTGTTGTGGCTGTACAGCCTGGCTTTCCTGACCGCCGCCGTCGGCCTCTATCTCTACCTGCCCGCCCCCACCGGCCTCGGCCTGCTCAACATGTGGGTGGCGCTGCCGCTGATCATGGTCGCCACGCTGATGGTGATGAAGCTGGCGGCGTTCGGCGAGATGAAAGGCAACATCGCCAAGCAGTTCGCCATCTTCGGCAACAAGCACACCTGGTCGATGACCGTGCTCTACCTGCTGACCTTCGGCTCGTTCATCGGCTTCTCGATGGCGCTGCCGCTGTCGATCACGGTGATCTTCGGCGACACCCATGTGTTCGACGCCACCACTCAGGCCTGGGTCCATGCCAAGAACCCGAACGCCCCGTCGGCGCTGCAATACGCCTGGATCGGCCCGTTCGTCGGCGCGCTGATCCGCCCGGTCGGCGGCTGGATCTCGGACAAGGTCGGCGGCTCCATCGTCACCCAGCTCATCTCGGTGGTCATGGTCGCGGCCTCCGCCTACGCCGGCTTCTTGATGATGCAGGCCTACCAGTCGGCGACGCCGGAAATCTATTTCACCCAGTTCATCGTCACCTTCGTCGTGTTGTTCGCCGCCACCGGCATCGGTAACGGCTCCACCTTCCGCACCGTCGGCGTCATCTTCGACCGCGTCCAGGCCGGTCCGGTGCTGGGCTGGACCTCGGCGGTCGCCGCCTACGGCTCGTTCATCGCGCCGGTGGTGATCGGCGCCCAGATCAAGGCCGGCACCCCGGAAAACGCCATGTACGGCTTCGCCATCTTCTACGCGCTGTGCCTGGTGCTGAACTGGGGCTTCTACCTGCGCAAGAACTCTGAAATTCGCAATCCGTGAAATGTGAAACGTGACCTCGCCGCTGCACGGCGTCGGGTGAAACGTAACCCCCGTCGCAGCGCCAGCCTTTCACATTTCACCCTTCACTTTTCACGTTTCACAAGACGTCAAGGAGCTAAACAATGAGTCACTTTCTCGACCGCCTGACCTACTTCACCCATCCGCGCGAGCCGTTCTCCAACGGCCACGGCACGGTGACCATCGAGGACCGCAAATGGGAAGACGCCTACCGCAACCGCTGGCGGCACGACAAAGTGGTGCGTTCGACGCACGGCGTCAATTGCACCGGGGGCTGTAGCTGGAAGATTTTCGTCAAGAACGGCCTGGTGTCGTTCGAGATGCAGCAAACCGACTACCCACGCACCCGCGACGATCTGCCCAATCACGAACCGCGCGGTTGCCAGCGCGGCGCCTCGTTCTCCTGGTATCTGTACAGCCCGCACCGGATCAAATACCCGATGATTCGCGGTCGCCTGCTCGATCTGTACCGCACCGAGCGCAAGAGCGGCAAAGATCCGGTGGAAGCCTGGGCGGCTATCCAGGCCGACACCAGCAAGCGCGACAAGTACGTCAAGGTGCGCGGCCTCGGCGGTTTCGTGCGCACCAACTGGGACGAGATCACCGAAATCGTCGCCGCCGCCAACGTGCACACCATCAACAAGTGGGGCCCGGACCGCATCTACGGTTTCTCGCCGATTCCGGCGATGTCGATGATTTCCTATGCCGCAGGCAGTCGTTATCTGTCGCTGATCGGCGCCGCCTGCGGCTCGTTCTACGACTGGTATTGCGACCTGCCGGCCGCCAGCCCGCAGACCTGGGGCGAGCAGACCGACGTGCCGGAAGCGGCCGACTGGTACAACTCGACCTACCTGATCATCACCGGCGCCAACCTGCCGATGACCCGCACGCCGGACGCGCACTTCGCCATCGAGACCCGCTACAAGGGCACCAAGATCGTGTCGATGGCGCCGGACTACGCCG
The DNA here is from genome assembly GCA_020061585.1 of Betaproteobacteria bacterium. Taxonomy (GTDB): domain Bacteria; phylum Pseudomonadota; class Gammaproteobacteria; order Burkholderiales; family Thiobacillaceae; genus PFJX01. Next base: position 3,348 of record JAGUXX010000072.1, on the reverse strand, counting down.
AATACGTCAAGTTCGCCGACCTCTGGATGCCGGTGAAACAAGGTACCGACTCCGCCGCTTTCCTGGCCATGGGCCACGTCGCGCTGAAGGAATTCTTCATCGACCGGCAGACGCCCTACTTCCAGGAATACACCCGCAAGTACACCGACCTGCCGATGCAGGTGGTGTTGCGCGAGCACGACGGCGGAGGGGTTGCCAACCAATACGTTACCGACCGCAACCTGCGCGCCTCCGACCTGGGCGGCATGAACGAAACTAACAACCCGGAATGGAAGACCATCGTCTGGGACGAGATGTCCGGCGGCTTTGTGGTGCCGAACGGCTCGGTCGGTTTCCGCTGGGGTGAGGAAGGCAAGTGGAATTTGCTTGAGAAGCAATCCGACCAGTCCGACATCTGCGCCGAACTGTCCTGTCAGAACAAGGCCGGCACCGAACTGGTCTCGGTCGGTTTCCCGCACTTCGCCGAAGATCAACCCGACCTGCTCTGGCGCAACGTGCCGGCGCGCAAGGTGAAGCTGGCCGATGGCAGCGTAGCGTTCGTCACTTCGGTGTTCGACTTGCAGATCGCGCAGTACGGCATCGACCGCGGCCTGGGCGGCAAGAACGTGGCAAGTTCCTATGACGATGAAGACGTGGCCTACACGCCGGCCTGGGCCGAGAAGATCACCGGCGTCAAACGCGCCGATCTGATCCGCACCGGCCGCGAGTTCGCCGACAACGCCGCCAAGACCCACGGCAAGTCGATGGTGATCATGGGCGCGGCGATCAACCACTGGTACCACAACGATCTGTCCTACCGCGCGATCATGAATCTGCTGCACCTGTGCGGCTGCGTGGGCAAAAGCGGCGGCGGCTGGGCGCATTACGTCGGCCAGGAGAAGCTGCGTCCGCAAGCCGGCTGGGCGCCGATCGCCTTCGGCCTGGACTGGCACCGCCCGCCGCGCCAGATGAATTCCACCTCGTACTGGTATTTCCACACCGACCAGTGGCGCTACGAGGCGGTCAAGGCCGACGACCTGTTGTCGCCGGCCGGCAAGAATCGCAACAAGGGCTACAGCCTGGCCGACTACAACGTCGTCTCCACCCGCATGGGCTGGCTTCCGTCCGCGCCGCATTTCAACCGCAACCCGCTCGACCTGGTCGCCGAAGCCGAGAAAGCCGGCGCCACCGACGAGGCCGGCGTCGCCAAACATATCGTGGAACAGCTCAAATCCGGCGCGCTCGACGTGGCCTTCGCCGACCCGGACAACCCGGTCAACTGGCCGCGCAACCTGATCGTCTGGCGCGCCAACCTGATCGGCACTTCCGCCAAGGGCCACGAGTATTTCCTCAAGCACCTGCTCGGCGCGCAGAACGGCGTGCTGCAGGAAGGCGGCGACGGCCGCGACAACAAGGAAGTGAAGTGGCACGAGAACGGCCCGGTCGGCAAGCTGGACCTGATGGTGGACATCAACTTCCGCCTCAACTCCACCGGCGCCTATTCCGACATCATCCTGCCGACCGCGACCTGGTACGAGAAGAACGACCTCAACACCACGGACATGCACCCGTTCATCCACCCGTTGGGCGAGGCGGTGAGTCCGGGCTGGGAATCGAAGTCGGACTGGCAGATTTTCAAGGCGCTGGCGAAGAAGTTCTCCAGCCTGGCGACCAAGCATCTCGGCGTGCGCAAGGACATCGTCGCGCTGCCGATGCAGCACGATTCGGCGTTCGAGATGGCGCAACCGCTGGGCCAGGTGAAGGACTGGAAACGCGGCGAATGCGAGCCGATTCCGGGCAAGACCATGCCCTTGTTGAAGCTGGTCGAGCGCGACTACGCCAGCACCTACAACAAGTACATCGGCCTCGGCCCGTTGATGGTCAAGCTGGGCAACAACATCAAGGGCATCGACTGGAACACCGAGCAGGAATACAAGGAACTCGCCAGCCTGAATCGCACGGTGAAGGAGCCCGGCGTGTCGTTCGGCATGCCCAGTCTGGAAGAGGACATTTCGGTATGTGATTCGGTGATGCGCATGGCGCCGGAAACCAACGGCGAAGTGGCGCACAAGTCGTGGTCAGCCCTGAGCAAGAAGACCGGCATCGACCATCACCACCTCTACGCCGGCCGCCAGGAGGACAAGATCACCTTCCGCGATATCCAGGCCCAGCCACGCAAGATCATTACCGCGCCGACCTGGTCCGGCATCGAGTCGGAACACGTCTCCTACACCGCCGGCTACACCAATATCCACGAGCACATCCCGTTCCGCACGCTGACCGGCCGCGCCCACTTCTATCAGGATCACGAGTGGTTCCTCGACTTCGGCGAAGGCTTCTGCACGTTCCGCCCGCCGGTCGACATGAAGGCGAAGGAGAAGGTGCCGGCCAGCGTGCTGAAGAAGCCGCATTTGACGCTGTCCTGGATCACGCCGCACTCCAAGTGGGGCATTCACTCCACCTATCAGGACAACCTGCGCATGCTCAACCTGTTCCGTGGCGGGCCTTACGTGTGGATCTCCGAGGACGACGCCAAGAGTGTCGGCATCAATGACAACGACTGGGTCGAGGCGATCAACGCCAACGGCGCCACCATGGCCAGAGCGGTGGTGTCGCAGCGGGTGCCGCGCGGCATGGCGATGATGTACCACGCCCAGGAGAAGAACGTGAACGTGCCCGGCAGCCCGTCCACCGGCAAGCGCGGCGGCATTCTCAACTCGGTGACGCGGGTCATCGTCAAGCCGACCAATATGGTCGGCGGCTATGTCCAGCTCGCCTACGGCTTCAACTACTACGGCACGGTCGGCTGCCAACGCGACGAGGTGGTGGTGCTGCATCGCATCGAGGATCAGAACATCGACTGGCTGGAGCGGCCGCTGACGCCGGAACGGGAAATGCAGCGCAACCCGGTCGGAGTTGGACCGAAGTGATGCTTGCCCAAATGATGCGATCGAAGTGATCGGATCGGTATGAATAGCGCTCCCACTCCCGTCATTCCGGCGAATGCCGGAATCCAGGATTCAACGCACTGGACCCCGGCCTGCGCCGGGGTGACGGAACAAGGGGAGCAAAGGGTTTAACCGCCGAGGTTCAAAGGTGACGGGTCTCATGGCTGGGTGCTGCTACCCCAGAGCCTCGGTGGTTAACAGTTTTTTGTAGCCCGGATGAAGCCGAAGGCGGAATCCCGGGTGGTTGGCAAATCCCCGGATTCCGTTGCACTGCATCCGGGCTACGAGATAGGAGATTTATATGAAAGTCAGAGCGCAATTCGCCTTCGTCTTCAACCTGGACAAGTGCATCGGTTGCCACACCTGTTCGGTGACCTGCAAGAACGTCTGGACCAACCGCAAGGGCGTCGAATACGCCTGG
>JAGUXX010000172.1 GCA_020061585.1 Betaproteobacteria bacterium | reverse complement strand
GGCGGCTTTTCCCGCCATGCGTCGTTGCGAGCCCTTGCCGTATACCCCATACGGCCGCGGGCTCGCGCCTTGCCTGACGGGAAAATCCATCCGTTTTATATGTACCGGCAAGCGTGCAGCACCACACTAGCAGACTGTCGGGGAGAAATTAATCAACTGCGCACTGAGGCAAATTCACCCATCCGAGCAAGTGAAATTGGTGCGGCAACATAACATTTCTTGAGCGCACCCCAACCTCGTCATTAGTCTTTGCGGCTTTGAAAATATCGCCGGAGGACCTTCTGATGACGTCAACACCCCGCTCCCTATCCCGAATTTCCCTGCTTGGATTCACTTTGTGCGCGTTGGGCACTTCCAGCGTTTCGCAGGCGTTCACCACCTGCACCACCGATCCGTTGGTGCTGACGATGACCAACAGCGTCTTGGTCCTGTCGCAGGACATCGGCACGATGGCTGAACGTATTCTGGAGACGCAAGACAAGATTGGCCAGATGGCCGACCGCATCGTGATCACCGAGGAATTGATGGCGACGACGCTTTTGCAACTGAATCAGGGTGGCGCACTGGCGGGAAGTCGCGCCGGCGTGCTGTTGCTGTCGCCGGCAACCGGTGACAGCGTATCGCGCAATGCCGCACCGGCGTTGAGCCTGTCCGACAATGCCGGCAGTTATGTCTTGTATGTGTCGGAATCCAACGATTTTTCCGGCGCGCACGTGTTGCCCTTGCTGGTGACGCCACAGACCCCGCTGTATTCGGTGTGGCAGCAAGCCGTGCAGGGCATCTCTGGCAGCACACTGTATATCGCCGTGCGCACTGTCGACGGCAACAACAACCTGTCCGAAATATCCAACGTGGCGCGGCTGACGCTCTACTGAGCCTTGACAGGAAAAAAACAGGGGATCGCGATAGGGCCAGCGCTTGCCCGGATTGATCTCGGTCGTGCGTCCGAACTCGATCATCCGGGTCTACTCGGGGTGATGCTCCAACTGCTGCCGGCCAGGACGAACATTACTGGACAGGAAGCGCACCACACTAGCCGCGCCAGCATCACCACATTGACTCGACGCCTGGCCCGCTTGCTTGGCCGGTTTATTTGCGCTTAGCGCTCAATCCAGACTGCGCAGCTCCACCCGGCGATTCTTGAAGCGGCCGTCCCGAGTGCCATTGTCGGCGATCGGCTCGGCTTCACCGTATCCACGGGCGGCGAGGCGATCGGCTTCGATACCCTGACTGACGAAGTAGTTCAGCACCGTTTCGGCGCGACGTTGCGACAGCTCCAGGTTGTAGGCATCGCTGTTGCGGCTGTCGGTATGGCCGGCGATTTCCACCTTCAGTCCCGGGTAACGCTTCAGCGTGGCTACCGCATCATCGAGAATCGCGGCCGCATCCGGGCGCAGCGCGTCCTTGTTGTCGTCGAAGTTGACACCCTGCAGATTCATCACCTTGGGCAATGAGCAACCCTTGGAGTCGACGCGATCACCGGCCGGCGTATCGGGGCATTGGTCGGCGATGTCCAGGATCCCGTCGCCATCGCTGTCCAGTTCACAACCTTCGGCATTGACCTTGCGACCGGGAGGGGTGGTCGGGCATCGGTCGAGGGCGTCGACGACCCCGTCGCCATCGCCGTCCAGTTCACACCCTTCGGCATTGACCTTGCGACCGGGCGGGGTGGTCGGGCATTGGTCGAGGGCGTCGACGACCCCGTCGCCATCGCCGTCCAGCTCGCAACCTTCGGCATTGACCTTGCGACCGGGCGGGGTGGTCGGGCATTGGTCGAGACGATCGACCACGCCATCCTGGTCGCCATCCAGTTCGCAACCCTGGGCGTCGACCTTGGCGCCTTTCGGCGTGCCGGGACAGCGATCCTTGTCATCCGGCACGCCATCGCCATCGCTATCGACGCTCAGCGGCGTCGGCGCGGATTTTTCCGCCATCGGTTGGGGCATCGGCGCAGCGGGGGCCGCCGGAGCCGGACCGGCACAAGGCGCATCGAGGATGCCGCGTCCCGGGCAACCGATGGTCTTGTACAACTCGTAGCCGACCGTCTTGCCGGTCTGGCTGGCGCTATTGGCCGGGTTGTAATAGGGGGCTTCGGCGGCCTGTGCGTGCGACATGCCGCCGCTCAGCAACGCGATCGTCAGGCTGCTTAATACCGTTGTCTTGATCTGCATGTTTCGACTCCTTCATGTTTGAAATATGGCGAACGGTCGGCTCGACCCGCTAACTAACCGGCTCCGCCACGGATTGCGAATATTTATTTCAGTAAACCCAGTACCTCGCCCAGCACGCTGCCGGCATATTGCGACGGGTTGGCGCGCATGCTGCGTTCTTCTTCGCCGATGCGCTGGTAAATGCCATCCAGCGCTTTCCGGTTGACATACGCTTCGACCGTTTCCCGCTCGCCGCGGATGCCGAATCTGGCCAGCGTAGCGGCGAGGTTGTTGTAGGCACGCGCCAAATCACTTTTCTCGGTCACCGATTTGATCACCGGCAATAGCGTTTCCGACAAATGATTTTCGGTGGTCTTGCGGAAATACGCGGTCGCCGAGTCGTCGCCGCCGGTGAGGATGGTTTTGGCATCCTGAACACTCATGCCGGCAATCGAATCGATGATCAGATCCAGCGTGTTCGGCACCGCGGACTCCGCCGCGCGGTTCATCGCCAACACCAGTTCGTCGACCTTGCGTCCTTGTCCGATACCGCGCAGAAATTTCTCGGCGCGGGAAAAATTCTTCGGCAAGCCGATTTTGAGCTTGGGGTCGCCGTAAAAACCGTTCTCCTGGCCGAGACTGGCAATCGCCTTGCGGGCGCCGATAGCCAGACTCTCGCGCAGCGCCTGTTCGGCTTGCGGAACGCTGATCGCGCCCAGCAGATCGTCGATCGTCCGGGCTTGCGCCAGGCCGAACCAGGGCAGCACGAAGAGGGCTTGCAGGCAGCGCCGGCGGTCGGGTGTCACTTGTTCAACGCGTCACGGATTTCGCGCAGCAACAAGACGTCTTCCGGAGTCGGCGGTGGCGCGGCGGGCGCGGCCTGCTCCTGGCGTTTGAGACGGTTGATGGCCTTGACCGCGATGAAGATGGCGAAGGCGATGATGACGAAATCGACCATGCTGTTGATGAAGGCGCCGTACTTGATCAGCGGCGCGCCGGCTTTTTCCGCCAGTTCCAGGCTGTCATAGGCGGTGGCGCCCAGGTTGATGTAGAACTGTTTGAAATCGACGCCGCCCAGCAGCGCGCCGACTATCGGCATGATGACATCCTGCACCAGGGAATTGACGATCTTGCCGAACGCCGCGCCGATCACCACGCCGACCGCCAGATCGACGACGTTGCCGCGCATGGCGAAGGCCTTGAATTCCTTTGCGATACTCATGTTGCTGCTCCTGGATGAATGGACAAGGTCATTGGGCCGGGGGATAGGACCACATCGCGAGCCCCCGGACAGTGAAATGGATCACTCGCTCAATCCCCGCTCATGCCGGCGATGCCGATGCCGGCCTGACCGGCGAATGCCAGCATGCGGTTGATCGACACCACCGCGCGGCGGCCGACCGCCGGGTCGACCCGTATTTCGTCGGCGCCGGTTTCCAGCACATGCAGCAAGCCTTTCAGGCTGTTCATCGCCATCCACGGGCAATGCGCGCAGGACACGCAGGTCGCGCCCTGACCGCCGGTCGGCGCTTCGAGCAACGTCTTGCCGGGCGCGGCGAGTTGCATCTTGTGAAAGATGCCGTTGTCGGTGGCGACGATCAAGGTGCGCTGCGGCAATTCGGCCGCCGCGCGGATCAATTGCGTCGTCGAACCCACCACATCGGCCAGGGCGATGACGCCGGCCGGCGACTCCGGGTGCACCAGCACCGCCGCATCGGCGTATTCGGCTTTCAACGCCTCGATGCCGTCCGCCTTGAATTTTTCATGAACCACGCAGGAGCCTTGCCAGAGCAGCATGTCGGCGCCGGTGGCCTTCCGCACGTAGTCGCCCAGATAACGATCCGGCGCCCAGATCAGCCGCTTGCCCTGGGCATGCAGATGCGCCACCACCTTGACCGCGATGCTGGAGGTCACCATCCAGTCGGCGCGCGCCTTCACGGCGGCCGAGGTATTGGCGTAGACCACCACCTCGCGCTCCGGATGGGCGTCGCAGAAACGGCTGAAATCCTCCGCCGGGCAGGACAGATCAAGCGAACATTCGGCGCGGCGGTCGGGCATCAGCACGCGTTTTTCCGGATTCAGAATCTTCGCCGTCTCGCCCATGAAACGCACCCCGGCGACCACCAGGGTTTGCTGTTTCGCGGCATGTCCGAAACGCGCCATTTCGAGTGAATCGGAAACGCAACCGCCGGTTTCCTCGGCCAGCCTCTGCAACGCCGCCGAGGTGTAGTAGTGCGCCACCAGCACCGCGTCCCGCTCGATCAGCAGGGTCTTGATGCGGGCGATCAGGGATGCCTCCTCGCCAGGCGCCAGCACTTCCTCGACAACCGGCGGCACATTGTTGACGGGGCAAGCGGCGGGCATTGCGAACGGAGCGGCGGCCAAGGCGATCATGGTGCGAGAAGAACGAAGGTCATGGCGACATTTAGTGGCCTGAGTCAGCGCCTGTCAAGCTTCTCCGGTTCGGGGTCGGGAGCGGCCACGCTGGTAAACTCGCGTCCCATGAGTTTTCCCCTGATGAACCAGCTTGTTCTGGATATACGCCCGGACGCCGCGCCCGGTTTCGACAATTTCCTGCCCGGCCCCAATGTCGAGGCTTTGGCTGCCCTGCGCGAACATGCCGCCGGGCTGACGCGGGAACCCCTGCTCTATCTCTGGGGCGAAACCGGCACCGGCAAAAGCCATCTGCTGCGCGCCTGGCGCGCGGCGTGCGGCGCGGTCGAGGTTGCGCCGTTGCCGGAGCCGCCTCTGGCGTGGCTG